>CAZHEZ010000061.1:0-35808 GCA_964531315.1 uncultured Candidatus Obscuribacterales bacterium | reverse complement strand
GTATGCCCAGCCCCAAGAAATAATCACGGTGCTGCAAAGTTAAAAGACCCAGGATGAATAAAAGCTAGTGCGAAATCCGCAAGAAGTGCGCGCATCGCGCGAAGCGGCCACTTCTTGGAGTTCGCCAGCCTCTGCGCGAGCCGCGCTAGAGCCGTTATGATTCAATTCGCCGCCTCCTCTTGACAATCGTTGTAAATTCCAGCCTTCCCTCCATAGATTGGGGGTCTACCTATCAAATCTTTCTCAAGGACCCGAACCAACCACAACGCCAAGCTCACCGCACAAAACTCGGCGCATTCAGAATCCAATTGGATTTAAGGTTCGGCATCTTTGTTGAAAGTCATCGCTTTGGGTTTCGGACCAGAGACGGTGGATTTGCCTCGTGCAACCAGGTTGAGCTCCGAATAGCGTCAACCAAAACTCTCGAGAAAGAGGACCACTACATGACCCCAGAAATCTCAACGATCCTTTGGACGGTCGTACCGATTGTCGTCGGTATCGCCTTCTTGTTCTTGCTCGTCACTCGCTTCCTGGTCAACGTCGGCGCCAAGGAAATCGCCATCAAGGAGCGCCGTTACTACGGTAAGAAGATGGCCTCCGGGCGCGTCGTCGCCACCAGCGGTGAAGTCGGCATCCAGGCGGACGTCCTGAAGCCGGGTCTGCATTTCATCATGTTCCCGATCGAGCGCATCGTCCAGAAGGTTTCTCTGGTGAGCATCGCATCCGACGAAGTCGGCGTCATCGAAGCCGTCGACGGCAAGCCTCTGCCTGCCGGCCGCATCTTCGCTCCGGACGAGGCCAACAACGCGCACGACAACTTCCAGAACCCGATCGCCTTCCTCACGCAGGGCGGCGTCAAGGGCATCCAGATGCGCACTCTGCCTCCTGGTCTGTGGCCCATCCACCCCTACCTCTTCCGCGTCAGCATCTGCAAGCAGACCGTCGTTCCGCAAGGACAGGTCGGCGTGATTACCGCGGCGGACGGTGAGTCGCTCAACCCCGGTCGCCTGCTCGGCAAAGCGATCGACGGCCACAACCACTTCCAGGACGCCGAAGGGTTCATCCAGAGCCACGGTCAGAAGGGTCCTCAGGTCGAGGCTCTCACCCCCGGTACCTACCGCATTCTGCGTGAGTCCACTGGCACGGAAGGCCAGAAGCCCGGTCTCTTCACGGTGACGATGCATCCCGCTACCGTCATCGAGAACGACAAGGTCGGTCTGGTCGAAGCGCTGGACGGCGAGGTGATGACCGCCAACGACTTCGTCGCCAAGGCCGTCACCGGTCACAACAACTTCCAGGACGGCCAGGCCTTCCTGAACGCCGGCGGTCAACGCGGTCCCCAGAAGGACCTGCTGCGTCCCGGCACTTACTACGTCAATCCCCTGCTCTTCAAGGTCGAGGGCGACTCGGCCAAGGAAGTGAAGCCGGGTGAAGTTGCCGTCGTCGTTTCGAACGAAGGCAAGGACCCGACCGAAGAGGTCAAGGTGCAGATGGACCGCGAGCGTCAACAGCGCATCGAGGCCCTGAAGCACGAGCACAACGGCGAAGCCGATGCCGAAGCGGAAGCGGAAGTTGGCCTGGCCAACGACGCCGCCGACCGGCGCCTGGAATCGGGCAACCGTGAAGGATACGTGGTGCCGGAAGGCTTCCGCGGCATCCAGAAGGCGGTGGTCGGACCCGGCAAGTACTACGTCAACACCAAGGCGGCGACGCCTGTCATCATCCCCACCACCAACCAGACGGTGGAATGGACCGAGGGCGACAGCAAGAGCAGCTTCGATCCTTTCGAAGTGATTTCGAAGGACGGCTTCAAGATGAAGCTGGAAGTTCGGGTCGTGTTCCGCGTGAAGCCTGAGGACGCTCCGTTCATGGTCGCCAAGATCGGCGGCATCGACAACCTCAAGCAGAACGTGATGCACCCGACGATCGACAGCATCTTCCGCAACCAGGCCTCCGAATCGTCGGCGATGGCATACCTGCAGAATCGTCACGACGAGCAGGAGAAGGCCGAAGCCAAGGTTCGGGCGCACCTGCTGAAGTACCACGTTGACGTCGTCAACGTGCTCATCTGCCACATCCATCTGCCCGAAGAGCTGATGACCACTCAGACCGAGAAGATTCTCGCTGAGCAGCGTCAGTCCATGTACGGCGCCCAGCAGGAAGCGCAGCAGAAGCGCATCGAGCTGGAGAAGATCACGGCGCAGGCGGACAAGCAGAAGGACCTGATGGCTGCGACGGTTGGCGTGGAAATCGCCGAGCGTACGGCCGACGCCCGCAAGAAGACCGCAGCCGGTGAAGCTGCCTACATCCAGCAGACCGGTGAAGCCGAAGCGAAGGTCACCGAGCTGAAGGGTAAGGCGCAGGGTGCGGCTTACAAGGAGCAGGTGGAAGCGATGGGTCAGGGCGGCGTTGCTCTGGTCACCGCGATCACTGCGCTCGCCGAGAAGGGCATCCGCATCACTCCGGACGTCGTTGCCGGCGGCAATGGCGAATCGGGTGGTATCGGCAGCGCGCTGCTCGGTCTGCTCGTCTCGCAGATGAAGGAAGGCAAGGGCGGCAACGCGTCCGCGCCGGCTCCGGCTGCGACCGACAAGAAGTAAGCGTTTGATTGGATGATGTCGGGTTCGCCTGGCACCTACTAATCGAGCGGCTCATTGAGTGAGGAGGAGGTTGGGTTGAAGCCGCTTACAAGCGGTCTTTGGCCCAACCTTCTTCTTTTTATCGCTGTATTACTATATTTCCTCGTAGAACCGAAAATAAGAAAAACGGCGCCGTCATCAGGGTGTTAAACCAATGACAGCGTCGTTTTCCTTTGTTTTCAGCCCCTCCCGCCAGCTCAAGCCCCATTGCCCCGGACAGGGACAATGACGCTCGGCTCGCGTGTTGAGCTGCTTGTGTCGATCATGGCGATTCACGAATACCGCCCTGTTATGCATATTTCACCGACCTCTGGCGCTGTTGAGCCAGACGGAAGATCAGGTTGCTGGCCCGGTCGGCCTCGGTGTTTCCATCGTGGTCGATTTGGAACAGCTGGCGGTCGTGCAGCGAGAGTGAGCCGCTGCCGGTCAGGTCGGAATCTTCAGGGACGATATGCACCATCCTCAGGTCTTCCGGGCTGAACAGGCGGCGCTCCAACTGCAAGCGCACCAGATCGAGCTTGCCGCGCCAGAAGCTGGGCTTCAGGTAGACGAGCGGGATCTCGCTGTGGGTGCCGACTTGAATGCACTGACGGTAGAAGACTTCTTCCAGGTCCGTGCCGAAGCCGCCGATGCCCAACACCATGATGTCGGTGTAGGAGAGGAAATTATCCAACCGGTGCCCGAAACCGCTGTGCGGCAGAGCCAGGTCGAGATAATCGTTGGGGCGCTGCTCCGGCGTGTTGGGCGCCAGGAGGTTGAGACCGATTGAGAAAGAACCGCCGCGCTTGGCACCACGATTGGCGAAAGCCATGACGGCGTCTCCACCACCAGTGATGACAGCAAACTTGGGTCCCAGCCGCGACGCGATGTCTTCGACCAGGTGGCAGATCTCTTCGGTGTGCTCGTGTTCGCGAGCCGAACCCATGAAGCCGACCAAAGTCAGCCCACGGCGTTTGACGTCTTCGAGCGCAGCGGCAGCAGTGGCCCATTCGGCCGCCTGTTGCAGAATCCGCTCTCGACGTTCGGGATCAAGCCGCGACAGGGCGGCTTCGATCGATTTCAGTTGAGTGTTCACATTAGTTCTCCATTTCATTGTTATGCAGCAGTCAGGCTGCTTTTCTGGAAACTGCAAAACACCAAACAGCAAGCCAATCGGCCGCCTCTGGATCAGTTTCAATTGCCAATTCTTTCTGCCGATGACCAAGCATTAGCTCCAGACCCGTACTCATTCTCTCGGCGCGTGTGGCCGGTGTTCCTGCGGAACTGGAATGTGAGTTATGAGCCTGGAGTTAATACCTGATGATCAAAAGAAAGAATGTAGATATCTCAACCTAGCGAAAGGTCGAGGAGGAAGATACAGATCTACCTAAAATCTGGAAAGACCAGCTTGGCCAAGCTGCGCGAACTTGTCAAGTGGATATATAAAAGGCGCATTTTGAGTGGTTGGCGGTTTTTTGATTTGCTCAAGCTGTGTTGAAAGTTCATGCGCGCTCACGTGAACCAGGCTTTGGTTGGAAGCAGCCGGTCTGAGCTAAACAGAGCCGAAATCATCAATTTCAAACAAAGGCCGGTATTGTCAAAACACCAATGAGGAATTGCTATGAAACTTTTGGAATTTCATAGCTGATCGCGCTTTTATGAACCCGCAAAGCCAGTGTTTACGGTGGCGAAACTAGCCTTATCCAACGCGAAAATCAGCAAAATCGCCCAAAACTCTGACGCTGCAAGGACCTTGCGGATTGCGTTTTGGCTATGAACCTTGCAAAAGTTTCATAGCAACATTCAGGCAAAAAAATAGAAGAAACCTGCCCAAATTTATTCTCCTCAGCCAGTCCCAGCGCCTATATTTGGCGCCGGGACTGCAAATCATCGACAGCCGACATGCTCTTGATGTTTAGCCGCAGCACACTTTAAGTTCAGCCTCGCCGCGCCTGCAGTTTTTGCGCACACAAGGGCCAGTAATGCATGATTCCTATGACCAGAATCAGAAGGAGCCAGCAAGCTGAAAACGCCAGGTAACCAAGCAGAAACGACGGAGTCATGATTTTTGCATTGAAAGCTTCCATGGCCGGGCCGCCAAAGAGCCCATCAAGGCCAATTGCGATGGTCAGCCCGACGAAACCACCGCATGCCACAATCAGAAACAGGCAGAGGAAGGCTTTGGCGAATGCACAGATGGCAATCGCGACGTTGTTCATGGGAATTTCCTTTCACGCTGGGAGCACAGAAGGGTTGGGTTGGTGGGCACGCAATTCAGCTCATGCTGAATGCAAAAATGCCCAGAAGAAGGAGGTTGGAGGATCTGGTCGGTTTTTCCCCACACGAAGATAGATTGAAATTGCACAATCAACCTGTCTTTTATCGGACTGGCAAAGCAACGTTATCTAACTGAAGATGCTTGAATTTAGTATATTTTGCTAAAAATTCGCAGGCGCTATATGCGCTAAGTCTGATACCATATACAATACCAAGCCAAATACAGGAAAGCCAACAATGTTGACCTGCCTGGACTGCCTGAAGCTGTTTGCGACACTATTACCAATCAAGCGTTGCTTCAACGTTAAATTTTTCACTATATTGACTAATAGAAAAGTGGAAAAGAGCAAAAACGCAGGGCGCTTTTGCCGCCACAGTCTGCAAGGAGGGTTGCCCCTCCTTGCAGAACCACAGCTGATTGGGTTAGTTACTTGCCAGGGATGGCCGGCTGGTCCACACCCGTGTCGAAGATCTGACCGGTGTCGGAGCCGACGATCGGGCGCGACATCTTGTCGAGCGCAGCCTGACCGCGGTAGACGTTGCCGTTGGCCTGCACCTCGAGTGCATCCGAGGGGAAGCCAGCCCACTTGACCAGAGTCGGGTGCAGGAAGCTGCCCGTCTCGCGCCAGGTGTTGTAGTCCTTGATCATCTCGGCGACCTGGGCCTGGTCCTGCGCAAACTTGCTGCGCATCTTGGTGACGAAGTCCATGATCTTGTCATAGATGTTCAGACCGGAGAGGTCGGGATAAGCCTCGGTGATGGCCGAGAAGAGCTTGCCGTTGTCGACCTGGGGTGAGCCCGCCTTGTTGTAGCGACCGCTGACGGCGTCCGTCAGGATCTTGTCCATGGCGTCACGCTTGTCGCGGGAAATGCCCAGCTGGTCGGTGAAAGCGAGGCGGTCCTGGCCGTAGCTGGCCTGCATCGCCTTGTACTTGGCAGTGATGGAGAGCTCCGTGCGGGTGCCCTCGTTGCGGATCGATGTGTACGTGCTGATGACCGAGAAGATTCCCAGCACGAGCGCGGCGATGACGCCGATTACGATGAATTTCTTCATGACTTTTTTCTCCTTACGGAAATTTGTGGCCGGATTTACCGGCGAACACGGTGATAGGTTTGGGGTCCGACGTAGACGCAGATGCCCCAGGCGATGATGCCGAACAGGATGATGAAGAAGTAGATCCACCCCTTCTGCCCGTCGGTCGGCTCGATTTCGTGCGCCAGGTACTGGTAGTCCGTCATATGCACACGCTGGAATTTGTCGGCACCAAAGATGATGCTTTCCAGAGCGCCCTGATCGGGTCCATGCACGATGTGCACTTTTGTCTCGCCGTTGACTGAAGTCAGTTCTCCATGCGGCACCCCGAGGATGGACCTGGGGTCGTAGGGAGCGCCTTTGAGTTGGTCGCGGATTTCTATCAGCATGGCCTCGTTTCCACGCGGCATGCCGGTCGTCGCCCGAGCCCAACTGACTGTTTCGCCCTTGACGCCCAGGACGACGAGAATGGCGTTTTTCGACAGCGCATTCTTCTCCATCTCGGGCGATTGCCAGTACGCGGAAAGGGCCGCCGCGTAATTGTCCGGGTCGTTTACCTTGTCGGCATCGATAATGACCACGTGCAGGTCGCCCTGCAATTCATAGCCAAGGGCGCCATTGAAGTAATTGATGTGCCACTGCCAGCGGGGGTCAGGCGTCACACCAACGAAGTAGACCCGGTCAGCCAGGTAGAAATCGTGAACGCTCGAGGCAATCTTGGGAAAGAGGTTGTCTTTCTTGTAGCGCTCGATGTCCTGACTGTACTTCTTCAGAATCGTGTGCTGAGAGGCAAGGATGAGATTGTCGTACTCCTTGCGCACAGCTACAGGCCCCGGCTTATTGGCGTCCAGCCGGTTTTTGGCGTCCTGCCAGAACTGGGGAACGCCGCGCGGAACATCAGAGGGAGCCGGCTGCGAGTATCCTTTCGGACTGGTATACCGGTAATTCTCCGGATGGTCCGGGAAATTGTTGGCTGCAATCGTGTACTCGCCGAGCGTTGTGTAGACCTTGAAGGTCCATTCCTCGGTGACGTAAGGGCAGCTGTGATAGCGCGTCTCCCAACGTGTGCACGTTTTGGAGACACGGTGACGATTCTTGCCTGAGCCGGTGTAATACGAGCAATCGTACGTGACCAGCACCTTGTAGGGATCGCAGCGGAAGGTATGGGCAGCAGCTCCGTCCCTGTCGCACTGAATCTTATCCCACGTGGCCTTTACTTCCTGACCGTTCCAAAACTCTTCGTACGTGACGGCGTTTTCATAGGCCATCTTGTATCCGAGCCAGGTAGTGCCAGGAATTACGAGAGCCAGGAGCACTGCTCCGGCAATCGCAAATTCGGCAAGAGTGATTCTGTATGGAGACTCCTTCTTGTCCAGGATGAACTTGGTAACAAGTCCAATCGCAAAGACAATCAGAGCACCCACAATGATCATGTTCATCATAGGCAGTACCTCACTTTTTTGTTATTAATTTGGGCGCTCGAACGGCAATGGCAAAAGAGGTCACCTGCAAAGCAGACGACCACTCTGCCACTGCCTATGGTGGCGCCTCAGAAAGAGAGGGCGCGGCTTACTTGCCGGGAACGACCAGAGGTTTGTCGTTGCCGGTGTCGAAGATCTCGCTTGTGCCCTGACCCACGATCACGGTGTTCATTTTGTCGAGAGCCGCTTGCCCGTGATAGACCTTGTCGCCCACGCGCGCTTCCAGGACATCCGATGGGAAGCCAGCCCACTTGACGAAAGTCGGGTGCAGGAAGCTGCCCGTCTCGCGCCAGGAGTTGTAGGAGCGCACCATGTCAGCCATAGTCTCCTGGTCCTTGGCGAAGGCTTCACGCCCCGCCTGGATGTCGACGATTAGCTGGTCGAAGATGTTGAGCCCCTTCAAGTCGGGATAGGCTTCTTTGATAGCCGAGAAGACCGCATCCTGATTGACGGTGCCGGGTTGACCCTGCTTGTCGTAGCGTCCGGAGACGGCATCGACCAGGATCTTGTTGATGGCGTCACGCTTTTCGCGCGCGATCGCCAGCTTGTCGGCCATGCCCATGCGGAATTGCCCGTAGCGCGTCTGGGTGTTTTTCCACTGCGCGTTCATGGACAACTCTTGCGTGCGACCTTCGTTGCGCACGCTGGTATAAGTGCCGATCACGGAGATAGTGCCGAACAGAAGAACGGCAGCGACGATCAAGCCGATGATTACACCAGGCTTTTTGAGGAGTTCGAGAATCTTGTCAGAGTTCATGGAATTTTCCTTACCAGCGATTAACGACCGCTGAAACGCCTGTAGGTAGGCGGTCCGTAGGCAATGCAAATGCCCCAGGCCACGCAGCCCAACAGTGTGATGAAGAAGATAATCCACGCCTTCTGCCCGGTTGTGGGCTCGATTTCGTGGATCAGGTAGCTGTAGTCCTTCATGTGCACACGCTCGAATTTATCCGGTCCCCAGATAATCGACTCGAGCTTGCCCTGCGAGTGCACAACGCGCACAAAGGTCTTGCCGCCGTTGTTGTACAGCTCGCCTCTGGGCGTGCCGAGAACGGAGACAGGATCGAGTGCCGTGCCCGGCAGCTGATCGCGGATGTCGATGAGAAGACGCTCGTTGCCCCTAGGCATGCCGGTCGCCGCTCGTGCCCATTGAACGGTTTTGCCGTCTTTGGTAGCAAGGATGACCATGATGCTGTTCTTGGAGATGGCGTCTTTGCCGAATTCCGGCGACTGCCAGTAAGCGAAAAGCGCCGCGGAGTAATTCTCCGGGTCACTGACTTTATTGGCGTCGACGATGATCAGGTGCAGGTCTCCGGTCAACTCCATGCCGAGTGCTGCATCGAAGGCGTTGGCGGACTTCTGCCATTCACCCGGCGGTTGAACGCCGACGAAGTACACGCGGTCAGCGAAATAGACATCGCTGACGGTGGCGTTGGGCTTCGGGAAAAGGCCCTCTTTCTTGTACCGGTCGATGTCGGCACTGTACTTCTTCAGAATGGTCTGATCGGAAGCCAGAATGTAGTTGTCGTAAGGCTTTCTGGCTGTGACCGGACCGGGCTGATTGCTGTCGATGCGCTCTTTGACGCGCTGCCAAAACAGAGGCACACCGCGATCCAGGCTGGCAGGTGCTCCATGGGAGTGGCCTTCCGGACTGTAGTAACGGTATTGCTCCGGGTCTGTGGGCAGGTTGTTTTCGGCGATGTAGTAATCGCCCAGGGTCGTCTTGACGACGAAAGTCCACTCCTCAGTCGTGTACGGACAGCTGTGATAGCGAGTCTCGTAGTGACCCTGCTCGGCGTGGTAATTGCCCTTGTCGTCGGTGTACGCTTCTTGGTCTACAACCCACTCGTCATACGGGTCGCAGTCCCATTTGTGGGCGCCTGCTCCGTCGCGTGACGTCTGGATTTTCAACCATTGTGCTTCCACTTCGTAGCCGCTCCAGAACTCGTTGTAAGTCACCGTGTTGTTGAAGGCGACTTTGAGTCCGACCCAGGCGGTCAGTGGAATCACGATAATCATGAGAACGGCAGCGGCAATCCCGAATTCTTGCCACGTGATTCTCAGTTCATGCTCCTTCTTGTCGAGCACGTATTTGGCGATTAAGCCAATCGTGAAGACGATGAAGGCGCCAATCAAGATCAAGCTGATCATGAGTCTGCCTCCTTAAATTCAGATTTAGACAGGAGAGTTGAGATGACATTTCCGAAGACACTTTGGTTTCAACAAGCGGCGTTCAGCTCACCACCTTTTAGGCGGTGTTCAAACAATGGAAGTTGAGTGAGCGCTGGGACCTGACTTGAAAGAACGGAAGTGTGTGAAAGGAAATGGATAATTTGGTTTAACAGTCTTGATGAGGCTCGAACAACACTCACGTGAGGTTTTTTGACTCATAATCAATGTCACTGTTTGCGAACCCATGTCAGTTTGCATTTCTGCCGCCCTAGCACAAGCTCGCGCAAGCGCGCGAAGACTGCAATCACGAGCCGGTTTTCGGACTTTTGCACTGGCTTGAAACCAGAGTAATCGACAATATTTGCTGGTGCTAATTCAGTCCTTGGAAACAGATGTCAAGCACAATCCTGAGATCGGTTAAATCCGCTTGCAGTCTAGGTTTCCTTCGCTAGCTCAAAGCCTGGTTTTAGCTATCACTAGAAAAGATCTGTTTCACCTGCGCATGAAAATCCCTTGAATCATGGGCCTGGTATGCATTTCAGTATCATTTCTCGTCTTTCAAACTTCTTGACATTCTTTGGTGATAAACAGGCGCGTCGCGTAGGTTCGACTTGTATCTCATTTGCTCCCAAATCACTAAGGACCCCGTTTCAACTCTAACTTTCTTGCTTTCTCTTGAGTAAGAGACACCGAATTTATTCGGTTGAGTTGACCCGGTCCGGTTTGTCTGGAGCCTGATCACAACAGTTCGCGTCCCGTCTTATCACTGCGAATCAATTGGAACCTGCGGTCTAAACACCGTGTGTTCGCAGATTCGCGTTTTCAGTTTTTCACGACTGATGAAGAGGCGCTCACCGCAAAGGTCTGCGTTTCTCTCATTGGTCCCAAAGGAGAAACATACATGCTCGCAACTAGCTTGTTCGTGATTGCGGTGCTGCTCGCGTTCGCCAATGCGCTCACCCTGTTCGCCAAAAACGAAGGAATTCGTGGCGCCGGTCGCATCATCGGTGGTCTCGCGTGGCTCTTCTTCGGCGCTTTCTTGATCGCCTCTCCGGCCGGCAACGAAAGCCTTCCCCTCTACACGCCCTTGAGCTGGCTCGTCGTGCTCACAGGCGTGATTACCCTCGGCTCCGGTGTGCGCAAATACGCGCGCCGCAACGCCGTTCAGTAGTCCTCTCTCAAACTCTGTCGCTTTTCGGTTCACCACCGGCCAGCGCATTTAAGTACAGAAGGAGACACAGATGGCTCAAAAGCACCAAACATCCGTCGCTACAGCCGACGGGTACGCTAATCACTTCGAATGTCGCCCGGAAAACGACTTGATGGGCGGTCTTATCCCTGAGGTCATCGACGCCACCACCGTGCGTGAGCATGCCGTCGCCGACCTGAAGGTGTTCAAGATCGCCGAAGTCTTCTCCGGTCAGGACGAAATCTTCATCGGCTTCGGTCGCCCCAACGCGTACCTGGTCTGCCCCGACGGCAAGGGCGGCTACCAGAAGTTCGCCGGCAAGTCGCTCAAAAGGGCGCCTTCCGTCATCGAAGCGACCAAAGGCTTCGCGCAATCGGGCCTGCTCATTCGTCTCAAAGGGCTTCCCCCTGAGGCGGCTGAGAAGCTCCGGGAATCGATGCAGCACTTCCACGGCAACAAGTACTGGACCTGCGTCAATGCCTGCATGCGCGTCATGGAACGGGCCGGCTTCAAGTCCGGTAAACGTCCTCTGTCCGTTCGCTACTGGCCGTATTCGCTCTTCACCTCGCTGGTCAACGACGGCCTCACCTACGACGGCAAGCCCGTCCAATTCGAGGTGATTCGCACCACGCCCGACCGCATCGAGCGGTACGCGCTGCGCATCATCGGCGCCGAACTGACCACGATCTGCCGTCACTCGCAGCGTAACATGGAGCTGAAGGCGAAAGCCGGCAGCAAGTTCTCCAAGTTCATGCTGGGCGTAACCTCACTGCCTGCCCGCCTGCTCGGCGGCGGCAAGAAGAAAACCAGCCGCACTGCGGCTGCGCCGATCGCTCCGCCTCTGCCGGACAATGTCGATTACCTGCGGGAAATCGACATGAAAGTGTCGTCCGCCAGCCAGGTCGGCGCCATCATGCGGCTCTTCTGGGGCGCGCACAACCTTTTCGAGGGCTCGCAATCACGAGTGGACGTCGAGAAGTACCAGGCTGTGCCACTGAAGCCCTTCCCGCAAGAGAAGCCAAACCTGGCCACACGCGCCAAGAAGGCGGTTCTCTTTTCGCGCCCAGTGATCTGGTGCATGCGCAAAATTCTGGTGCCGCGCTACACAGTGGTGCCGGGTTTGCGCAGCGAGCGTGACATCTACAACGCGATGCGCACGCACTCGGAAGGTCAGTCCAACAAGTACAACCTTGTGGTGCTGAAGGAGAAGGACCAAGCCGGCAATAACATCACAACGGTCATTCTGGCCCGCATCACTGGCGGTGCCAAACTGCTGGACTGGATCCTGAGCAAGCACGTCTTGATGGCGGCGTACAGCCTGCGCACGTACTTCGCCGGAGAAATCTGGAAAGACGAAAAGGGCGTCATCCACTTCAACCGCAACTCGGGCACCTTCCAGCCGACCGCCGAACAGGCTGAGGAGATGGAACTGTTCTTCAAGGACGCGTTCCCGCACCTCCAGGTCGTCAACGACCCGATCTAAGCTGCCCGGCATTCTCCACGGAGCCCTCCCTGCAGGCTGTCTGCAGGGAGGGTTCTTCTCCCAGTCTGAGTCCGAAAACAGCCTGACGATCAGGCTGTTCCTCACCCCGTCCCTGTAGGGACTAAGGAGAAATAGTGCAACAAGACAAACCGATTCCCAGCAAAGAAGAAGTCGCCGCTCTTCGCGCCCAACGCGCCACCGCTGTTCAGACGCTCCACGATGCGCTGGTGACAGCGATCACGGAGAGTGAAGAGGGCAAGCCCATCGAAGTGAGCATCGCCGGCATCGCTGATGCCGCCGTCGACGCAGCCATCGCCCGGTTCGCCGGCAGCGACTGGACTGTGAGCCGCAAGCAAGGCGAAGCAAAACTGCAGGTTTCGGCGCGCGCAGCCACGGCGGAAACGCCGACACCAGAACGCGAGCCCGAGCCAGTGGTGGCAGTCAATGCCAACTCAGGCGAGCAGCACGATGCGGCCGCTGCCGTTGCTGCAACCGAGCCGGTCGCCCCAATCCTTGTCGACAAGCCGATTCCGGTCACCAAGTTCCGCGTCTGCCGCGTCAGTGCCGCCCATTCCCCGCATGCCACCACATCGCTCTCCAGCATGTTCGAGGCCGTCTTGAGCGGGCAAAGAGTCGGCAAGGGCTCTGCCACCAAAACGCTGGAAGCAGTCAGCGATCCTGACGCTCCCGTCGCCAACCACTTTCCCATCCATGGGTTGGTGGCGGCTGCCGATCTGGCTTTCCGCCAGCACTTCCCGCTCCTGCTCACGCCGGATCACATCTGGCTGACCGTCACGCAGGGGCTGTCCGCCTACATCGCGCAAGACCCCGAGAAGTGGCGCAAGCACTTCGTCTCGCATGAAGGCAAGGAACTCATCCGCATCATCCGCAACGAGTTTGTGAAGGGCTCTGCCAGCAACGACTGGGCCGGCTGCTTCGGCGAATTCTCGGATGCCATCCGCGGCTACATCGGTGACGAAACCCATGGGCTCATCGTCAGCGACTTCGGCACGACGGGTCCCGTCGAAAAGGCCGTCTCGCAGATCGTGCTCATGGACTCGATGCAGTCCTACTTCGAGTATCGCGTCGGCACGCTCTGCGGCATCCCCGAGATCTTCCTCAAGGGAGAGGTCGCCGACTGGCAGAAACTCGCCGCCAAGGTGCGCAAGCTCAACGAGCGTTATAGCGACCTCAGTCCCTGGCTGCGCCATGTGATCGAGATCGTCGATAAGCTCGCTGCCGCGGCTGCCGGCAATGCCGACACGCGCTACTTCGAAGACATCTACAAGCAGAAAAGCGAGTCGGGCGGCGAGAAGATCAACGGCTGGCTGCTCAAGCTCTTCCCCTTCTGCAAGGACTGGCGCGACAACACCAAGCTGATGGTCAATCCGCTTCTGGAGCGTCGCGACGCTTCCATCAAGCACGACCGGCTGCTCAGCCCGGTGAGCAAGGTACCCTTCATCTGGGAATACCTGGGCGAGAGCTTCGACTATGAATTCCTGGGCGGCATGGTGGCGGTCGAGCAAGACCCCGCTACGCTCGCCGTCTCGGCGCGCTGCGCCTGGGGAGTCCGGCCCAAGGCCTGATATCCGCCGAAACTCGAAAATGAATGGGAGTCGGGACAATTGTCCCGGCTCCCATGGAGGATCCGATGACTACGACTACGACGTTCAAACCCCCCTGTTCTGCGCACTGCCTGTGTTCATGCGGGAAATCGCCCCAGACCAAACTGTTCAACACCAACCTCGAGTATGAGGCGGGTGGCAAAAAGCATGTCGAGAACATGATTCTCGTCGTTCCGGCCGATGCCAGCATCGGGGCAATCATGCAGGTGATGAGTTGCGCCGTGCGTGAACGCATCGAACCGCTGGGCGCCAGCAACGGCTTTTGCAAATTCCGCCTGGATGGAAGGAGCGCCGAACTGACTGCCTGGCAGTGGGTGCAGGATAAGTGGTATCGCTTCACCTGGCGCGGCAAGCAGCACACGGGCAGCCACTTCGTTCCAATCTGGCCGGCGCCGCCGCCGCCGCCCCGGCCTGCCGCCAACTGGCCGTCCTCGGCTGCTACCGCAGCCAACTGAAAAAACGGAGGACTCAAATGAGAGTTCTGCTGATACTGTCTGCGCGCAAGGTTCACCGTGAGGAGAACCTGCGCACATTCACCGCTCTCAAAAAGCAGTTGAAGGGACTGACCTGGACTCAGGGCACCGCCTTCGACCTCTACAGAGGGCTGGAGAAGGACTTCGTCTATCTGGAAGTGGTGGACCCGAAGAAGATCGAAGATTGGCCTCCCGGCCAGAAATTCGATCTTGCGGACATCGATATCGCCATCATCGACCAGTCGCACGACATGACCCAGGACCAGTCGCCCAGCCTGTTTGCCAATGTGCCCGGCTTCGGCGGAGACGGACCGGCCAATCGCTCACTGGATTTCCAGGGACGCGATCGCCCCTCCGAAATCTTGCGCGAACTTACCGCTCGCGGCGTCGTCTGCATCGGCACCAGCCGCGGTGGCAAATGCCTGAGTGAACTGGCCGGCATGGGTGCGATTCTCACCTGCGCGCTCGAAGACCTGCCGGCAAAAATGCCGGAATTCATCATCGAAGCGGAGCGCCTGGTGAGAGAGAACCGCCACGATCCCAAAGCCGGTCTCAAGGGGCTGACCTTGCGTCAGCCCTGGGCCTGGACCGTCTTCAACGTCGGCAAGGACATGGAAAACCGCCAGTGGCCCGCCCGGGTCCGCGGCACCATCGCCATCCACGCCGCCGACGAACAGCCCGAAGGCGTCTACCAGCGCTCCAAGGCCTATATCCGCAAGGTTCTCCAGAGCCGCGGGCACTTCGGCGTGCGCATTCCGGCTGAAGACAAGCTGCCTATGGGAGCCATCATCGGTCTGGTCGACATCGTCGACTGCGTCACCGAGTCCAACTCACCCTGGTGGGAAGGGCCGGTCGGATTCAAATTCGCCAACCCGCGCCGCCTGTCCAAGCCAATTCCGTGCCAGGGCAAGCGCCGCTTCTTCACCCTTCCCAAGGACGTGGAAGCGCAAATCCGCTCTCTGGGGATGATCTGACGCTGCAGGCAGGACGCCTGCAAGAAAGAGGAAAAATGAAACAGCTCAATGACGATGACGACGCCATCATGAAAATATGGTGGTGGCTGCGCGGCAATATCAAGGACGGTTTGCTCCTAAGTATCTGTCTGGCTGTTCTGGAAGAAGATCTCGAGACGCTGGAAACCATCTCCAAGATCAATTTCGCGCGGCGTTACGGCGTCGGCGAAGTTTCGGCAATCGCCTGCAATCAGGCGCTCCGCGCCCTCGGCTTGGTGTCCGCGTTGCAAGTCGGTTTTCGCTCAATGTCGGTCGGCAGCGTCGAGAGTTCGGCGATGGGACTGATGTGCGAATCTCCCAAGACCCGGCTCAACCTGAAAGGCAAGGGCGAAGGATTCGACTTCACCCACGGCATTCTGCATGGTGCTCCTGTGCAGCCCGAGGCAGTCCTGTCCACCATCAGGCAGGCGCTGATCGCCGCCGTCGAAGCCAAGCTCAGCCGCTGCTGAGTTTGACGGCGCCCAGTGTTTTGCCTGCCAGGGCAAACACCACAAAATCGCACGCCCCCTGCAACTGGAAGCGGAAATCCACTTTCAGGGGGTGATCTGAAACGAAGAATGCAAGCTCGGAGGGCTTGCCAGAGAGGCCAATATGAAACCGCTAAACACCATGGACGAACAAACCACTCGCGTTCTGCAGTGGTTGCAGTCCAACATACAACCCGGCCTTCTGCTCACCATTTGCCAAGCCATTCTCGAAAGAAATGAGCCGGCACTGGAAGCAGTTTGCACGCAGCATTTCGCCGGCGACTACGCCAAAAGCGAAGTGCAATCACTCGGCTGCAACAGGGAACTCGCTTCCCTGAAATTGAGTGAGGCTCTGCGGATGGGCTATGCCCACAGCCGCGGAGGCAACAGAAACCGCTCAGGATTCGTCCTGATTTGCGACGAGCGCAAGACCATCCTCTACGTGATGAAGGACTTCGACAAAGGCTTTGTCGTCTTCACGGGTCAGGTCAGGCAGGAGCAACAGCTGGCTGCCTTCACGCTCGACACTATCGGTCAGGCTCTGATTCAGGCTGTGGAAGCACGGCTGAGTGAGGGCTAAGCGACAACAGCACCACAAGGAGCACCGCACCAAATGTTTCAACGGTGTTCTCAATCCGGAGGGCGCCGAACACGTGTGGGCTGATGCCCACACACCGTTTGAAAGCAAACGATGAAACCTTTTATCAACGCGGACCACGCAACCAAGCAGGCCTGGTGGTGGCTGAGTTCCAACATCACAGATGGACTTCTTCTCTCCATCTGCACGGCAATCATGGAAGAAGATCTTGAGAGGCTCGAGGCGATCTGCAAGATCGCATTCATGCGGCAATTCAACGTGGCGCAATCCTCGGCAAACTGCTGCAACACGGAGCTCTCAGATCTGAATCTGGCCGCGGCGCTGCGCATGGAGCGCTGCTCTGCATCGGCGGTAGCCGTATGGATGGGACTTTATTGCGAAGACCAGAAGCTTCAGCTTCACGTGCTGGAGCAGCACAGGTATCGCGACCAAGTTTCCACCAATGGCTATCGGCGCAATGAAAAGGCTGCCACTGACGGCGTCCTGGCCGACTTCAGACTGGCGCTGATTCGAGCAATCGAAAACCGCACAGTCATGGTGCAAACGTAGCCGGCAAGCAATGCCTGCTCACGCTTGAACATCAAAACCAACAAACGGCGCAGCGCGCTTCGACCACGTCGAGGCCGCTGCGCCCATCAACAATCCCACAAGGAGAACGTCATGAAAACGACACACTCACGCATCCTCTCGGGCGTCCGCCCGACCGGCAACGTTCACCTCGGGAACTATCTTTGGCGCCGTTAAAAGCGCCATAGAACTGCAAGACGCGCATGAGGTCTTTCTCTTCATTGCCGACTTGCACGCAGTTACCGAGGACTACAACCCCAAGACATTAGGACAGCACGTGCTGTCCACCGCCGCGTTATACCTGGCCTGCGGATTGGACCCTCAAAAGTCCGTTCTGTTTGTGCAGTCACACGTAGCGGCCCACTCGCAACTGGCTCGGCTACTGGGCTCCATCACATCGGTGGGACAGCTCAAGCGCATGATTCAGTTTCGCGAGAAGTCGAAAGACGGCGAAGACGCCAGTCTCAGCCTGCTCGACTATCCGGTCCTCATGGCTGCCGACATCCTTTTGTACGATGCCGACCTTGTTCCTGTCGGTCTCGACCAGAAACAGCACCTGGAATTGACGCGGGACATCGCCACGCGATTCAACCGCATCTACGGGTCAAAGGGCAAGGAGATTCTCACCCTGCCTGCACCGTATCTGGTGACAGAGACCGCCAAGGTAATGAGCTTGACGGACGGAACCAAGAAGATGTCCAAGTCAGACACCTTAGACGCCAGTCGCATCAATTTGATGGACCCGCCCGAGGTGATTCGCAAGAAGATAAAGAGCGCCAAGACCGACAGCCAATGCGGTCTTGAATTCGACAACCCGGCTCGACCCGAGGTGCACAATCTGCTCACGATTTACGCAGTCCTTTCAGGAAAGACGCGGGAAGAAGTGACAGCCGAATGCGCCGACATGGGCTATGGCACATTCAAGCCTCTGCTTGCAGAGACTATCGTCGATTACCTGGCACCGATTCAGGCGCGCTACAACGAGCTCATGGCAGAGCCCGAGCGCGTGCTTGAGGTGATAAGGGATGGGCGCGAGCGAGCCCGAGTCGTGGCTGAAGAAACACTTTCCAGAGCCTGCTCGGCAATGGGATTTGTCTCGTAGGGGCGACGCGCGTCGTCCTTAAACGGGAAAGCGGCGGCGGGAGTTTCGACCAAAATCGGCTCCCGCCGTCGTCTTTTCACCGAAAAACAGGAAGCGTTTTGAAAAGGAAAAGGCATGAGTGCCTACGAAGATTCAATGAAACAATACGTCGCCAACGGACAGCTAAAGCAGTCCGAGGCGGATGAACTGCTGGCTCAGAGAGCGGCATTCGACGCCAATCGGGAAACCATCGAGGCGACCCACAAAGGCAAATGCGTCGGTTATGTGAACGGGCAAATGCTCGTCGCCGACACACATACGGCTCTTCTTGCGCAAGCGACGAAAGAGCACCCGGGCAAACTCACATACTTCGAGATGGTGGGTTCGTCGCTCTTCGAAGAGTTTTAAGGGGCGGTCAATGGAATGGCTGTTTCTAGCCTTCTGTGCCGCTCTCGTCGTGACATGCCTGTTAGATAGACCAGCCGAAACCATCACAGCACTGGTGTTTTTCGGTCTCTTCATCTGGGCAATAGGCTCATTCTTCTCAGGCTTCGGCCGCATCCTCGGGTAAAAAAACCGAGATAGAAAACGCTTGGGTTCTCGACTTCGGTCGAGGCTCCCATGGCGTTTTCTCTTAGCATTATTTCTATTATATTACCTAGTATATTGAACCATTTTTTTAAATTGATATGACTGCTGGGCCGTCACTCACAGCAGGGGGAGCAACGCTGTGCTCCCCTCTGCTTTCGCTGACGCCTTTCTCAGAGAGCCGAAGAAGCAAGTGAGCCGACTGCGGACTCCAGTTTCAGGTATTTAGCAGCTGCTGTCAGCTCGCGGACGGCAGCCTCGAAGCTGACGGCGCACATCATGGGGTTCGACGTAGTAACGACGGCCTGATAGAACGACAACGAAGTGCGTATACGCTCCCGCGCGTGTTCCCGATGATGGTTCGCCGCACAACGGTCGGCCGCGTCGGAGATCTTGGTGACGGCGTCCGTATACGCCTGCAGCTTTGGCATGATAATTCCGGTCATGGAGATGTCCTTCTTTGGTCCGCGGTGTTTCCAAACATGTCAGCGAGGGTCGTAGAGTTTGTTGCCGTGCCAGGGGCGCATTTTCTTCTCGTCCTCATCGAGGACGGAAAACCATTGTTGGCTGGCGGGGGAAGGCAAAACAGCCGAGACAAAGTCGAGATTCTTTTCAGCATGAGCACGCGCGCCGATTGAGTACATGCCGTATATTTTCGCGTATTCAGGGTTTTCACGCCAGACCATCAACAATTGATCGACGGCTCCCTGATTGTCATTGGCGAAAATCAGCGCCATTGCCAGGTGATACCGAACATCGGAGCGAAGGTTGACCATGCGCGCAGTGAGAAGGCGGCTGATCTGTACATGCTCGTAGTAGTAGTGATGCGTGTACAGGCTCGCGCCGACAACGGCATAAGCGGCGCCGATTGCGACATTCTCGCCGACGTATGGAGTGAGGGACTGGTAGATAGACATGAACGGCCGCGATGAACTGAGCATCCGTTCTTGCGCGGATGGCAGCTGGGCCAGGGCTCGGTCATGCTGCCGCATCAGCGGAGCATAATCGAAGGTGTTGAGTTCGTCGATCAGCTTTCGATATGCGGCAATCTCGTCATCAGTTGGAACAGCATCAGGGCGGCTCCAGTGTTGATCGACGATGGTGTCGAGACGTGATTCGAAAGCCACGAATTTCTCGTAATCCCGTGGAATGGACGGAGCACTGACTATAAACGCGCCCAAATAGGACGCGTAAGAAAAGAGCAGCAGTCCAAGCAAAACAGCAGTTAATCTCAGTGGGTTTTTCATTGCTTTCTTCTTTCGTTGATCGAACATGCCGACGACCTCCGGCAAGTCCTTTTGTTGCGACGCTTGTGTCGATTAGCGATGTCCCAGGACGTTAAATTCACCGAATGTCCTGAGATTCAGGAGTTTTTCGATGGCTTCCCGATCCCAGCGGATCGTCAGACGCGAGCAACTCCACGACGCACTGCGCTGGCCATTCGATACCGATTTGACTTGCGAAGGTTCCAAATACGGATAGAGGTCATTTGCCTCGCAGAAGGCGTAAACATACTTGGCTGCGCCGACCAACCACTCCGATTCTGGTCGGCCTTCAAAGTCAAAGTACTGGGTGATGTCCGGCGGTACGAAAAAGAGTCGCTCGCCGGTGAACAACGGATCGGTCGCCGCAGGACCGAAATCGCTTACCTCGCAAAGATCCACGTATGACCGTTTCGACAAAACGGCCCGCGCAATCAGTTCCGGAATGCGGGTGATGACGAGATTGCCCGCCACATGGGCAAATGTCTCCTCCTCACAAAGAAGTGTTGCATATCGTACGTGGATTTCGTCCACTTGTGACTGCACTTGTCCAATCAACTGCTCTTGAATCTTCATGGTATCGCCTTTCTTTTTTGCTGTGAAACAGGACAAGTAATCTAGCAAGCGAGTTCTAGACAGCCTCTTCGCGAGAAGCCAAATCCGCTGACAAGATTGCCTGTACTAACCACAATCTCCTTGAGAGCTTGCGCTTATCGCCGACGGTGGTGCTTATTTCCGAAGTAGCCGGTGATTCGTCCACAAAATCGCGCCGGAACAAACAGAAGACGGAACGTTTCGCCGGAAACCCTCTCCCTGCTGTTTGTCACCTTGTCATTGAAAACGCTTCACTGCCAGAACTAGATTTGAGCTACGCCAAGACACCAGGTCTGCTTGCAAGCGGGTTCCAGACAACATCGTCCGAGAGGTACAATCCGCTGGCAAGCCCGCTATTGCCGCCCTCTTCAAGAGCCATCAACTGACGGGCCTCGAGCCTCTCCTGCCGCCATTTGATGATGCCGGCAGTAACTTTCTCGCCCGTCACCCCTTGCGGTTGCGTTTCGACGTCCGCGAAAATAGACGCCATTCTCCGCTGCTGCTCGCAAAGAGTTCGCTCCGCCTCAGAGAGGAGCTCGGCGGCTCTCGCTTGTGCAGCTTCGGAGCGCTCCTTCATCCAGCCGGACAATTTGAGCGTTTCTCGACGCAAGCTAGACTCGGCAAAACGAGCATTGTCAGCGCAGCGATTCAGCGCGATGACAGACTTGACGAACTGCCTCTCCAGCTTCGCGCACGCATCTTTCATGAATGCGAGCACCTCCGCAGAGCAAGTGGAGTTGCCGTCACCTGCATCGCGGGCTGAGATTGCTGTCTCAATTACCACGATGCCCTTTTCCAGCTCAGCCCTGTCGGCCTGCAACTGATTCCTCAGCGCAGAACCACTCTCAATGGACCGATCCAACGCGTGTTGCAAATCGATGATTCTTGGACCGAACACAGAGTCTGCAGCACGGAATTCATGATCTTTGGCGCGCAGCTCTTTGAGCCGCAGAGCTTCCAGGCGCTTTCTTTGTGCCTCCATCGCGGCTCTGACGCCTTCGGTATCAGGCTTTTGCGTGCGCCCAAGACCGAGTGCGAAGTACACGATCACAAAACAAATCAAACCGAGAACCCATATCGGCATCTAGTGTTTCCTTTCGCCTGGTTCATTTTCTTCCTGCATTGATGCCGCCGCTTATGGCAAGCGGCGGCGCCGGCGCGGCCGGTGCGGACGATGTGCTACCTCTTGCGGCGAATCAGTTGGTGCTGGCGAAGCTGACTTTATCGCTTCAAGTGCAACCAGCATACCGACAGTACCCAGAACAGCCCGACAAGGTTCTTGATTGGCAAAGACGAGATGTTTTGGCTTCTTTTCTTTCTTGGTCATGAGTCTTTTCCTTTCAGTACGTAATTGACGCCGCCGCTTAAGGAAAGCGGCGACGCCGGCGCGGCCGGTGATGTCCGTGAGGACGGTGCGGACGATGAGGACGACGCGATTTGCCGCCGTACTTGCGGTGCAGCTTGCCGTTGGGATTGCAGCAGTCCGCCAAAAGCCGGACGAAATCCAAAAGCAGCTGGACAACGTTGACACCCATGCTCTTTGCTCCTCAGTTGCGATCCATCGCCTTGATGGGATCTTAAAACATATTGCCTGACTGGAATGCGAATCGCTCCGCATTCGAAAACAATGACAATCAGAAGAAGGAATGCTTCGGATAAACCCTCCCCCAGCTGTTTGTCACCACTCGTTGAAAACCACCGTCCGGCTCACTTGCTCCTGATACCAAGAATTTTCCAGCGCAGGGATCGGCAAATAAGAGCAATCGCTGCTATTGCGTCGCCGATTTGGTGCTCCTTAATTGCATCCAGAAGACGCTCAGCACCGTGATTGAACAGTTCACGAGCAAGCCAGCCCATCGGCACCGGTTCGCTCGGGTGTGCCGGCATGATCAAAAAAGCCACGCCCCCTTTGTGATCGAATATTTTTCCCATTTGGTCTCTCCTTTCCAGGAAGTTTCACGCAGAAAACAGTGTCCTGTCCGAAAGCTGAAAACCGCAGTCGCTACGCCATTAGAGAGTGCCGACAGAGACCGAATTGGCACGCGCGCTGGCTGCCTTCAGCCGATCGCGAAAAGGCGGGAATCTGTCGTCATCCCGTTGCGCAATCGCGAAGTCGAGAGCACCTACCGCTTCCCGACAAGACTGGTCGACCAGGCGGAAAAAGGTCTCCACATGGTCGCGGTCGAGCAAACTCCAGGCCGCCGCCTTCATCGCTTCGGTGGCCGCTGTTGACAGATTCCGGGCCAGAGCGAAACGCTCGTAAAAGGGTTTCATTTCGCCGTGCTCCAGGTGAAAGCAGAAGGCATTAACGGTCCTCAAGGCATTGAGCAAATTGCAGTCTAGGACGGCTTGCAGTTCGCAGGCAGAAAGAAAACGCTGATAGAGGGCATCGTTGGAGATGGCAATCATTGGAGATTCCTTGTGTTGGCTGGGTCTGGCACAACCTATGAAAATGCCGACAATATCCGGTAACCTGGCAAGCGGGTCCTTTCGCGTTTCTCAAGGAGAAACAGATCCGCCAACAAGATTGCCATCTGCGCATCGGCATGTTCACAAGGTTTCGTGGTAGAAATTCCAAGTCTTAGAGTCTTGCAATGCTAGGCAACGGGCCCACATTAATGCGGAGCACGCCACAATTGTTGTCGACCGCAAGAAGTTTGGCGGGAAACCTGCCAACTTCGCGAAGCTCCTGCAGGCGCCGGAGGCGTTCTGCACGAGTCTTGCCTGCCATCGCATTCACATGCAGCAGTGCGCGAAATTGGTCCATGACGCGCACAAACAAACCGAAGCAACCGTCTTTGTTGGTTGCTGTGTCGATTACCGTAACTTGAAACACTTCGCCGCAGGATTGATAGGCACGGCGAATCTCACGCGGAAGATCGGCACCATCTTCGACCAACTCCACCTCACACATGCCGAAGTTGTCTCGGATTCTGGAAATTCGGACACGCAGCACATCACCAGCCTTGATGCTTTCGCACCGTTGCCGGCGATCAGACTCGTCGCACTTGAGGAACTTTGAGCTGAGCAGTCCGCGCAACCCGCATTTCAAGTCGACCTGATACACAGGACCGGAGACACTCTCGAAAGCCATCAAACGAACGCGGCCTTCGACCACTTCAGCGCTGCACAACAGCTTATATGCGAGCTTGAATTTCCGTTGCTTGATCAGTTCAACCGATTGGATGATTTCCTGCCCAAGCAGTTTGGACTCTGCAACCTCTCTTGCTCGAGCTGCTGCCGCTCTGTCTTGCGCCTTCATTGCCCCGGAGAGAGAACCGCTCAACTGGTAGTTTGTCTCCACCAGAGCAACAACTTCGTCCGCATGCATTTCGAGCGCCTCGATCATCAGTTCAATCTTCCAGCCCCTCTCGCAGTGGGTCGCATACTTGGTGATGCTCTCTCTGACAAAATTGCGCGTGTGAAATTTGCGCCACTTTTGCCCGTCAAATATAGACGCCTGAAAGTTGCCGGAGCAGCCATAGTCGCGATTGCCACGCTTAACGGCAGCGCGTCCGGCATTATCGAGCCGGCACCAGACCATGATGTCACCGGGTTGCGGAAACTTGGGTACGGGGCGCGCAGGATAGATCTCCTCCAGGCTCCTCGAAACGAACACTCGTCCGGAAATCGTGATGGAATTGTTCGCCATTTGATGTTCCTATCTTGGCGGTAATCATTCGGGTTGCAGTTGGGCATTTCATGTTGAAACTCAGGCTCTCAAGCCCGGCGACAGGTCCGCAGCGGAAACGTATTTCCACTGCATGCTCACAATTGCGAGGTAAGGTCTACTGCGACGTAACTAAAACGTTACGGGAATCCAGCCGGTGACGACGAAGTTGCCATAGTAGTTGAGCTCCTTAGCAGCAGCACGCAGTTCGCGATATGCCGCTTCGATACAAACCGTACGCAAGGCTGCATCGCTCGTGCTGGCTCCGGACTGAAAGAAGGTCAGGGAAAAGCCGGCGCGATCGATCACATGTTTGCGATGCTCATCAGACAAAAACTTAGATGCCGTATCACAAACCTTCGAGAAGTTTGCAGCATAGGTGGCGGGGGTCATGTGCAGCTCCTTCATGGCTGGGCTTGGATTTCGCCTCATCCGGGGTCGCGCGCAGCACCGAAGTGCTGTGATTACTGCCTCTAATCGAGAGAGAAGAATGCTTTAGAGAGAGATTGCGCGATTTGAATGGAGAAGACGAAAGATATTTAAACGGTGCCATTTTGCCGTACTCTCAGTCAATAGACATGGATTTTACACATTACTTGATCTTGCAATTCGACTTAGTACGGTTAGCGCGCGGTCTAATGAAAGAGCCTCTTTAATAGGCGATTTCAGCGCGCCAAGCATTCGCGCGGCCGCGCCAACTTTGCCACCATATACAATACCACAAAGCCGATCTGCCTGAGCTTTCGCTCAAGGAGATCGGCTTTATATAGCAGTCACCTCAGTGACTGACGAATAATTGTTTGAGAGAAGTCGCAGATGCTCAAGAGCTGTGAATGGCTGATGAGTTAAGGCAGTTTAGCCTCCAACGTGTGAATCCAGAGTGAAAGCTATTTTCGTAAATGTCGCAGCGTTCACGATAAGTTCATAAACTGGACTCTATCCTGTGCATACACAAAACATCTTCTCGACCTCATATTATCTTTCGCTCGATACATGCGTATCGGGCTTTTCGTGTTTCCGCCACCGCATATGGTGGCGCAGCTGTGCGAATTTTAATATTGGAAATTTATCTGTAGAAGCCGATTTCAGTGGACTTAAGGATGAGAAATTGGTAATTTCAAGTATCAACTTTTCACCCTGTAGTTTCTCTGGAACAATCCTCGTCTTCTCATCCTGACCTCGTCATCGAAGCATTCTTTTCACCACTTATGGTGGAGGACTTCGACGGCCCGGGTGTGAAGCAGGCGCGGCGAACTGTTGGTTGAGTCAGGACTGCACGACCAGGCACAAGACCTGCTCGATGACGGATACCTGGCGCAAATAGCATAAGGGCACAGGATGATCCTGCCGCCAAAAAAGGCTATTTGCAATGACAGCTCTGAAAAACATCAATCGGACTGATTCAGAAGCTTCGGCAATTTCAGGTCTTGTTTGGCCACTCGAGGACTCCTGCGCAAACCGCAAAAGGTGTCCCAATGACCAAGCTTTTCAAAGCTAACAAGACCTCCAGCACTGCCGACATCCACCGCAAAAACCGTTCGCGTGGTAAACGTCCTTACACGATTTATCTCGCGGGCGACCTCTGGACGCACAAAGATCTGATCGGCAACGCCCTTCTGGCCAAGTACATCAAGTCGGTCTCTCGCGGGCGCTATCAATGCGTCCTCCCGCAGGACCTCGAAGAACCGGTGCATCGCACGGTCGACATTCGCAACGTCGACCTCAAGCACGTGATGACCTGCGACCTGGCAATCTTCAATTTCGATGGATCGAATCTCGACGCCGGTACGGTGGTCGAATTCATCTACGCGAAAATGATCGACGTCCCCAGCGTCATTCTTCGCACCGACTTCCGCGCCGCCGGCGAAGGCAATCAGGAACAGGACCCCTGGAACCTGATGGCGACAAACTGGCCGCGCACGAAGGTGGTGAAACTCCATGGTATGGCTGAGTATCAGGGAGCCAAGACTCCCGGACAACTGGGCAAGACCATCGAGAAGCTCTACAAGAAAATGGCCGCGGCAATCGTCGAGAATCTCGACGCCGTGCGCCAGGAAAAGCCGCTCGTCAGCGACCCTGTTCGCATGGCGGCCCTGTACCAGTGGGCGATTGAATGCCCCGGAGCGGGTTACGACACTCTCTTCGGCAATCAGGAAGTCGAGACACTCCTTTCCGAAAAGAAGAGGAAGGGACTGCTCGCAAGTAAATAATCGAAACCAATGAAGTGAGGGCGAGCGCTGGGCTACGGCTCGGGGCTCGCCCTTTGGTTTTATTCAAAGTCAGCCAGTGGCCCGCAATGCAGACCACTGGCTGACTTTGGATGCCTATGCACCTCTAGATCTCAAACAGCTTGGAGAACATCTATGAGCATTGATCCGCAAAGTATCGATTTGCAGCCGTATAAATGGCTGCGCGACATCAATCGTTTCGAGCACACCGTTGCCTTCAGCAAAACCGCGGCAAGTCAGCCGCATGATTCATTAGGATTACTTCTCGACAGGAAGTTCACGACGGTAGGCGGAGACTTCATCGGCGACCAGCCGGAAGTTAAGGCTATTGTCGCCGTCTGGTACGGAGCCAACCAGTTCTACGGCTTCCTGGATGAAATGAAGCTGCAAGCCGAACAGACCTGCAATGTCATTGCCGCGCTGGCAGGCGTCGCCCGACATGATGCTGTGCTCGACGAGGAAACCTGGACAATCGTAAACAACATGCAAACAGGCAGCTTCGAAGCAACTCAGCTGCTCTCGTCTATCAGGGCTCTTGAGAGCGTGCTCATACAGAACAAAAGGATTGCTGCCGGACTCGGCGGTGTCTATCGACCTGCACACAAAGCGAAGGTGGAAGGACGCCTGAATCGATTCATCGCCGAAAACGAAGCCATGCTGCAGTCGTTCCGAGGGATGCTCGGGGACTTCGCACTGCCGCAAACCGCCTATCAGGCTCGTCAATATGTTCTAAGCGAGCTGATTCTCAAAGTCGAGCGCGCCCTTGAATATATCGCCCCCATGCGCAGGGAGCTGCAAGACGCACCGCTGCCGGAGGGATTTTGGCAGCGCATCATCGACAATGAAGGGGCCTTTTACCGCGCCCGCGCTCAACTGAAGAAGTGGCGAGACAATCCGAGCCAGAAATTCGGCAGCAAGATGAAGGAGATGGCTATCTTGTTGCAGAATACCTGCCTCGACATGGCCAGAATGAAAGACGATTCCTATCACGCCTGTTCGAAGCTTGGACTGCGGTTCTTCAATCGCTGCGGGTACGTCAACTACGCCCGCAGCTAGAAAGACAAACAATGTGAGAGAGCGAAGACGGAGGTCAGCGGCCTTCAGCTTCGCTCTCACACTGCCTGTTTCCTTTTGGGAATATTTTTTCGAAAGAGCCGCTACTATCTTTTGTAGCATTGAATCAGAACAAAAAAGCTAGGCAACAGAGGGGATGACCAAGATTGACCATCCCCTCTGGAAGCTTGTTAGGCTCTGGCTGCCAGGGACCTTAGTCCGACAGCATCAGTCTTTGCTCTCAGTCGCTTTTGCATCGGCAACCGTCAGAGTCACCTCCATCATTTGATCGAGCCGGATGATGACCACCTTCACCTGATCGCCTGCTTTGTGGGACCACAGAGAACGCTCCAGATCGAAGGCGTTGCGAATATAGCGGTCCTCGATTTTGAAGATGCGGTCGCCGACTTGGAGCACCTCCGAAGCCGGTCCTGCTGCTTCCAATTCCTTGACGATCACAGCTTGGCGATCGTCGCCGGTAGGTGCGAGCACCTTCAATTCGACGGACTTGATACCATGCAAAATGCCGGCCACGTTGGAAGCACTAAGAGCAACGGACAAAACGCGCGTGGCGCGATTGGCCGTAATCTCCCAGCCTATTCCAGCTGCACCTTTCTTCAGTTCGTTGATGCCGACCACCTCTCCTTCGGCATTGAAGAGAGGGCCGCCGCTGTTGCCGGGGTTGATGGCTGCATCGGTCTGAATCAAGTACTTGCGCACCCTATTGACGTCGCCCTCGTCCCAAGGGAGAAGAACGTGCAGCTTAGAGATGATCCCCTGAGAAACGGTAAATTCTTCTCCGAACGGCGAGCCGATGGCGATGGCCGGCTCTCCCACCTTGAGGTCGGAGCTGGGACCCAGCTCCAACTCCGGATAGGTCTTGCCGTTGGATTTGATCCTCAATACCGCCAGGTCATTTCCCGGGTCGACAAAAATCAGCGTGGCTTCGTTGAAATCTTTGTCGCCGTAGACTTTGACCTTGATGGTCTCGGCGCCGGTGATGACATGCTCGTTGGTGAGCACCAAACCGGATCTGTCGATGATGAATCCGGAACCGATGGATTCTCTGTCGAAAGAATCGGTGGCGTCGATGGTCACAGTGGAAGGCAACACGCGCGCAGCCAGAGCGACCGTAAACGTGTCACGTGGGCCGGCCATGGAATTGACTGGCGACAGGACCAGTCCGATTGCCAGGGCAGTGGACAGAATTAAGCTTGTGTGTTTGAACATTGTGATGCTTTCTGTTGCGCCTTCCCAGTAAGCAGGAAGGCAGGTTGAAGCGCTCTCTCGATGGAAACCGACAATTCTTCCATCGACAAAACAGTCTCCCGTCAAGGAAACTGTGCCTCAAACTAAGCTCTCCTTCATCCCCTCGACTGCTTTGCAGACATCTCAGTGATGCCGAAAAACAGCAGGGTCAGCGAGGCTCGACAAAAAGTCGTTGCTTAGATGCCGAGATAATAGGTGGCGATTGGAAAGGGCGGGAGATATCTAACTGGCATTGGTGGTTGAAATAACAAGGGAACTATCGCAAATCGATGGCGGAGAAAAAAGCGTTCAGAGGCAAATCGGCACGAGAATTGCTTTCGTTGCTATCGCACAGCTATATCTGCATGCGCAAACCGCGCTAAGCAATGCCACTACCTGCGGTGGCACACACAAAGCGCGGTATTCAGAATTGCTTCTGAATGCCGCGCTTTAGTTGTATTGTTTGACTGCCTAGATGCGCCGCAGAACGGCCACTCAATGACAATACGAACTGAAACGTGAGAGATACGTGAGAGAAATCGCCACCATCACTTTTAGCCTATGGGTTTCCAAAAACGGCACACAGCCTCGCAAATCATCCACTTATGCTCAGCCTTTTATATTGTATAGTAATACTGAGATCAAAAAAAATCGGGACCGACAAATATTTGCGAATGTCACCCCACTCGAATTTTCAATGTTTACAGTTGAAGGAAACTACTTTGAAAATAACGGCAAACAGGAGAAGGACGACTTGCAAAACCATCCCTCTCCTGAATGCCATCACTTAACCGGCTGGAACTATTTCCCAGCAGCGACTCTAGCGGTCACTATAGTTTCGAAGTTCGACTATCCCGTGATGCCGAGCAGCTTGTTGATATGCTCCTTCTGCCAGCGGACAATCATCTTGCTGTAATACCATCCCGCAGACTTTTCGCCGCTTTGAATCGACCTGCTGCGATGAGGCATCAGCTTGGGGCGCAGATCGTTGCTGATGCAAAACTTATACACCATCAGAGCGGCGCCGATGAGCCATTCCGGCTCAGGAGGAGCGCACTCCAACAGCGCCCACTTCCAGGTATTCTGCTTGATGAAGAAAAGCCTTTCTCCGCTAAACAGCTCAGCCTCTGCTGCATTTTCGAAGTCGCTCACTTCACAGATCTCAGCATAGTCCCTTCCGGCGGCAACAGCTTTAGCAATCAACAACGGAATGCGGTCGATTACAGGCTGAGCGGCGACCTCAGGGAAGATGATTTCGTTGATCGCCCTGCTGTCGAAATCGGCCTTGATGGATTGGAAGTGCAATTTCACTTCATCAATCAGTTCCTTTGAAATTTTCATTGTCGTTCTCCTCTCACTCTCGTTTTGAGCAGTGAGAAATCCTGCCGACTTATGTGGGTCCGGTAGGATGACCCTTGTCCAGCACCGATTGCGCATCTTCGAAACGCAATAAGTAACTGGCATACGAAACCGTGGCTTGTAATAGCGCCAAAGTTCCAAATGAAGCCCGAAGCTGGCTTTTCAACCAGCTCCGAGCCGAACTCATGTCGTTGTGCCGAAAAGCACTTACGCAGAAGCCACGAGCGCCGAACGGCGCTCGTAGGCGGTCCGCCGCAGAATCACGGACGCCTCCACAGGCTCCAGACCTTTGGTCATGCCTTTGACGTTCAGTAACTCCAACGTCGAGCGCATGCTGTAGCCGGCAGTTTCAATCGTGCCTTTACCGGTGGTGCGCACTCTCAGCACCTTTTCGCCCTGCCCCTTCAGGACCGGAGCACGGTCCGGAATGGAGGGCGTAGCTTTGCTGCGCTTCCAGAAGATCAGGCAATCTTCCAAGACAACGCTGGCAATTGCTTTTTCGTCATCCTCGCCGGTGCCGGCGGCAGCCGCCAGGATTTTCGAAACGCCCGCTTCACGCGACTCGGGCGTGGAGAATGTCTTCGTGGTCGGGTCCCGATCCTCGTCGACGTAGTTGATCACCACGTCATAGCTCATGATGCCGGACTCAGCACCGCCTGTAGAACGGCTCGACCAGCGGGAAGGAAAGAGCGAAGCAATTCGTGCAAACATGGTATCACTCCTCATTTTTGGCACTCCGTGCCAGGGATTGACTTACTTTCAAAGCAGATGAAGCTGGTCGCGGATAGCAGAAACGCGCTCACTTCTGGAGCTACGCCGCTGTCCTATTCGCGATGAAAGTCCTGGCTTTCCTCTCCGATGTTTCCATCGAGCTTCTTGATGACGACGCGAATCGAGTTGTGAGAAAGCGTCCATCCAACGGTCTTATCATGCTCCCACAGAATTTCCTTATCCGTGACGTCGACGATCGTGGTCGGTATCACCGGCATGATGCCGTTGTCGATCTGGAAGATCTGCACTTCATAGTGACCGGGCACGCGCAGGCAAACAAAAACGAAACTTCCATCCCGCTTGTAGCGGACTTTGCTGCCACTTGAATCCGGCATATGATCAAGCTTGTCAAAACGCGATTCGATGAAGTCGGCATTGGGTCTAAATGCATAGGCTACGGCGCAGGAGCCTACTATGGCGATGGCTGAGGCCAACGCAATGTGTTTGCGATTCATTCCTTATCCTTTCAGTTTTCTGTTTGCGGAGAGTTGTCTTCAAATCTCCGCAGATTGAGATGCACTTGAACTTTCGAAACCAGTGATTTGAGAAGCACCAGTGAACTAGCCAGCGGGTCCGGCGACCACTTTCAATGGTTCCCAATCCGCTGGCAAGAACACCAATGCAATGCCGCTAATATCCAATCTTCGAGGCAAGATTATCGCGAATTTTTCTGCGCGCCCCCACTCTTTCTTCTCGCCACTTGGTGACGCCAGGGGTAACATACTCGTCGGCGAGGCCGGCGGGATCTCTGTCTGCATCGGTCAGCATTCTGTCGGTGACTGCCCACATCGCCTTAGCTTCCGGCTCAATCTCGGCAACAAGCTTACGTGCCTGCTCCTGCAAACGAGCCGATACCTCAGGCATCCACTCGCTGATCTTTACTGATTCAGCCAGCAAATCGAAGACATGGTCACGGACTTTCTCCACATACGCGTGAACAGCCTGCTGAGCCTTGATGAATTCGGTCTCGTACCCGTTCAGGTGCTGAGTGGCGTGCAGGACATTCATCTCCGATCCATCGGTGACAAAGCCGAGCTTGTCTTGCTCGGCCAGCGCCGATTCGACTGTACGAATGCAGTGTTCCGCCGCTTCACGCTTGGAGCGCGTGCTGTGCAAGCAGCGTGAAGCCGCATTCAAGTCTTTGGCCAGGTGATACCTGAAGTCGATGACATTGCCGTCCATGCGTCGCCAGTCGGCCAGGTCGGCCTTCATCTTAGCTTCGCGCTTGCGAGCTTCTTTCTCTTCTTCACTGTGCTCGACAGGAACACCTTTCATGCGAAAGGACCCGGCAACGGCAGCGGCGAGAAGAATGATAAGCAAGTAATATTCTGGTCTCATTTGCTTTCCTTCGCGAATATTGCGTTTTTATCAGGTAGGGCGTCGACGAAAGGCGCGGGTAACGACAAAGACAGCCAGTGCGATGATCAAGAGACCGACAACACTGTGGAGAATACCGTTGTGATCGATGCGATACGATTGCACGGCACCAATAATGCCGGCAAAGAGAAGAAGAAGTGCGGTGGTTGAAGCTCTGATTCTCATTTGAGTCATCCTTTTCGGTTTGAAAGTTAGTTCGATGGCGGAGCTACCCGCTTATGAGGGCATCCACCGCCCGCTGAAATTCTTCCGACCCAACAAACTCCGCAGCAGCGAGCTGCTAAGAAAAATACTTCGGCTGGTTGAAGAGAAGGAGTTTTTGGAGTTGGCTGTGAAAGCTGAGAAGAAAGTTTCGGAAGATACTCTTACAGTCGCCTCTTCGTGGCTTAAGAATCAAGAGCTTTAATAGTTACAGAACAAAAACACTAGAACCTTCGCGTGAATACACGCGCCTTTCTGACCTGGCGCGGCTCATGCACATGCGCTAGCTGTGACACCATATACGATACCAAAACAAGCCGCTCTGCCTGAGCGTTTGCTCAAGGAGATCGGCTTGGCATATCAGTCATCGCAATGACCGAGAGATAGTTATTGAGGAGAGCGCAGAAGTAAAAGTCTAAAAGGACGCCTGATTTCACCGCAGCTTATTAGCGAGCATGTGAATCGAGCGTGAAGATGGCAGCGATTGTTAAGCGCCACTCGGCTCCAGTTTGGATCGAATGTTCAGAATTAGTTCAGCTGCAATTGTCTAATATGCTTTCCACCCAACCCCAAAGACGCATGCCGGATTCGCTTTACAGTGCAACCCACGCGCTCCGTTTTTCCCTTACCAGGTAACAGTCTGCATATGGCAATTAATGACGCCGCTCAATTCAACGAGCCGAAAGAGGCTCCGCTTAAGCCGCACATAGACGCCTCGGAATATTGGAAGACTCCCAGCTCAGAGCTTTTGTCCTACAAACCAAGCAAAGATCGCCCGTTTAATGACGGCCGCACTATTGCTCTGGAAGTGGACGCGCCTCTCGATTTCAGCATCGGAGATCCGCTGGCTAAGCACGATTCGCCGGCATACCCGGGCATGCTCGCCAGTCCGTACACGCTCAAATTATCGGCTGCTGTAACCGACTACTCGGAAAAAACCAGTGCGGCTTTCAAACGTTCGGCAGAGAGCAAGAGCGAACAGCCGACATCAAGCGAAAAACCAAAACCCTACCTGGGTGAGGGAGTAAAAGGTGAGGTTGAAGCAAAGTATCACATCGTCAAACCAGGAGACTCCCTGGAGAACGTGGCCAGAAAACAGCTTGGACCGCATGCCGACAAAGAAACAGTCGAAAAATATATCAAAGAAATTGAGCACGTCAACAAGCTTAAAAACGACGTCATCAAAGACGGCACCATTCTGCAATTGCCGGGACACACAAAAGACGGCGGCTTCACCGTCCCCACCCATGACATAAAAACCACCAACTGGCCGGACGGCAGACAGCAGATTGAGTACAAAGAACCGGACAACCGCAAAACAATGCGCACGCCCGGGCCCGATGGTTTCTACACTCTGCAAAGCTCCGGACCGCGCCCCGAAGATAATTTCGTGCTGCAGAAAACTGCTGACGGCAAGTATTCGATTACCGATAAAGCTGGTGACAAGCCAATTGCCGTCAACGAGCAAACAGACGTGCGAGTGGCACATGCAAAACTGCATGACCTTGCCGAAGCGAAGATCAAAAGTCCGACAGAACGCGCCAAGTTCGAAGCAGACATGGCTCATTTTGAAGCACGCGCAAAACAGCGTGGCTTGAGCGACGAGGAAGTAAGAAAAACCTACGGCGAAATCGGCAAGCTGATGGAAGCACAGCAGGGCGCAGTCAATGCCGAGCGCCGCGTGCAACTGGCACAGCAAGTAATGTCGCAGGCAGCCGATCCGCGCATCATCGACCAGGGCAACCATAACACCTGCAATGTCACATCAATGGAGTCGCTGGTCTATGCCAAAGAACCGTCAAAAGCCGCTAATTTAGTCGCTCAGGTCGCATTGTCAGGAGAATACACCGACACTCAAGGTCACCAAGTTCGCCTGGACGCCCAGAGTTTGACCCCGGACAAAGAAGCCGTACACCATCCACCTCTTGATAGTGACAGAAGCTTTGCCACTCAATTGTTTAACGTCACTGCCGTCAATCTTGCCTATCAGCGCGAAGGCGTCGAGCGGCGTTATGAACAACACAAACCTTCGCCAGGAGACACCGGAGAAAGGCTTTATGACACTTCCGAAACACCGAGAAAAGAGTTAAAAGACAAGAAAGAGCCGGATATAAATGAAGATCAAATAGTCGAAGCCTATCGCGGCATCACCGGTGACCAGACCAGTCCAGTGGTGATCGCAGCCGCCGACAATTACAGCGGTCCAGGAGCGAAGGTGACCAAAGTCGAGACAGAACAAGCCCTGGACGATCAATTAAAAACCCTGGCGCAGAGCGGCAAATTGCCGGTGATGATTCGCATTAATCCCAAAATGGAACCATACTACTCGCAATCCGGCGGCGCAGAAGCCGGAGACAACGGGGAAGCGCACGTGGTTGCCATCACCGACTACAAGCCGGGCCCCCCGCCGGTCGTGTCCATAGATAACACCTGGGGATCGATGAAAGACAATCGCAAGACGGACGTGCCGGTGAGCGATCTCTGGAAGGTGATGCAAAAAGGCGCCGAAAATCACACAGAGCTCGAACGCGAAGTGGAAGCCAATCGAGCCAGCGGAAAGATTGATTTTTCAAAGGAATTCGAACTCCTGCGTCGCCAGAGAGATGCCGGTGAAATCAACGACAAGGAATATGGCAACGCTTTAGCCGACCAAATGCTCAAGCTTGGGAAATACTATGGGCAACATCAAAAACAGCACGATCTGGACAAGGCCGCCCTGGAACGAGACATCGCCAAGGTCAAACCGGTGCTCGAACATCTGACGCCCTCACAGAAATTGTTCTTCTATGGCGAGCTGAACGGCCAAAAGCAAATGAGCAATCGCGAGTTGGTGCAGAACATCGGCGATATGGCTGCCAAAGAAGACCGTGAATTCAACAAGAGAAACAACAATCAAGAGCTTTCGCCGCACGAGCAGGATCAACACGAAGCTTTTAAGCAAGAACTCCAGAACTATTTAGACACCTTACCAGCACAACTGAAACAACAAATTCTCCAACGCATTGAACGCGCCAAACAAGAAAAATAAGCGCAACAGATATTGCTGGACGGCGCTGACACAGAAGTCTTCAAACGCGCCGAGAGTGCGGCTTCACCATATTCACTATATTCAATAATAAAACATGTTGAAAACAAAAAATGCAAAAGAAAAGGCATGGAAAGCGGGGCGGCTTGTTAGGCCGCTCCCGCTTCCATGGATCTTTCTCACAACTGAAACGCAAATGCGATCAGCTATTTGGCTTCCGCAACGTCGCCCGCCGGTTTCATCCTGGCGAAGGCAGACTGCCCCGCAGCGACCACCTCCTCATAGTTGGGGTTGGTGGAGTCGCTGTCGAGCACACAACGCTTCGCCACCCGCCCTCCCGGCTGGTACTGCGAGC
>CAZHEZ010000060.1:0-36471 GCA_964531315.1 uncultured Candidatus Obscuribacterales bacterium | reverse complement strand
ATCATTGAACGCCGGATCGAGTCCTCACCGCTTTGCATTGAAGACATTGAACCGTTTGCCAACACTACGCCGGCCGTGCCATTAGGCGCAAGATGAAAGAGAATGTGTTGAAGCCAAGCATAATTTGCGTTACCCACCGGTGGCACACCGAACTTCCAGCGCACGTCCTCTCTTAAGCGTTCGCCACCCCAATCTGAAATATTAAACGGTGGGTTTGCCAGGATATAGTCCGCTTTGAGATCTTTCAACTCATCCTTGTGAAAACTACCTTCGTTGTTCCAGCGGATATCAGCATCGATACTGCGAACAGCCAGATTCATCTTTGCTAAACGCCAGGTAGTGTAATTACTTTCTTGTCCATAAATGGCGATGTCTCCAAGACGGCCGCCATGCTCTTCAACGAACTTTTCAGACTGAACGAACATACCGCCAGAACCGCAACAAGGGTCAAACACCCGACCCTTATATGGCTCAAGCATCTCCACAAGAAGCTGCACGACTGACCGAGGCGTATAGAACTCCCCGCCGCGTTTTCCCTCAGAACCAGCAAACTGCCCCAAGAAGTACTCATAGACGCGGCCAAGAATGTCTTTGGCTTTGTTGTGCTCTTCGTTCATGGCGATGCCAGAAATGAGATCTATCAGCTCTCCGAGCATTATTTTGTTCAGCGCGGGCCGCGCATAATCTTTGGGTAGGACAGCTTTCAAGCTTTCGTTTCTAGCCTCTATCGCCAACATCGCATCATCGATTATCTTCCCGATGGTGGGTTTCTTGGCGTTGTCTCGCAAAAATGACCAGCGAGCTTCTTTGGGAACCCAAAATATATTCTCAGCGAGGTATTCGTCTGGATCTTCTGCAGTATTTGCTTCTTCTGCAAGTAAAGCAGCGTGTTTGGTTTCAAACGAGTCGGAAATGTATTTCAGAAAAATGAGTCCGAGAGCCACATGTTTGTAATCGGAGGGTTCCATGTTGCCACGCAACTTTTCAGCCGCTTTAAATAATTCTGACTCGAAACTACTGTTTCCGCCATTTATTGCGGTTCCACTTCGCTGGCTTGACTGTTGCCGTACTTTTGACTTTGCCATTTATTCTTTCCAAGGGAGAATGTCTTAAGAACTAGTAGATCACCTTTGAATCATATTTTTTCAGGAAGGTCGCCTGATTACTAGTGGTTGTCAATGGATTTCGGTGTTTGGCTGCTCTCAACTGAACGATCTGTCGACTCGCATGCACCGAGGGTGGTATCAGAACTTTCGAGAATTCAGCTCGGACTTCATCTTCATCGCGCAGCCACGCAGGATGGAGATCATCTCTCTGTTCAACGCCCTAGACCGGCATAACTGCCTTGGAAGAAAAACTTCCAGAAGAACAATGTCAACTATCGAATAATAAGGACATCAGGTCAGGTCCATGCGTATGTTATCTCTCCCCTCCTCCCTCGCATGCCACCATTCCCATTCTTTCCCTGGTGATCCAGGCGTGATCCGAGGTTAAGAAAATACCCCAAAAAGAAAACCGCCTTTCGGCGGAGATGTAGATTCTGGGCGAGGGGGGACTTGAACCCCCACGTATTGCTACACTAGATCCTAAGTCTAGCGCGTCTGCCATTCCGCCACTCGCCCATGTGAGTGAATCGCCGCCCTGAGGGCGGGGAAGTCAGGACAGCATATCACAGCGCCCTGCCGGTTGACTTCCGCTAGCGCCACAATAGCGGCGGCTTCTTGGACTTATTTCGTTGTTTCTCGCGAAAAGATGACGCTACTCTAATGGTCATGCTTTTCGCCTAATAGAAGCGATATTTTGCCTCTGAGCGCGAAGGCTACCACAACTGCAAACAAGCCAAATGCGAACACGCCGACAGCGACAATTGCGACGGTGAAAAGTATAATCAAAAGCAGCTTGTTGAGCGAATCCAGCTGTCCGCGCACATCAACAAGTGGAGTGCTGACGCCGCTCATCGGCTTGCGGAGCTCTTTCATCTCGTTAATTAGATCGCCTATCTGCGACTCCATTCGCACGAGTTCTGCGTGCACCGTCCCCACTTTTCCGTTGACAGCATTGAGCTGACTTTCAACTGTCGCCAGTGGTTTTGTTACTGCCGTCAGGGGTTCTCTAATGTCAGACAGTGGACCGTGCAACCTGTGCATGTGAGAGGTAGCGGTTTGAATGTCCTCGCGTACACCTTTCAGTTCTCTAAGATCCTCGTGGACACCCCTCAATCCCTCCAGTTCTTTATCGACGCGATTGAGCGTTGGAGAGAGTTCCTTGAGCGATGTGAGATCTCCGGCCAATCGATGGAGATTTCCATTGACGTGGTTGAGTTCTTTAGCCATCGTCTTCAATTCGGACTCGACGCCGCCCAATTGGCCTTCCAATGTAGTGAATGCCGGTTGGAGCCCAGCCATAGGCTTCTGCAGAATGACAATGTCATCTTCCAGTGATTTGGCTTCCTGCCTGAGCCTCCACACTGGTCGCAACATCCGCCTGATTGGGTGGAAACCCTTAATGGGTGCATTGAACTTCTTTAATTGCTGTGGGGTCGGACTGCCTTCGCCAGGTTCTTCGTCCTTGCTCTTGGCCTCTGCGGTCGGAGCCGCTTCATTAGCTGCGGGCGCAGCTTTCTCTGTCCGCGCAGAATTCTTCGTCGCCGCTACTTTTTCAGTCCGTACCGCCTTCTCTGTCGGCGCAGGCGTCTCTGTGTCGGCGCCATATGCTGACGTGGTCGCGCCACACAATATGACGCTCAAAATCGCTAGTACTCGGAGATTTATCCACACGGTCTGCGTAGTATAGACCATGCCGCTTGCAGTCTTGTAGGGCATGCCATGCATCGTCCGTTTTTCTTGTTGCACCTAATGCATCGTATCAGCGTTGTAGCGCGCCTGATTAGCGTCTCCGCGCGCTCGATTCGCACACTCGCGCGCCAGCCCTGCATAGTGCCGGGCCTGCGAATCGCCATTGTAGGAAGCCGACTCGGCACGTTGCGCCGCATAGTTAGCGTTGTTGGCAGCGTAGTAGGCATTGCTGGCGTCGTTCTTTCGGCTCCAGGTGTCTCTGTCGTAGTTGCGAACACGTTGTGCCGCATTGCGAGCCTTCGTCTCTTCGTTGGCCGCCGTCTGATAGTTGGTGTACGCGGTGTTTGTATTGGCTGAAGAATTGCCGCTTGGGCCAGCCGCATATCCTCCGCCGCCGCCCATTGATTGGGGAGAACCGCCTTCCATGAAGATGCGCAGCATCTCTCGCTTTGACATTGGCGGCAGCATGCCACCCATCCTTGGCGCCGGTTGATCAAATCGCTGATTCTGGTACCCGCCTTGATTCTGGTATCCGCCTTGATTCTGGTATCCACCTTGATTCTGGTACCCGCCTTGATTTTGGTACCCACCTTGATTTGGATATCCGCCTTGTTGCCCCTGATACCCGCCTTGCTGAGCAAAATAGCCAGAATCCACGCCCATTTGCTCGACTTTGGGGAGGACTTTTGACCACATCGCACTTAAGTTATGCGCCAAACTCTCCGCTGCCTGGGTGCTGCGCTGAGTGTTGTATGTAGCGCCGCTGGTAGTCTGGCCAAAACCTGAGAATCCCGAATTGAACGAGTTGTACGAGCGTGTTCCACCCATTGGGGCGCTGTAATTTCCGCCACCGGTATTGCAGTAAGAACGAAAGCCGCCATATGGCCCGCCGAAATTTTGCGCCTCACAGCGCGGCGCCATCGTCGTGCCGGCAAATAGCACGATAAGCGCAGCCGCAATCATTCGGTATCGCGCCTGCCACTCTTTGTTTTGACGCATCGACGCACGCAGTTTTTCATTCATTACTCTGCTGCGCCGCATCAGTGCTTCGCTCTTTTAACGATGATTGCTTCAGTATCGGCTACAGGAGCACCGTCTAGGCTTCTGTTTATGGATTGCCAGGAAAATTCGTCGGATGTTTTCATCGTAAACACATTGCTTGCAACGGAGTTGCTGCCATCGGCACCAACGCCCACAACGGCAACTGTCCATTTATTCTCGTTGTGTTGTTTGCTCCAGGCGCCACCGCCAAAGCCACCATTGCTATCGAAATGCCACGAGACTATGCTGTTGTGCTGCGGATCCCAGCCGATCACCTGCGTATCGACTTGCGGCGCTGCACCATTTTTATTGATAGTGCATTTTGAAGTGATGAACTTTCTGCTCGGCGCCCATTCGACGTTAAACTGCGCAGTGGCACCAGGCTTTTCCGCTGTCCATTCGCCAATCATCCAATTCAATTCTTGCAGTCGATTTTCCGTCTGCACTGCTTGCATGGCTGTTTCTGTTATCTGGTTTATTTGCCAACTGTTTTCTTTCCTTGCCAGCACCATGGAAAAGCGCGACGCCGGCAGATCTGCACTCTCATGCTTGCGGCTGACTTCTCCCACTACCAATGCAACATTGTCCGCTGGGAAGGTGATGGTTTGCGGATGTATGCCGATTGCCGATGCCTTTGCTTGTTTGAAAAGCTGCTCAAAACGCTCTCGCAGTGCACTTCGCCCGCGCGTTTCGTCCCCTGATTCATCTATAAAACTAGTGTCGTCCGCAAAAATAGCAGTTACATCGTCGACATTATGAGCGTTGATTGCCGCCTCGAACTTAATAAGAACACTGCGTACCGCATCGTCTTTGTCGGCGACCGGCGCACTGTCCTTAGACTTCGATATGCTTGGACCCTTCGATTTCGCGCCTGCCGCCGCCGTCACTTCTTTCGTACTCGCCGACTTTTTCTTCGCCTCCACCGACTGCGCAGCGATCATCGGCAAAGCGAGTGTCAGCGAGAGTAAAACTATTCCGGCTTTCCAATCTTTGAGCATTAGGGCGCCCCTCATAAAAGACATGAATGTATCACACTATTACGTACCTGATCTCCCTAAAACCCCCAGCCGTTGGGCCTGTACGGACATTGGGTTGTTGTGGGGCTGATAATTGGCAAAACTGGGAATAAGGTAACCAGGATGGTAATGCGGTTTAACTCCTATACAGGGCGGACAAATGTATGTCTGAGTCTGGAAAGCCGAACACGCCTCAACACGAAACGCATCAGACTGGCTCGCTGCCTGCGTCGGCGCATGTTCATCTGCAGCCGGAGTCCATCCTATTAGATAGATACCAGGTCATTGGTCTTTTGGGCGCGGGCGGCATGGGCAGCGTCTTCCATGTGAAGCACTTGCATCTGCAGTCGGAATTCGCGCTTAAGGTACTCAACAAGCAAGCGGACAGGACACTCTGGAGGCGCTTCGAAAATGAAGCCCGGGCGGCCAGCCGCCTCGATCATCCCAATCTGATCAAGGTCTATGATTCCGGTCTTTTGCTTGATGGGCAGCCTTTTTTCGTAATGGAATACGTGAAAGGGCAAACCCTTGCGGATTTGATTGCCAAACACGGACGATTGCCGATTAGAAAAACGCTGAAAATCTTTATTCAGGTTGGCTTTGCACTGGCGTATGCGCATGAAAACGGCGTCATTCACCGCGACCTAAAGCCCAGCAATATCATGCTGACACGCGGACTGGACGGGTCTCTCACCAGCGCCGTGAAAGTGGTCGATTTAGGGATTGCAAAACTGACCGGCGCAGATGAGTTTAATCAACAAACATTGACGCGCACCGGCGAGATATTTGGCAGCCCACTCTATATGAGCCCTGAGCAGTGCCTGGGCGGACCGGTCGACAGCAAGGCCGATCTCTATTCTCTGGGCTGTTCGATGTACGAAGCATTGACTGGAGCGCCTCCATTTATTGGCGAAAATGCTTTGTCGACAATGATGAAACATCAATTGGATGCACCACTTTCTCTGAAAGAAGCTTCAATGGGCATCGAGTTTCCACCCGAAATTGAGAAGCTTGTCGCCAGGCTGCTTGAGAAAAGTCCACTCAATCGCTATAAAAACGCTCAGATGCTGACGGCGGAATTAGTGAAGATAGAGCAAGAACTCGGCGAGACCGAAAGTATTGCGGCTGTAAGTTCACCCTCGAAGATTGGCAAATCGTCGGATAAATTCGACGTGCGCTCATTCGTCCGAAATTATGGGCTGACGCTGCTTTTGATGATTCTTTGTTATCTTCTTGGGCTGTTGACAAACTTCTTAAGACACAGTGAACATCAGCTAGATAAAACGAGTCAGACGAGATTCGATGCAATATTGGCATCTTCGCTTTTTCCGAAAGGCGATTACAAACGGCCGGCTTCCTCTGCTGTTGAAACTGGAAAGCAACCTTATTTTTCCGAGATTTCAAAGGATGGAAAGTCACGCCTCTTCAAATTTCCGGAGAAGTCCATAGGCGATATGATGGTGGATGAGAAGATCATACCGGCCAGAGGCAATGTTTCGCTTCCTATCAATCAGCTCGTGATATTTAGACCGGCTGCAATTTATCTTGATTCGCCGCTACTGCTGCAACGATTCAGACCCGAAGAATTATATGGACTGCACCTCATTGATGAAGTGCGGACAAGCATTGATGTTTTGAAAATTCTGCCGGTATTTAAAAACCTGCATAACCTTCAAGTAGCCATAGATGTGGATGATCGCGCTCTTCCCTACATCGACCAATTACCCCAATTGCAAGTGCTAGATGTGTCAAATACTCACATAACCGGCGACGGTATTTCGCGACTGAAGCAATTGCCCAATTTGTATTACCTGGATTGCAGCGCAATCGACCATCTTGAGCCTTTAATGAAGATGTTGCCGACGACGCGACTACAAAGTTTCACTTGTGAGTCGGCGCATCTAAAAGAAGAAGATTTGAAGATGATCGGCCAGGTAAAGACGTTGGTAGAGCTGAATCTGCGCGGAAATGAGGGCATTGATGACAAGGCGCTGCTTCAAATCAGGAATCTAAAAGAAATGAAAACCCTCTCGCTGGGGATATGTCCGATTACTGCTAAAAGCATTCCTGTTCTGACCGGGTTTAAAAAGCTTGAGCGCCTGCAGCTGTCCAAATCAAGCTTCAATGAAAAGCAAATTGAGCAACTTAAAAAATCGACAAGAGCAAATATCGATTTCCGCGGGCAGCCTCAGTTTAGTCCAATTATAAAAAACCAGCCCTGATTCAAACATCCGTTTTGAAAGAATCCCTGAGGTTCTGTTCCGGAATTCTCATTATCAGTTCGAGCTCCTGCTTTGTTGTATAAAGAAGATCGACCTCATTGAAATCGTTGAGACCAAACTTTTCAAAACATTCCATCAGTTTGTCATAATCGTAAAAGGTAAGTGTCCTGGCATCGGACATGTCCAGCCGCCTCATGAACCAAATTTTTCTGCCGTTCACTCTTTCCTTCCAGATTTTCATTTTCACGACCGCTGCATGATCATCCGGCAGAGGAATGGCCGCTAGGCTGCGTGAATCCCAGAATGATTGGTTGAATTCAATGCTGAAGTGCTTCAAAAGTTCTTGCATGCGTGCGACCTTTTTCTTCAGAATTGGATCTCGTTCGCTTCTTCCTAATACGTGGTTGTAGTAAACGATCATATGAGCATAAAGTTCGGCTTTGTCTTCGTGCACCGCCGTCATTGAGTAATTGGTCATGAATCCAAGGCGATGGACAAATAGGTCCGCTTTACCTGAAAATTTCTTCCTTGAGTATTTGAACCCCTCTTCGTTCAGCTTTTCCCAATCAGGATCGGCGTATTTCCAGAGGTCATCGCGATAATCAATGCAGTGAAACAACTCGTGATGGAAAGTCCGTCTAACACGCGTCCACATTTCAATTAGCCGAACATCTAGATATAGACTTCCCTCCTGTGCAACCATGGCACCCCGTGCGTCCGCATTGTTGGCCACTAGCGAAGAACAGAGGACAATGCGCTCCAGCCTGCTTTCCTTTATTACTGCCGGCGAATAAATCGACAGTTCTGAGTAAATCAATTCGCGTGCTCTAGGCAGTTCAGCGAGTCCGGCTGGCAGGTGGCTTATACCTTCCTTGTTTTTTTCCACCTCCCAGCAGATTTCAATTCCGTAATTTTCTGCCAGGCTCTGCAAATCCTCCGAACTGGGCGGATGACTCCCGTCTGGGAGGGTAATCCATTCAATAAAACGGCGGATAAAGTCCACAGTAGCCTCCGAAGGCTGGCTCTAAATCTATTTGGAAATCTCTATTGAAATCGCTCTAAATCTCTCTCGAAATCTCTCTCGAAATCTATATTGATATCTACCGCGTGCAATGATACTCCAAGCTAGAATGTTCGCTAATTGCCCCAGGTGGAGCAAGCTCGCCCTTTAGACGTCCAGGAGAAAACATGACCTCATTCAAAGAACGGCTCAGAAAGGGCGAAACGCTGGTTGGAACAATTCTGACGCTCGGGCTGCCGGCAGTAGCCGAAATGGTCTCTCGGTGCGGCTTTGATTGGTTGTGGATTGATATGGAACATGCACCCTTGAGTCTGGAGCAGGTGCAAGAGTTTCTCCAGGCGAAAAGCGAAACTTGTCCTGCCTTTGTTCGCATTCCGGGCAACGATGAGGTCTGGATCAAGCGCGTGCTTGACCTTGGCGCCGACGGCATTATCGTGCCGCAGGTGAAAACCGCTGCGGAGGCTCAGAGAGCTGTATCAGCGTCGAAGTATCCCCCCACCGGGATAAGAAGTGTTGGAAGCGGACGCGCAAACGGTTATGGAATGAACGCTGGTCCATACATAGAAGAAGCCAATGAAAAGCTGCTTGTGCTCTTGCAAATTGAACATCACGAGGGTGTCAAAAACTTAGAGTCCATCATTAAAACTCCCGGGGTGGATGCAATTATCATCGGTCCCTACGACTTATCGGGAAGCTTTGGCAAGCTTGGAAAAATAGGCGACGACGAAGTCCAGAAAGCAATTGCTGAAATAAAGAAAGCGTGCGAACAACATGGAATGCCGCTGGGGATATTCGCTTTGCAGCCGGAGCATGGAAAGAACTACTTGTCGCAAGGATTCAAACTAATTGCCCTCGGAATCGATGCGCACTACCTCTGGACAGCGGCGAAAGCAGGACTGGAAGCCGTCAAGAAGTGACGCGCATTTGTTTTAACCCTGTAACTTTACAATCCCTTCACGCATCTCTGCGGCTGACTGCCACCGTTTTCTCGGGTCTTTTTCAAGTGCTCGCTTAATTACCGCTTCGAATCCTTTCGGTATGTATTCCACTGAGAAAGGCTTGATTGGCTCAGCCATGTGCTTCATGATCGTGACAAAATCGTTGTTGCCCAAAAATGGTGGATGACCAGTCATGCATTCGTACATGATGCAGCCGAGCGAGTAGATGTCTGCTACTGCTGCCGGGGTCCTTTCGTGAGCATAATCCGGCGCCAGGTAAACGGCGCTGCCATACAGGCTGCTCGTCATAGTTGTGACTTGATTCCACTCGAGTCCCTGGAAAAGCCTCTCAGCGATGGCGAAATCGGAAACCTTCACGACATCTTTTTCACCCGTAGATTCCAGATAAATGTTGGACGGTTTCAAGTCACCATGGATGATACCTTGTTCGTGTGCGTGTTGTAGGGCTGCACAAACGTGATTTGCCATCAATAGAGTTTCGGATGCGGATGGTAAGTTGTCTTTATCAATGAGCTGTGAGAGCGGTTTTCCTTCAAGGTATTCGCACACAATAAATGGCCGGTTCAAATCTTTTCGCTCAGGTTTCGTCGAACCAACAGCATGTGTGCGAACTATGTTTTCATGCTCAAGCGACAAACCCTTCCTTGCACCTTCCAGGAATTTTCGCGCCGACTTATTGTCAACCATGAGCCTTAGCATCAAAGCTTTGACAGCAAATTGTTCTCCGCTTTCGGCGTCTAAAACATCGTAGACATCGCATATCGTGCCACTTCCTAGAAAGCGTTGGCATGACAGCTCCCATTTCGAACCATCCGGACGAGATGCAACTACTGATTCGATCCTTGTCGGGTCTTTTCGATCGATAACCATCAGCAAGGTTTTGCAATATGCGCAGATGACACACCGCGCCGGAAAGTTCGTCGAGCATTTCGGACAACGCTTTTCGTCCTTGGCGGGCAGACCGGTATTGAGTTCCGGCTCGGTGGAAACTTGTTTGGGCTTGTTGCGTGATTGTCGAAGGAATTCGAACATAGAGCATCGCCGGTTAGGAGCTAACCTAATATTCCCGGTTATTTAGCTGGCGACGCACTGCTTTCTCAACCTGTCTCATAGAACCGCTATCAACTTGCTCGGTAGAATCTTTCAAACATGTCGATTTTGGCGAGATTCGCTGCAACGCGCTCATTGTCTAGAGCTTCCCCGTCTTCAATCTCGTGAATGAATTCGCGCCATTGAATACGCAATGCCTTTTTCACAACCGGAGCCAGCTCTGGCAGAGGAGTGTCCCATTCGGGCTGGTTATTATTGAATCTAAGTGATTTCATAAGTACCTCCTTATGTTCATCGTTTTAGCCTATCAGTTGCTGATTTTTTTCCATCGCCGTCGCCATCTCCATGCTCAGAGTCCGTGTCCAATTTTGCATAATAGCTACCGGCGCGATTTACTGGCAGCAACCATTCAATCTCCTGGCGAAATATACTCGCTTCAAAATTTTCCATCGTAATGTACTTTGCGGCGCCCAGAGCACGTGCTGCCGTTCGTACTCCATCTGCAAGATATTTGCCCACCTCAGGCGGCTCAGCGCTATAGCAAACAAAAGGAATTGTTTTCATGTGCGGGTCGCCTTTAACCCAGCGCAGAAAATCAAAAACGCTGCCGCCATTCTGTAAATGTACATCCGTGACAATGAGGTCAAAGTTAAAGCTCCTCAGGATTTCCATGGACTCAACAAACGTATTCGACTTCGTGACAGAGTGCCCAAATTTCTCCAGGCTGTCGCTGATCAATTTCATTTGTTCTGGGTGTTCCATCGTTACTAATATTCGGGCATCCATACTATTTACCGGCCTTCTTAACTATTTCTGAGTCTCTGTCTGCATCTGCATCTGTTTCTGTAGCTCAATCTCTATCTATATTTGTTGTTTGTTTTTTTTGAGCTAGCAATTCGTTGATCTGCGCTTGAAATTCGGCAGCATCAAAAGTCTCCATCTCGATGTATTTGGCCGCGCCGAGCATTCGTGACGAAATGCGCACTCCATCTGCGAGGTATTTAGCCATCGGTGTCGGTTGCGAGCTGAAAAGAACAAACGGAATGTCGGCAGTGCGCTCAGCTTTCTTAGCCCAGCGCAGAAAATCAAAGACATTGCCGCCGTTCTGCAAATGAACGTCGGAGATAATCAGATCGATGCTTTCGGTTTTGAGCAGGTCTTTCGCTTTCACGAAAGTGTCAACTGCAAAGATCGTGTGTCCACATTCTTTCAGGCAACGCTTAACTTGGTCAGAATTATCGTGCTCTTCTAGTAACGCTAGAATCAGAGCGGTCATGGTTTCACCTTAACTGTCCGTGCGGTGACCAGACGAGGTGAGAAGTAATGCCCGCTAAAGCAGGGCTTGTTTTATTTACTTGTATTGGCTTTAGAACTAGCCTTATCTGACCTTATCTTCGCAGGGCAATGTCAAAAGTGGGTGAAGGTTCCCAGCGCTCTGGCGAGACTGCTGCCGGGCGCCCGATCTCGAGATGTGTAAAGATTCTGCCGATGCCTTATGCCGTAACTACAGAACTCTTGGTTGACCTCTGGCTACTTTGATTGATGTCCTGCTGCAGTGCATCTTCATCTTTAAAGTGCCTTGTATCAGCTTTGTAGTCGCGTCCGGACAATTCAGACAAAGTGCGTTTTCCTAAAAATCGCTGTCCTTCCGCGACGGCATTTTCAGTATAGCCGCTGGCGAAGTAGCTTTCCTTTCCAAAGACATCCATGTGCAGAGAGGCCAGGTCGCCTTCAGAGACGCTGCCCGAGGCGACCCGTGCCATTACTTCGCTAGCGCGCTGTTTCATCGCTTGCGCCTGCGCCTGGTCTTGCGAGCTGCTCTTATCGCCTTGCATTAGCTTTGCCATCGGATCCGACACCATCAGACCTTCCATGAGCCTGTCTGCAGGAGTGAATTGGTTGTTGACCACATGCTGTGCTGTAGCAAGAGCAGCATTCCCCATCACACGGCAGGCCTGATTGACGTCGATAGTATTCATTACTACCTGGGCTGTCTGCTGTGCGGCGTCAATGCCTTGTTTTACGAAATCCAAGGCTGTGTGAGAGAAGCTGTTGTGTGATGGGCTCATGCTGCACCTGTGAGGGAAAAACGCTCTCTTGTGTGAAGATTGGAGCTGGTTTGTATCGAAGTCATGTCCGATGCCAGAATCTTACGAATTGGAAGTGAGCGTGTGGGGTCCACCGTGTGACCACGGCGTGACCATGGCTCAAGCCGCGACCGGGTCCCGATTCTCAGACTAAACCTTTCTTGCTCTGCGCTCCGCCCCTATTTTTGCGAGTCCATGCAGTAGCCTTCGCCGATAACGTTTCGAATCAGAGACGGGCCGTCCGCGTCATCGATTTTCTTCCGCAGTTTTTTTAGACAGGTCCTCAGGGTATCGTCTGTTGCATCGGATTCAGACGGCCAGACGCGATCCAAAATTGCGGTTGGAGAAAACACCTGATCGGGATTGCGCATGAAAAATTCAAGTAGTGAAAACTCTCTAGGTGACAGCGCGATTTCGGTTCCGCTGCTGGTCACCCGCTTGGAACGTGAGTCAAGCTCAATCTTGCCTGTACGAAATGTTTCACCCTGAACCACTGGCGGGCGACGAAGAATCGCCTTCATCCGGGCCGCCAGCTCACGCAGTTCAAATGGTTTTGTCACGTAATCATCGGCACCGACATCAAGCCCTTTTTCCAGATCCGCGGTTTCATTCCTGCCGGTCAAGAAGATGATCGGCGTGTTTCCGCCTCGCGCCCGGAATTCCTTGCACACTTCTAAGCCGGTCATATCAGGCAACCCAACATCAAGAATGATCAAGTCATAGAAATATGCGCGCAGGTTGGCCCCGGCATCGGCGCCATTGGAGACAGTTTCCACTTGATGATTTTGCGCGGTTAGAAAATCGAGGACGAAATTCGAGGTGTTCTCATCGTCTTCTACAATCAGAATTTTTGCCATCGGTGCGGTGCGCTATTACGAGTCTCGGGTCGCAAACAATATACCTTATTTAGCGCACGGCGGCCTTTGCTTCTGCGTATCATACAAATCAAACAGAGGATGCGATTTGCACATCCTCTGCTGCTCGGCTGAGTTAACCAATTTCGTTTTGACGATTTGCAAGACAGTGACTTCTGGCTTCCCGTGCCTGACATCCGGCGCTTGCATTGTCGGATGTCGTTTTCCGTCTTTAGGATACCCCTATCCCGATTCTTGCATCGTCTCTACTTTCCCCGTCTGAAGTTTCTCAGCTATGCCCCTTGCGTTGCGTGGTCCAGTGATTGCAATTTAGCAATTCGCTGTGACCACCGTGGGTCCAAACTGCACCCCGCGAAATTATTCTTTTGCTACGCGCGCCGCGAAATTCTCTTTTGCCTAACGTGCCCCACGAATTTATTCTTTTGTTAGGCGTGCCCCGCGGCGTTTCTTGCCCTCTGTCGCAGAGGCGGGCGGCAGTGTAAACCAGAACGTGCTTCCTTTGCCAAGCTCGCTCTCTACGCCAATTGTTCCACCGTGCTGTTCGACAATCATTTTGCAGATCGCCAAGCCCAGACCGGTTCCGCCATGCTGTTTTGAGTCGCCGGACTCCACTTGGGAAAAACGATCGAATAGGCTGGCGATCTTATCTTCTGGAATTCCCCTGCCGCAATCAGTTACCTTAAACCTTCTGGCCTCTTCTTCTTTCACCGCAGTCAGCGTTAGTTTGCTGCCTTTGTCGGAGAATTTGATTGCATTGGAAAGCAGATTGACTACGACTTGTATGATTCTGTCTTCATCGCAATAGACGTCCGCCTCGCTTGCTTTGGTCTCGATTGTGATTTCCTTCACCTCTGTCAGTCCGCGCACAGCCTCAACTGCCTTCTGAAAGATTGTTGCGGCGTTGGTGTTTTCGCGCTCAAGTTCGAGCTTTCCTGCTTCCATCTTTTCGAAGTCGAGCAGGTCGTTGATCATGCGAATCAGGCGGTCTACTTCCAGGCGTGTAGCATTAACGCGCTTTTCGCCGGTTTCGGTCAGATCGCCATACATAGAATAAGAGAGTAGCTCGAGCAAATTGCTGACCGAACTCAATGGAGTCCGCAAATCGTGAGAGACCATGCGAATCAATTCCTGCCTCAGTCGCTCGAGCTCCTTTTGCTGGGAGACGTCGTGCATGACACAAAAGAATGACTTTTCGCTTTGCGACCAGTTCGCCGACCAACGCATATCGCACCATGTTTCGTCTTTGCGCCGGATGCGATTTTCAAAGGTGTGTGTGTTTTCGCTACCTTTGAGGCTTTCCAGCATCTCCATTGTGGCATCGGCCGATTCGTCATCGATGAGAGAACGTATTCTCATCCCCCGTAACTCTTCTTGCTGATAGCCTAACGTCGGCGTGCAGGCGGGATTTACCGACGTAATTTGATTGTGCGAATCGAGTGCCATGATAATGTCCGCCGCATTCTCCAGCACCACTCTTTCCTTGCGAAGTGCATCTGCCAGGGAGTCGGCCATCTGGTGAAAGGAATGATCGAGCTGAGCAATCTCGTCATTGCCGTGCATACGCTGTGTCAGAGTTTGCCCGCGAGCCATGCGGTCGCTGTTGTCTGAAATCACGGAAAGCCTTTTAACGATGCCTCCCATGAATGTATAAAAAATACCGAAAGCGACCAGGATGTTGAAAGCGAACAAACAGTAGATAACGAAAGTGGCCCGGTCGGTGGCAGTCTGAATCTCCTTAGGACTTTCCTCTTGCACTACACGCTCGGGCGCGCTTACTAAAGTAAGTTCGGAATGCAATTCTTCCATCAGCGCTTTTAGATCCTTTCTGCGCTTGTGTATCATAAGAAAACTGGCCGGAGATCCTTTGTTTTCGACGATTGCATTGCGAACATCTCTTAGAAAAGGAAAACCCTTTGCTTGAAGGGTGTGATCGATAACATCGATGGACTTTAGCTGTTCGGTATTACCGGCAGCCAGCGCGCGCATCTTTTGCACACGTCTGGGAATTTCCGTGAGTGCATCATCGAATACCTTCAGATTGGCAGCATTCTGTTCGAGACCCAGACGGACCAGCGACACCCCTGATTCGTATACGAGCTTATAGATAGCATCGGCTTCATCGAAAAGCTGCTTCGAGTGCTCGGCGCGCATTCGATAGTACTGAGCTTGCCCGAGCAGCGAGGTCAGACCCACCAATAAGCAAAGCTCCGCCAGGAGCAGGGCTGCAACCAAAAGAAGGGCTTTTTGTGAAAGCTTTAGGGAATTGCGCATTTATAAGACTTGGATCCAGTCGTCTAAACCTTTGTACTTTGTACCCTTTTGGACAAGTGCCATGCATGTCCCAGTAGGGGCGATGCCATGAATGGCCCGGTTTTTACACGACTTATAGGTCTGGAACTTCTTCTTCTTCCGACAGTCCATGAGAACGTGAAGATCAACTTGCTCCAAGTGTTAGAAAGAGAATGGATATGTTCGACGAAATCAAAGCCAGCATTAGAGAGCTTCAATGGCTGGCCCGATTCTATGAAAAGCATGGACGCAAAAAAGAAGCGAAGGAAATTCGCGACTCTATTTCGGCGCAGCAGTCCCGCAATTGGGGCAGCCCGGAAGTCATTCAGATGTTCCAGGACGAGGAAAAACAAGCGTGAGTCTGCGCAAGCTTGCCGGTTAAGTCTGTTTTGAAGCTTTGGCAAAGTTTGCATTTCGTTTAGACAGCCGCTGACTCGCGGGCGAGCGCACTATGCCCATGGACTGGCGATGAACCCGCGGACAGGACGGTGCGGATGTGCCGGACGCGGCGTTTGCTCTTGAACATGGCGCGCACTTCGCCCCAGTCCATAACCAGGGTGCCGCCCGTTGACTCATGCTGTTTCTCCCAATCCATAATCAATTCCAGACAGGCATGATCGACATAATCCAGTTCGTCCATGCAGACGTGCAGCTCGGTATTTGCCGGGACCGAATCCAGCGCATCGGCAAGCCGAGGCAGACTGAGGAATGTTGCCGCTCCACGCAAGTGCAATATGGATTTGTTTTCCAATCTGTCAATGGAAACTTTCAGGCGCGTCATTGTGTAGACGAGTTTGAATATGGAAAGAACAACGCCGAGCGCGACGCCGACGAGAAGGTCGGTTGTGACGATGGCAATTGTGGTGATTGCATAAATGCCGACCAGGCGCGGGCCGAAATTCCAGAGTTTGCCAATGGCTTTGATATCAACGAGTCTCAGCCCTGTATACAAGAGCAAGGCGGCCAGAGTTGCCACCGGCACCATTCTCAAAATGCCTGGAATCAAGACGGCAGCGAAGAGCAGCCAGACTCCGTGCATGATTGCTGAGCGGCGCGTCTTGGCGCCGGCCATGACATTCAGGCTGCTGCGCGCGATCACGCCTGTCATCGGCAAGGCGCCGATGATTCCGCAAATCGTGTTGCCGATGCCTTGCGCTATCAATTCTTGATCGTATTTGGTTCTTGGTCCGTGGTGCAGTTTGTCCACGGAGGCAGCGCTCAGCAAAGTCTCTGCGCTGGCGATGATCGCCATTACTATTGCGAAGCGAGCAATCACCCATGGATCCATCTGGGCAACGCTATTCAGGCTCAAGAGCTGCACTCCGCTAAATATGTTTTCCGGCAGTGGAATATGTTTTATCGGCAATTGCAAAATGCAGCTGGCCATGGTCGCAGTCAGCACCGCTACTAGCGCCGCCGGAATTCCTGCCAGTTTCCCCCTGGCGAATTTCTTCCACGCTATCAATATGACAATGGTGAGCACCGCGATGTCTATGGACTCGCATGCGGTGGTGGTCGGATCCATTATATTTGCGACTAGATCTGGGAAATGTTTGATGTTTTGCAGTGCATGCGCTTTCGGATGCAGGCTGCCGATGATGTAAATCTGACTGAGTGCCAGAGTAATGCCAATGCCGGACATCATTCCATTGATCACAGCCGGAGATACTGCTCGAAAAATCTGAGCAATGCCGGCAAATCCCATACACAACTGCAGAAGACCTGCGATGACTAGAATTACAGCCAGTCCCGATAGTCCAAGATTGCTGGCAATTTCATAGACCAGAACAGTCAGTCCGGCCGCAGGTCCGCAAATCTGCAACGGGCTTCCCGAAATAAAACCTATGAGGCATCCACCGATGATTCCGGTGAGAATTCCTTTCTCGACAGGGACTCCCGATGCGATTGCAATGCCCATGCACAGTGGCAGCGCCATCAATGCGACGACAAGGGAAGCAAGAAAATCTGGCGCGAAGGATTGGCGCATGGACTCTTTCCTTGAAGAATGTACAACAATGTCGCGTTCGAGCAGAGGTCTTTCGACCTCGATTGCCAGTTTGCTGATATTCAGTCGCCGGGAGTTGCCTGTGCAAGGACAACCGCTTTCGCGGTTAATTAGGATAGTCTGGCTCAGCCGTCCGTAGGATTGGGAGGTCCGGGCAAGACACTAGCCGTACCTGTCAGCCAATTCGATCGGCTGCTTGGGTGGGCGTTTTTGTTACTCCAAAACCTTATACGAAACAAGGCTTCTTGGCAAGCTAAATTTCTTGAAGCATTGGTGAAAAACTTCGACGCATGGTCGGCCGAAATTTGTATTGATACTAGCGCAAATCGCGCGCAGTCCTTGAGTGCAAAGACCTTCCGAAGAGTGATGCGAGCTTATGGAGATGTCTTCGGAGGCAGTCGCAATCAGCATCGTCAGTGCAACTAAGCCTGCGCCTGCCAGTCGTTTTAAATCTGCGCACATGATGCGCTTCAAAGTGGTTTCAAGAGAATTGGCAAACATTGTGTGTATTTTTTTTGGTTCAGAAGAGAGCACCAAATTTGGTGCTCTCTAATTTATTGCTGCAAGCCGCTAAGCGTGACACGAGTTTCCAGGTGGTTTTATGCAAATTCCCAGGTTGTTCGACGCACGAGCCAGACTATCTTTTCAGCGCGCGGTTAAGGAAAGGTAAACGCTTTCACTCTTGAGATGTGCCGTTTTTCGTGAAAGCTAATCAGAGCCGAACGGGCATCGCCAGTCTTTCTAGCGTACAGCCACTATCTTTTGCCAATCAGCAGGTTCTCTTTGTATTCCAGAAGCTTTTCATTGATTGGCTCTTTTTTAGAAAGCATAAGAGCAAACCAATTCGAGCGAGATTTGAGAATCATCAGCGGTCCAATTCTCTTGATCTCTTTCACCTGGTCCAGCGCGATAAGTTGGCTCTGTGAGCGTGTTTTCAAAAAGAGCTCAGATTGGTTGAGGCGGGCAAGTTGCACCATTTTATTGGCGATAAACCAACGATGTGCCAAAACCAGAGCGGTAACACCGGCTGCTATTAAAAGTTCAATCGCACTCGGGGGCTTCGGTTGTTTGATTAATGCAAAAGACAGCGCAATCATGATCGCCCAGCCAGCCATATTTGCTGCATCGAAAAAGCCATCCCCAATACGGTAATTGATTTCGAAAGATGGTCTCATTGAGCGTGAAAGCTTGCTTTCGATATAGGCAACAAGCCGGTTGCATTGGTTCAGTTTTTCGGAAAGTAAAAAGGATTCGCCGTTGTTGCATTCAACCACAAACATGCCGGCTCCTGAATCAACATTTCCGACTTGAAAAACGTCGTTGATCTGATGCCAATGAACCTTTTTGGTGAAAAATGGGGACCTGATTTCGAGCACCGATTCGGTGGCAAGCACCTCCTGAGCAATGCGCGCATGCCGGCGCGCCGCCAGGAAGAAGAGCCAGGCCTGGCTCAGCCAGACCAATGCCGTCATGCCCACTAATTGAAGCAAGGCTAATTCCTTATGCTCAGCGATAGCGGATGGGAGCGCCAGGTGGAGCATGAATGCCACGTGCAGAGGACAGATAATAAGAAACGACAGAGAGGCTCTCAGCGCGTCGTTTCTGAATGGATCTTGGGTGCGCTTTGGGATGATTTTGAAGGCTTGTGATAGTTGCCACCACTGCCAGAAAGCTGTTCTTTCTAGTTTGTGTGTTGAGGGTCCGGAAACAGCGGGCGAAAGTTTGGTTTTGAGTTCGAATGTCATGTTTTTGGGGAGGGCAAAAGGAGGGAGGAATGCATAATAATCCTGTTGCTTGACAACTTGGCAAAAGTTAAAGTAGGCTTCACTATTGGCGATTTTGGAAGAGCCTAAAAAGGCGGCTGCGGTGCGCGCACTGAGGCGTTTCAGCACCAGGGCGTTTCGTCCAGCAAAAAGAGCATCTCAATCGAGATGCTCTTCCAAAGTGGTGGGTCATCCGGGATTCGAACCTGGAACCAATTGCTTAAGAGGCAACTGCTCTGCCGTTGAGCTAATGACCCTAATGCGATGGGGAAAAATTCGCGCTCGGTTGGATTCGAACCAACGACAACCCGCTTAGAAGGCGGGGGCTCTATCCACTGAGCTACGAGCGCCCGAGTCCGCATCACGTGAGAGACATTAGGTTACCAGATATACCTGCGGTCTCGGCGGTTGCGCAGGTTCATTATAACCCAGGCCCTTAACCTCTCGAAACATGTGCCTGGAAAGTGGGGCTGCGGGTGAATTTCGAATATGCGCCGGCAACTCGAAAGACGGCTGGCCGGCAATGTTGTTCCTTCCGGCCCCAAAAACCCGGTAATGGACCCCCCAACCTTTATTACCTCTTCTATACTGTATACGGAGACTGCGGTCGTACATCGGATCTTGACTTGTGGGGATTTAGGGTCTGACTACCAAAATTGAAGCCAGGCAATATGCCGGGTCGGTTGGGGTAATCATCGACCGGACATCTTCGACTGACGAAGTTTTGGCGACTTGCTGGCTCGTCGACCATGACAAGGTTGCCACAACCGCGCACTCCATGGTCCTTTTCACTGACTATTTAGAGGCGCTCAAGATTCGCTTCCCCTGCTCGGGCGAGGAGCGAGGCGTGGCCAAGGCGCTTTTCCATCCGCGCTTCAGCCGGTCCTCCACGACGCAAATGGCTACCCAAGCCATGACGGAGTACATTCCACAGGTCTCGTTGCAGAAAAATAACGCCGTCGTGCTCGTCACGCGCCCGACTTTGCCCGATCTGGGCATCGATACAATCGCCAAGCTGATTCAGAAAAACAGCGTGCCGCAAGCATCTATCGATAGCGGCATGGGCGGATCGCTGGCAGAGCTCGATCTGGCCATGGTCCTTCAAACCATCACAAATGCGCGAAAAGAGGGCATTCTCGTCATCACAGACGAGCGCAATCGCACGATCGCGCGTATTTTCTGCCAGGACGGAAAAGTTCTTCATGCGCAGTACGGTGGGCTCATCAATGAGTATGCGCTTTACCAGATCTTCGAGTCAAAACTGGACGGCAATTTCCATTTTCGCTCCGCCAAGCAACCCGACTGGCTTTCGCGCCGCCCCATTCATCGCCCGGCCGATATGCTGCTTATCGAATCGCACCGCCGCTATGATGAATTGCCCAAACTTCACCAAGAGGTAGGCGGCTCTGAGAGCCTCTGGCTGCGGGTTTCGCCTGAGCTAAACACCAGTAAGCTCACCGGTGATTCGCTCGACCGCGCCAAACTTCTCTGGCCTGTTTTGGACGGCACCACCCCAGCCAATCAGCTCTGGCGCATTGCCGGACTGGATGATTATGCGGTTTTTCAAACGATTGTCGAATTGCGGCAGAACATGCAGATTCACGATCAGCAGCCGAACAAGGCCGCCTATGGCCGCAAAGCTGAGCCGATCCCTGCCGCTGTGCAAGTCCAGCTCAAGCCGTACGATGAAATTGAAAGTCTCACCGTCGACGCTATCGATGGTCGTCCACACGTGCGCAAAGGCAGTCTCCTTGGCAGTCTTCGCGAGGCTGATCCCAATCACCTGGTGCACAATCTCGTCATGCCGCCGGAAGCATGCGGCTGCCCGATGTTCAAAGACGGGCACGTAATCGGCATGCACTGCGGCTCTCTGCCGCCTGAGCCCGATACGACTGACGGGACACGGCTCCAGCAGATGCTCTGGGTTGATGTGATCATGCAATGCCTGATTCAGGGAGGCGAGGCGCCTCTGGCCCGCAAGCTCAGTCAGAGCGCAATCGACATCCCCAAACCCGCGCCAGGCGCCTCTCCTGTCAAAGCAGGATGTTCTGAGGTGGCTCGTGTAAACTGCTCTAAGTGCGGCGCCTCGCACTTGGAGTCCTCAAGGTTTTGCAAAACCTGCGGTCAGAAATTGATCTCGGATATGGAATTTAAGCCCCGGAAGGCAGCGTTTGTGAACAGTACTCTGGTTATGGTTTTGCTCATGCTCGCCATCGGCGCGGGCACGCTCATGGTAGTGGCGCGCGCCCCTCGCCCGGAAATCATCGACACCGCCTACGTAATGAAGCCTGAAATCCCGTGGGTGTCTCTGGAAGGCAAGTTTGGGGTTCTGAAAAAGAGTGGACCGAAGGGTTTTCAGCCCTACGTGCCCGGCGAAACACTCAGAAACGGCCAATTCTTTTATGTGAAGGTCAACATCGACGAACCTTCCTATGTCTATGTTTTTCTTGAACAGAGCTCCGGCGGCAATATCAGCAATATTTTCCCGATTCCCAAGGCGGCAAAGGAACCGGATCAGCCTAAGGATGCAAAGAAAGATCAAAAGGCTGATGATAAGTCGACAAGCTTAATTCCGGATGATTACCAGTTTCACCCGGGCGACATCTTCACCCAACCCCTGGGGCTGGAGTCAAATTTGGCCGGGTTGGACAATGAGATTAACCGGCAGGAGGATGGCTGGCTGCTCGGCGGCGAGCCAGGAGCGGAAACCTTTGTCGTCCTTTCCACCCACACCCCAATCACGATTTGCGGCAACCAGGATGCTATAAACGCCTTCTACAAGAAGGCTTCCGAGCTTTTGGATAAATACGAGCCAATTTCCGGAATAGAAGTTGAAGCAGACCTCCTAAAACCTGGACTGTTGGCCGTTAACAAGGATAGTTCGGGTGCAGCCACTCAAGTCCACCAACGCAACACGGTATATCTGACCCGTCTTGCAGTCCGACACAAGTGAGCCGGTTGTGCAAGAATGAAAGTGAATGGAGGATTAGTAATGAATTTCCGCAAATCCCTACCCGTGGCATTCTGTGCCCTGATGACGGCGGCAGGCCCGGCGTTTTCAGCGGGTCCGGCTGAAGACCGAGTGCCTGGTCCTAAGGACTTGTTCCGCACACAATTGGACAACCAGAAGGACGAGAAGAATACTGGTGTTCAGTACTGGATCGAGTTGAAGCGCGGTGGCGAGCTCAATCGTGTCAGTAATAAGTACCAGTTTAAGACAGGCGACCAGGTGCGTTTTCACGTCATACCTAATATAGATGGATACGCCTATGTCCTATTAAAGAGCGGCAGTCGCGGTGAGCGCGCTGTGCTTTTCCCCAATGAGCGGGCTCATGAGAATAATCATGTTGCCCACGGGCACGACGTCACCATTCCCGGCGACGGCACTTTCTTGCAATTTGATGAAAACCCGGGCACCGAGCGCCTCTCGCTCGTCGTCTCGCGTGCTCCTATCAATGCAACTGCTTATCTTGAGCAGGAAAATGCGCCCGTCATGATTGCCTCTGCCGACGGCGGCAGCAAGGACTTGATTCCGACCAAGGTATACGTCTCTTATGGCGTGCCGCACGTCAGACCGATTGGCGAAAAAGAAGAACTGATCGCCACTGCTGTCAAAGAGAAGAAGCCTTTCGAGCCGGTCGCCAATCCGACCGATGTGAGCTCCGGATCCAAGAAAGCGACAGTGAAGAAGGCAATTGCGAAGAAACCGGCCGCTGAGAAAGTGGAAAAAACCGAGAAGGTAGAGACAGTCGCGAAGGCTGACAAACCAGCCACTCACGTCGCTCATGCCACACACGCTTCGCAGCACCATGTCACCAAAATTGCTTCGACAAATGGTGTCTCCAGAACCGGAATGATGCAAGGTAGTGCACAAGTCGACGCTGAAGGTGACGCTTCGGTGACGACGGTGGTTTTCCAGGGCACCGGTGCCTTGCAGGTGGATGTAGCGCTCGACCACAACTAGAGCGGTAGAAACACTCGCTACACGAGAATTTGATGAGGGGTTTGAACGAATTGCGTTCAGCCCCTCTTCTGTATTCGGCGAAACTTCGGCAAAACATTGATTAAATCGGCGTTTTAACCAAAAAAAGTTCGATCGGTATCAATATATCCACCAATGTTGTCAGTAGGACGGACCCTACTTGCACGAGGGTTTCAAGCCGCCGTAACCCGCTGCCAGCGCCACTCTTACCTGCTGGAAACAGACTAGACAGGTTTCATTAAACTGAATAAACTTTGTCCTTAACCAGTCCTTAAACCGGTCAACAGGATGATGTCTGTCATCTTGGCGGTAAGTAAGTTTCAAGACAGTTGGAGAATTTCGACAATCATGATCTGGGTGTTTTCCCTCGTTCTAACGCTGTGTCTGGCGATTTGCGTTTTGTGTGTCGTGTGTCCCGAACTGCTCGCGCCATTTCTGGTTGACCACTGGAAGAAGTACTTTACGTACTGGCGTAACTAAGAATTTGATCAGCAGCGCTTCTTGGTCGCTTAGCTAACACTTTTCAAAACGAGCATGGTGAGACGGTTTGAGCATAACCGTCCGAATCCCCTTGACTGCATTACAGAATAATAAGCCCAACATTGGCGGTTTTCACTTCTTCTTAACCGCTGCAATGCTTATAATCGTTTGCATTGTCAAGCAGGAGGCAAGTCAAATGCCCGGGACCGCGTGCGGACTATTCATAATCGACTTCGTCGCCAGACCTTTCGCAAAAATCTACGAGAAGATTCCCTTCGTCATGTTTGTCGTGCTCATCATTCTGTACGGCACCATCGCCTATTTCGTGCTGAAGAGCTCATTCTTCAATAAGGAATACAAGCAGTATTAACATCCACCTTCGTAACCGGCGCGTTCAACGCGCCTTCTTGGTCTTGTAGCGGGCGCCTTGCAGGCGCCTTTTTATTGCTTTTCAAAACGCATCTCAAAACGCATCTCAAAGTGCATCTCAAAACGCATCTCAAAACGCATGCCCGCGATGGGCCTCTGAAACCCGCGTGCAACGCGGGGGCTACTAGTGTCCGCCGCCGCCACCGCCGCCGGCTTCCACGCCGATGAAACGGACGGCAAGCTTGTCGCTGTGCAGGTCTACGAGACCAAGATATTGTTCAATGAAGTTGCGCACTTCGCCCGGTCCTATATCGCCTTCCATGACGTAAGTGCCCTGACTGAGCAGCTTTCCGTCGAAGTCGTAAGTCCAATAAGCAACCTTCGGATTCTTCACTGCGACGTGATTTTGATTGAAGACGCGAATCCAGGCGACCGGACAATTGATCACCCACAGACCCGACACATGCCAGTCTACAAGCTCCATATAGCAGTTCTTTGTCAATTCAGGGTCGGTGCCCATCTCGCCGCCGCAGCTCGACAAAAGCATGCCGCCGACCAGCATGCACGCCAGAGCGAGAAAAGCAGACAACACAAACGGAAGTCTCTTCGAGAGCTTGTTATTTGCCTTGGTAGATACGGAGCACATGACGCTTTATGGCGAGGCTGGTTACCAATAATTCGACTTAGTAGACCACGCCGATCCAACCCATGTTCGCGCCAATGCCGAGGAACACCAGAATGGCAAATATTACAAATAGACCTATGAATGCTGGTTCGCCGTCGGCTAACATAGTCACACCTGGAAAAGGAACACGACTTGCAACTGTATTGTATGCAAAAAAACGCAGGTGGCAAGCGCGTTGTGCGTATTTCCCCCATTCATGTTGAAACATTTATTTGCACAGGACTAAAATAGGCGAAAAGGGGATAAATCGTGGACAAAAACGAGATTCTGTTAACAAAACCGGCGGCACAGCATTTGGACAAAACCCTGGTTCAAAGCGAGTTTCCATTTGGTCCTCAGGATCCGATGTATTTGAACACCGGCAGTTGCGGAAGGAAACCAGCTTCTGTGGTTGCCGCGCTGAAAGACGGATGGCACAGAGTCAATCAAAACCCGACCCTGACTACTTTTTTTGAGACGGAACTAAGAGAGCACGCGCGCGCGTTGGCTGCTGAGATGTTCAATGTCGAGCGCGATTTGCTGATGTTGACCGAGAGCACTACGGAAGGTCTACAGTTGATGATGCAGTCCCACCTTTTGAAGGAGGGAGACGAGCTTGTGATCACGGATCACGAGCATGGCTGTTTGAATACAATCGCGCGGCATCTCGAGGAAACGCGCGGCATCGTAGTTCGCAAGCACAAAGTACAGGCTGAGCTGGGCAGCCACCATCATTGCCAGGGCATCGCCACTCTGGTGACAAGCAAGACGAAGATAGTTGTTGTGAGCGAGATCGACTGTTTTACAGGCTGGCGGCCCGATCTTTCTGCATTGATCGCAGAGATGCATCTGGCTGGAATCCCGCTGCTTGTTGATGGCGCGCATTCTCCCGGACAAGGTCCTATTGATGTATCGCGCTATCATAATTGGGTTGCCTCCGCGCACAAGTGGCTTGGGTCGCCCAACGGCATCGGTTTTGCCTACTTCGATCGTCGCATAGTCGAGAAGTTGAAGCCAGTGTGGGTTGGACACAAACATTTTGAAACCCGCGCCGCTAATCCATCTGCCATCTATTCGTTTGAATGCCGCGGTACTGAAGACATGGTGAAATTCCTTGGACTGACGGCGGCGTTAAAACTCGTAAAACAGCTTGGCGAGCGCAATATCGCCGAAAGGCAAGTTGAACTGATGCGTTATGCGCGTCAGCGCATCGAAGCCGCAGTGAAGCCGAACTTCCTTCTGCCCGCGCCGCAAGACATGCCCGCTGAGGAATTGTCCGCGCTTCTCGCGTTTGACTTCGAGCCCTCGCGATTGCTTGGCGATGACCTGGTTCAGGAGCTCTGGCGACGCAACAAAATCTGGATTCAACCGGATTATTTGCTGCCCACCCCTGGTCACGGCGTGCGCATCTCTTGCCACTACTCGCTTTCAGAAGCCGACATCGATCGCTTTGTCGATGCGCTCTCGGCTTTGGTGAAGAAGTGAAGATGCTTACGATTCGGTGAAAACAAGTGACCGACTTCGTTCCACATCCGCTACTGGTCAGTCCGCACCTCATGACGATTGTGCCGGGATTTATTCCGCGCCTGCAGTCGGCCCAAAATCTTCCCGCCCCTGAGAAGTGTCTGATCGAGGTGGCTAGCGGATCTTCAGTGCTTGCTTATGTCCATCTTCAACCAAATCACAAAGAATGCCCGACCCTTTTGATTGTGCACGGCTTGGAAGGCTCCTCAGAATCCAACCAGGTGCTGGGACTGGGCAGGAAGGCATTGAGCGAACATATGAATGTCGTGCGCATGAATATGCGAAATTGCGGCGGTACTCTGCACCTGAGCAATACGCTCTACAACGGCGGCATGAGCAGCGACGTGATCACTGTCGCTCGCCACATCCAAAAAGTGTATGAACTAAAAGAGATATACGTCGCCGGTTTTTCACTGGGTGGAAATCTAGTTCTCAAGGCAGCCGGAGAGCTGGGCCAAGACGCTGTCGGGCTCTTCGCGGGCGTTTGCACCGTTTCGCCCTCGATTGATTTGAGTGCCAGCGTCGATTCGCTGGCAAGAGGTATCAACAAGATATACGAATTGCACTTCTTGCGCGGACTGACCAGCAAAATCCGCCACAAGAGCTCGCTTTTCCCGGACCGATTCGACGTGGAAAAACTCAGATTGGTAAAAACTATCAAAGATTTTGATGATATTTTCACCGCGCCGGATGGCGGATATGGTGACGCTGACAACTACTACAGGCTGGCCAGCTCGCTCAATGTCATCGCCAACATCCGCATTCCCACCTTGATCATTGCTTCAAAGGACGACCCCATCGTCCCCTTCGACTCGTTTCAATCCGACAAATTAAAGACACCATATGTAACGCTTTTAGCACCGGAATGGGGCGGTCACAGCGGCTTTCTCGGCGCCAGAGATGAGGCGACGGGGGGCTATGTGAGGGACAAATTCTGGGCAGAGCACCGGGTTGTGGCGTTTTGTCAGTGTAAAAATCGTGAAGGTGTTTAATTACCAAAATCTGCTAACATCCCACCTGTAGCCCGTGTATCCGTATGATGCAAAGTGTCGACCGCTGACGAAGCCTAAAACCAAACGCATGTAACGGCTTAGAGACTTACTAGTTTCATTCCATACACTGTGTGGAAGAATTCAAGAGATACCGGGGCAAAAATGACAGGGAATCTGATTGGAGGATTAACCGTGAAGAATTTGAAAGCCTTTGCGCTCTCAGCAGTCATGGCAGCTGGTCTTGTAACACCGGCGCTGGCATCTGATGACGGCGTAGAAAAAGTCGTTGACGGCTCGCTCATCGTCACCCGCATGGGCGGCTTGGGCGCTGGCATGGTACTCGGCTGCCCGGTCGCTGTAACCCGCCAAGTCGTCAAGTCCTACAAGGATTTGACCAACAAATGCGCTGACAAAGTCGGCGGACACGAATTTGGACCTTCCTGCGCGCTCGTGAGCGTAGTCACCGTTCCTGCCGCATTGGTTTACGGCGGAGCGACCGGCATGTTCTACGGCAGCAAGAACGCCTTCGTTCATGGCTTCAACGAGCCCTTCCATCCTGATTCCTTCTCAGTAGGCAAGTTGGAAGACTAGTTAAATAGCGGCTTCGCTAAAGAATTACAGGGACCGGGGCTCACGCCCTGGTCCTTTTGTTTAGACCCGGGCGGCCGTCCCGGCGACTTTGCTTAGAACTGTTGAATTCCCCTATTGCATTACACGTCGGCTGGACGTTTTATACTGGTATTAGAGTTTGGCGAAAACCCAGAAATTGGGCGAACCGGCATAGGTGAATTAAGTGGAAACGAAAGATCCAAATACGGATGTCGATAAAAACACCGATCTGAACATTTGGTTGGCGCGCGTCAAGCAGGCGCAAACGCGCAAGGATGTTTTTCGCATTTTGGACGAATTCAGAAAGTACACGTGGACCGATGTGCAATGCCAGACGATGTCGCATTTTTATATGCGGGTAATAGACTTGTTGGCGCCGGAAGAAAATGAGAGTTATGTAGAAGTTGCTTCCGTCGCCATTGCGGACGACACTACTGGCGGTGCGGCGGCGGCTGCCGCCGGAGCCGCCGGTGTTGCAGCTTCCGTGGGTGCCGATGGCGCAGAGGCAGGTGGCGAGCCGAAGAAGGCAGTCATTAATGAAGGTCCGGTTTGGTACGAGAAGATGTGATTGCAGGACACTCATAGCTCATGGTCAAGAAAAAGGTCAGTTCACAAAGAGGCACAGCGCAGACGGTAAGTTCTGAGCAGATGCCTGCTGACCTTTATCCAGAACCTTCCAAGAGCGACGTTTCATGCATGGAGTTTGCTTCTAGTCCGAGCCCCGATCTGATTGACTCAGAAAGCGAATATTTGACTGAAAACCATGATGCCGACATCTCAGATATGTGCGCTGATCTTGCCAGCACACCTTTGTATGATGTGACCGATGAATGTGATGAAGCCACCGAATGCAGTGATGCATTGAACGCCTGGGCTGAAGCAACCGAATCTGCACAAAATATCGAATCTGGGCAAGATATCCAATCTGAGCTGACCATCAAGTCTGAGCCGAGCAGCCAGTCTGAACGCGGATTTGTAGACACTGATTCGGATGAAGAAATTGAAGCTGTCGAATACACGGAAGATACTGCGGTGAGCGAATGCGCTAAAACCAACGAAGGCCGTGTTCCCGATCTGGTCGCCCAACAATTGCGGCAGATGTTCGAAGATGGCGATGTGACTGCGACCTGCGCGCAGGCAGGATCTTTTACCGGCACGCATTCAATGAACCTTCAAGTCAAAGCCGGGTCGGTCGACATGAACCTCTCGACTGTAACCGAGGCCAATCAGGAAGTGATAGAGCTTAAGGCGCAGATTGCATTGCAGGAAAAACTTTTGGAAGACGCGCAAGCGCGGCTTGATGCCGCCAATCAACGCATTGGCTTTCTGGAAGCATTTGTCGCGCAAAAGGATCAATTGCTCGAAGAAAAGAAAGAGCACAGCAATTGGCTCAGGTCTCTCTTAGGGAAGTAGATGGAAACAGATTGGAGATAGGAAATTGGACTACGTAAACGATCAAGAACGTATAAAAGAACTCGAAGATATCTACGGCGATAACGCTCCTGCCGTGCTGGCTTTCACAAAACTCGAAGAACTTCTCCATCAGATGTGCACCTTGCGCGAACATGGAACCACTGCTGATCCACGAGTTGTCGGCGAGCACGTTTGGATGGGATACGAGTTTCTCTCTCATTATCTGGCTAAAATCGATTCCGAATACGCTGACGAATACAGTGTTAATGAAGGTTTCTTGGGCACGCTGGAAATTGGAAAAGCAAAAGCTGTTGTGGCGCAAAGACGCAAATAGGTTTTCCAGAGTTTCCAGAAACTAATGGTTTCAATGTGAAATCCTGCCCTGGCACAGGGTAAGAGAAGATAGGAATCTTGGAGATCTGCAATTAACCGTCATGAGGTGATCATGAGTTTGCCCCGACCTCGAAAGATCCTGCTTTTGCTTGCCGCCATGGCCTTTTCGGTGGCATTTGCCCAACAAGCTCAGGCCGATTCGTTTGGCGGAGCGGCTGCTGAAGCAATTTTGCAGACTCATGCCGAAGAGCCAAGGCCGGCAGCTAAGATACATCGCAGTCCACGTGCGCTCACTCCCCATCCGGCAAAACATATTTCTCCATCTGGTCATAGCAATGCCCATGCCCAGAGCGGTTCTTTAGAGCAAAAAACCGATGCTGCGCAGGCTGGAAAAGGCAAAGATGCCGGCAGCGACAGTGGAAAGGAAGCTAAGAAAGCGGCAAGAAGCAGTGTCAAAGACGACAAGAGCAAGTCTGAAAAACCTGCCTGGTCCCCTGCGGGTGCGACAAACCTGGACGCCATCAAAGATATGGGACCAATGGCCGGGCTTCTTATAATGGGCCCTTCCTTTGGGGGCGGCGATGCTGGCACAGTAATGCAGGGCGCTTCGCAGGCCGGGCTGGGCAGCGCTGTGGTATGGGGACTGATTGGCGCCGTATTTGGTGGCGTCTTTATGATGCTGATTGGCGCCATGCAGAAAGAGGCAGGCGCCAGACCCGGCACAACCACGAAGTCCAATGGATTGTCTCCGGTAGCTGTCATCGCTGTGTTCATAGTCGTGTTTTGCGTCAAGCTCTTTGCTTTCCCTGACCATCCAGTCAATCTCGCCTCGTCCGATGAGCTGCAACTTGCACCCGTTTACTCCAATGAATTCGGCTTGCATTGCTTCTTACCGAAAGACATTTTGAAGGCCAAGTTTACTGAGAAAGTTTCTACCACTGATATTAATGTGACTGTCGCCGGCTATCGGCACGGCAAGAACGAGATGATGATTGGCTATGCTCACATGCCCACACTGGATCAGATGGTCAAGGCAAAAGAAGCAACGTCTGGAGGCTTGTCGCCGATGGCTCAGATGCAGCAGGCGTATGGCGTGAAGTTTCCCCAGGCATCTCAAACGCGCTATTATTTCGACGTCAACAAAGCGCTCGATGCCTGCGTTGAAGCTGCCGGCAAACGCGCGAATTTCAAAGTCACCTATCATTGTCCGATTGTAGTCAACGGCAAACTTCCCGGTCGCGAGTACGAAGGCAGCGCCAGCCAGGAGCGCATGGTGCGCGGTCGGGTGTTCATGGGATACGACAACTACTATCACGCCATCGTTGTCGGCGATCAATCATTCGTCAATTCAAACGACGCGTATAAATTTCTAGATTCAATGGATGTTCATTAGCCAAACGCTTGCAAACAGACTACTTAGCCTTGGCTCGCTTTTTTGTGCTCCCCTTCCTTGTTCTACCCTTGGGGTAGTCAGGTGGGGATTCTCGAACCACCGCGTTGACCTTTCGGTTTTTGTAAAGGAGTTTTTGCTCCACCACCGCCAGGCGCTCTTTAATCTCCTTTATTTCCCAATCGGGAATGACAATGGACTGACCTGCATCCCCCGTCTCACTCGCCAATCGTTCTAAAACCCAATCTCGAACCATGACCGTGACGCGAACATTCATTCGTTCTGCTAGTTCGTACAGTCTTTCCAACTCATCAGAGGGCATGCGGAACGTCATAACCTCACTTTTAATGAGTTCCTTGCTCGCAGCTTCGCGCCCAGCTTTTAGTTCTTTACTCTTCATAACCGACTAGCCTCTTTGTCGCTTGGTTAGCTTTCATAGCGTGATAGATATGATGGTGATCATCAGAAAAAACCTCTATTCCTATTTCGATCGGAAACTTGCGATATGGGGAACGCCCAACCATGAGAAATCGTTTGTTTCCTCTCTTACTGAAGCCATTGAACGGATCCGCATAGACTTCCAAACAGTCTCGCTCGGAAACCTTATGCTTCTTCAAGTTTTTCTTGTCGAATGTGAATCTCACAGCCCTTAATCCATCTTGCTGCGTATTACAAATGTAATACGATACGTAATACGTTTCAAATAAATTTATAGGGTTCATCGCCCCCAAAGTCGGTTCAGGGTAAACCCCATTACCGGCTCAAACGGCATCCCCAATGATGGGGATGGTTGGTCTTTCTCAGTGCGCGAGGGAGTTGGATTATGAATCCTATGCGTTCACTGTTTGTCTCGATTTCGAGAATTCCGCCTGCAATGATGTTGTTGATTATTGTGGGCCTGGCGTCACTAATTACATTTCAAGTAAGCAGCTATGTGAATGGAACGAAAAATAAATATGACGATGAAATCAATCGTATCAAAACGGCTCAGGCAGCCAAAGGAAAGGTTGTCTATGCAGTTAGAGATATTGCCGAGGGAGTATCAATTCCACTCGATTATTTAGAGGAAAGAGAACTCGAGGTCGGAAAAATTCCGGTCGACAGCATCTCGAATGCCAGTATGGTAGCCGGTCGCGTCAGCAAATTCGGCATCATGTCCGGGCAATTGCTTTCGCAACATGATTTGGCACCACAAGGCGTCACGCTAGGTTTTGAGGCTCGCTTAAAGCAAGGCATGCGCGCTATTACTTTCGGAGTGGACAACAATTCCGGCGTGGCTGGATTCTTGAATCCTGAAAGTCATGTCGACGTGCTGGCTATGGTTGGCGCCGGCGCAGAAACAAAGGCTTCTCCGATTCTTTCCGACATCGAGGTAATCGCAGTCGGTCAGTCATATCAGCGTCAACCCGGCGCCACAGCGGCAACTCCAGCTAGTTCCGTAACCGTTGCCGTCACTCCGGATGAAGCACAGAAGCTGGTAAAAGCAGTCGCTGCAAGCAAGTTGTATCTCTCTTTGCGCAATGACAGAGATCATCAGCCGATAGCAACAGTTGATGTCACTTCGCTTTTCCAGAAGCCGGTGCACGCCAACCCGGACATTGCGCAATTGCCGGAGCCGACACAGCTCACACTTCCTCAACCGCCGTCCCTGAGTGGTTTAGGAAATCCAGCGGAAATTGCTCCTGCTGTTCAGCCACCTATTCCTCCACATGAAATCGAGGTTTGGGCCGCCAGCCGCAAGGATGTAGTTTCCGTGCCCGCCAAATAGTGGGATCTGGTGGGATATAACAAACGGGAGCCGGGTAAGTTCCGGCTCCTGTTCTATTTTGAGGATAAATTCTTTTGCTCATGAATCTGGCGCCGGACATCGCCTTTTCACATTTTCTTGAAATTTCCGAAGCGCGCTACCAGGGCAGTGACGGCTTCTTTCACCTCTTTGCCTTTAGTAAGCGCCGGAATTTCATTGTCCTCATCCAGCTGTTTGAGCGCCTCTTCAGCCTTTTTTTGCACCGCCTGAATGGGATGCGCTTTGGAAACAACATAAAGGGGCGGAATGCTGATGTCGCGCTTTTCTTTCGCGAGCTGTTCAATTGAAATCATTACGGCTGTAGGGTCTTCGCTCTTTAACCCGCCGATGGTCATTTTGAAGGTCATGGAGTCAATTTTGGCCATGAAGCCCTTGGTTGCGCCCTTCACCGCGTCCTCAACCATCTGCAGCTGACTTAAGAAATCCGACACACCGGCCCCCTTGGCTTGCCCTTTTCCGCGAATTTAATATGTATTCTAAGCGCTTTGGCGCCGGAAATCGACTGCAGAAGAAGGCGAATCATCCACTGGCTAACATGTTTGGGCAACCGTGCCGCTGCCAACCATTTGGTAAAAAATGGCGGGCGCGCCCTCAATTCATGGTCCTCTGAAACCTAAATCGGGTAATAATTGGGAATAGCTATTACATATGTTTTCTGGCTCTTCATCTGACTGGGTGGAATTGAGATGAGTGGAAAAGAATGCTTAAAACGCACCGGGCTTGGGCGCGATCGGCTGGCGCAGATTGCCGCCGTTTTGGTAATTTCCTCCTGCACTGCCTTTGCTGCAACTGCGGCTGGTCCGGTGAATGAAACAGCATTGCGAAGCGCTTGGGCACTTTATACACAGCAAAAGTATCGCGAGTCCTCGGACGCGTTTGAAGCTCTGGTTGCCTCATCGACGCCGAATGCGCGCCTCTACTACTATGCTGCACTGGCTCACCGCGCCTGCAATCGCAGTGCTCGGGCAAAACAACTGTGCCAGTATATTTCGACAACTTTTCCGTCATCGCCTGAAGCTGCCTATGCGCAGAAGCTCTACCCGAGTGCAGCAACGCAAGTTGCCGGCGGCGGCGAAGGCGGTGCAGCTGAATTTGTAGAAAATCCGCAATTTAAAGACAAGGCCCCGGACGAATTGCTGAAAACCGACGAAGGGCGAAAGTATTTGGCTGCCAAAATGGCCAAGCAAATCGTCGCCTCCGGGACATCGCCAATGCGCGCGCAATCAAAAGGCGGAAGGCAAGGAGAGCGTGTTTTTTCTGCAGCCGACATTGCCAAAGACGGTGCCAACGGAATCGACCAGATGCATTATCCGAATTGCTGGTTTGAGAGTTCTATGTCCTCACTTGCCATGCTTCCCCGCGGTCAAAGACTGATGTCCGACATGGTGCGTTATGGTCCGAAGGAAGGCACGTACATCGTGCGATTTCCTGGCGACGGTAATGAATATTTGATTACAGAAAAGGAGCTCGACGAGAAAGGAATACACGACAAGGCTCTCTGGGCGACTTTGATTGAATGCGCGCAGACGCAGAAATTTCCTGACGACAACGGGGGGCAACTTTCTGAAGGACTGGGCTATTTAACTGGTCAGCGCGCGGAAGTCCTGTCCCCCGGGGATGCATCCGACCAGGACATCTCATCATTCATTGACGGTGCCGTAAAGTCGGGAAATCCAATCGTCTGCGCCTCGCTGCATGGTTTTGCCGCTAATTTACCGTATCTGGTTATTCCTGGTCATGCATACACAATCATTGGTTTTGAACCCGCCAATGGGTTGATCAAGATCAGGAACCCGCACGGACGAAACTCACGTCGGTTTGCATTGAGCAATGACCCCAATCATCAAAAATTTGAACAAATGGACGATGGTGTTTTTAAGATACACATTTCTCTTTTCAAGCAGTATTACCATTCAATCGCTCGCGCGTTTATCTAAATGACTCGAATTAAAACCTCCGCAATCGCTTGGTTGATAATCTGGCAAGCTGGTTGCCCGGCATTTGCAGCCGGACCGGCAAATGAAGCAGCTATTCGCAGCGCTTGGACACTCTATACGCAGCAAAAATATGCACCATCTGCAGATGCATTTGAAGCGCTGATCAAGACATCTACACCGAGCGCGCGTCTTTATTACTATTCAGCCGCAGCCAACAAGGCCGCCAATAGAGCGGCGCGTGCCAGGCAGTTGTGCCAGTACATTACTGCCAATTTTTCAACCAGCCCGGAAGCTGGGTATGCGGCAAAACTTTTTCCGGATGTGGCTCCGCAAACTGCATCTAGCGAGCCTGCCGGTTTGCCTGAGCATCTGAAAGGCAAGAGTGTCGACGAGCTCATGCAGACGGAGGAAGGTCGCCGCGCCTTGACTGAGGCGATGAACAAACCCAGCCCGGCTGCGTCTGCTTCACCCAGCGGCTCCGCAACTCGTTCTTCCAGATCGTCATCTGCTGCCAGAGCGATTGAAAGACCAAAGGATGCAGCCTTTACAGCGGAAATCATCGCGGCCGAAGGTGCTGACGGCATCACGCAATTTGTCAGACATCCGGATGCCGGATTTGAATGTTCGCTGGCCGCGATGGCTATGCTGCAGCGTGGGCGAGAAATTTTGGCAACAATGATCAGATGTCCGGGCTCGCAAGATATTTACAGAGTTCGTTTTCCAAATGGCAGTACCGATTACGAAATTACTCCTGCGAAAATGGAAAAATATCGGATGAAAGACAGCGCACTGTGGGCGACACTAATTCATGGTGCTGCCCGCGAGAGCCCGTTGCACAGTTGGGAAGATGGGCTGACGCTTCTGACAGGGAATAGGGCGGAAAAAATTCTTGCCGGTTCTACAACTCAACAGGCACTTGCTTCATTCATTGGTGATGCGGTCAGGCAGCAGAACCCGATCGTCTGCCTCTCCACTGATGATGATGTGGAGCCAACACTGGTTGCCGAATATACTGGCTATACCATCACCAACTTTGATCCGGCATCGGGAATGATTACGCTCAGGAATCCAAAGGGATCTAATTCTGCCCGCTTTAGATTAGAAGATGATCCGCAGCACAAAAAATTCGAGCAACTGAATGGTGGCGTTATGAAAATGCACATCTCGATTTTTTCCAGATACTTCAAAGAAGTGGCACGTGCGACTATCTAAATCTTAGAAATTGCCGCCGGCGGCCATGGTCAGGGTTTGATTTGATAAACTGGGCGAGATGCCAGACGCTCAAGACGATACGGTCTTTTTAAATCCAGTCTCAATTGAAGAAGCCAGGCTAGAACCTGGCTCGATGATTGGCGAGAAGTATCAAGTCGTATCGTTGATTGGCAGCGGCGGTATGGGCACTGTCTATCGAGTCCAGCAGTTGCTTTTGGGCAAAGAGTTTGCCTTGAAATTTCTCGATTTGCATAAGAAGTCGGATGTAACTGTGCGGCGGTTTCAGCAAGAGGCGCGCACCGCCTCACAACTTCAACATCCTACTCTTGTTGAAGTTCATGATTTTGGTATGTACGGGGATAATCAACCTTACTTGGTCATGGATCTAGTTGAGGGTGAAACCCTGGCGCAGATACTGAAGAGAAAGGGCGCGCTGTCGACTGACTATGTAATAGCTCTTTTCATTCAATTGTGTTTTGGCTTGATGTACGCCCACGAAAGAGGCGTGGTGCACCGGGATATTAAGCCGGCAAACATTATGTTGCTGCATCCGGATCAGGATTTTACGGAAGGCAATGTGAAGATAGTCGACTTCGGCATTGCCAAACTGACTCAATCGGAAGATGGGCAAATTCA
>CAZHEZ010000059.1:0-36632 GCA_964531315.1 uncultured Candidatus Obscuribacterales bacterium | reverse complement strand
CCGGCATGATATTGGGTGCCGGCATGTACGATGGGCTTCGAGATCCCGGTCAGGGTGAAACGCGACTGGGCAATGCAATCGGAGGGGCGAGTTCATTTTTCGTTCTCGGACGCGCCAATCAATATGCCTCTTCTTTCACAATGGCACCGCGCCTAGCCACCATGGCTATAGGCGGCGCCCTGAGCGGCATCACGCATCAGACTATTGCGACAGCCATCTCCCAGCAAAAATTGCCGGACTTGCAAAGCCTCAGTCGCAGTGCCATCTCCGGTACTTTCATGAATCTCGCGTTGCCGGCCACCGATCATTTGATCGGCAAAGCAGCATCAACAGCACGACTGGCTGTCGACTTGCCCAGCACGGTTCGAGATTTCGGTACCACAAGCAGTGAAGCAAGCTTCGCACGCTATAGAGACCCAGTCGGACGCTGGGATAATATCATCCCCCGAACAGTGGCAAACTTGAAGATGGAGGCAGGACAAACAGCCTCGGCGCGTGAATATTTCGGCGTCAATACCGGCTCTCCCATGCTCAATGACCTGGTCAAGGAAAACCCTTCTTTGCGAGTGCAACGCAGTGAAGAAAACAGTATCGATCACGTCAACAAAACAATCAATCTCAAGGCCGGCGCACCACTTTCGGTGGCAGTCGAAGAGCTGGCTCACAGTGTCATGCCGTCCGCATTCGAGTGGAATTTCAAAGACGCGGCCACCGTTTTGAACAGAGGAGATGAGGCAACCGCTCGTCAGATGTACATAAGAATACGCACTATGCAAGAAGGTTCCGCGCGCGATCTGGCTCAAGAGATTACCGGAAAAGCGGCTGCCGACACGCCCACGCCCGCAGCATTGCTGGGTATGAAAGCGCAAGGAGACAAGACATACGGGCAGCTCTTTGATGACGAATTCGAACAATTCAAAAAGAGCAAAGGTGAATACCGTCCCGAAGTCGATTATCACGGCGAGACTGAAACGCCGAAGGAACTCAACTTCCAAAATGTGCTGGATAACTGGGAAGAAATCGGTCCATACCAAAGGGATCTCCACCTGCAAAATCTGAAGGCCGCTCCCAGCCCGGAAATAGCCAAACAGTTGTGGTTAAAAGGCACAGAACCAATTGCAAACGCTTACTGGCAACGGCGTTCTTTGCCGGCAGCGCTGAAAGCATTTCCGCAATTGCCGGACGACTTCAAACTGGACGCCCTCAAGACTTTGACCAAACTTCCCAACGATGAGATGAAGGAACTATTGAAGCTCAATGTCGCCAATCTGGTCTGGGGCATGCCGCAAGATTTGCGACTGGATGCCTACAAGATTATCAAGGATCACTTCCAAAGCCTTCCCGAAAAGTATCAAAGTGTTCCACCCAAAAAAGCCGATGGCAAAGGCTTCGGCAAAATGATGGCGGAAATGGGGGCACCTAAAATTGACCCGCAACTGGATAACGCGAAATCGATTTTGTCACTCAATCAACGCCTCGAATTGATGCGTGAGTCAGCTGCCAGCGGGCAGCCTGACGTATTCTTCCGTGGCAATGAATGGGAGCCGGCAGTCAAAGAAGCTCTCACATTGAGCGACGACAATGCTCGCGGCCGGGCCCTGAAGAGCATCTCTCTAGGTTTCAAGATGCAAAAACCGGATGCCGCAGCCAGTGAGCGAATCGGGCAAATGGTCCTGGACAATCTAAACGTTCACCCACAAGACTATCAAGCCTCCGTGCGCCTGCTTTATTTTCAATCAAGCAATCGCCAGGCATTTACTGCAAAGCTGAAAGACACTAATGCCGCTGGGCAAGTGGCGCGACTTGCTGAAGCAGTAGCGGATGCGCCACCGCAAGACAAAGTGAATGCTTTGTCCAGAGCGATAGTAGAAAATCCAGCACCATTTCCATTTGCGACAGGCGCGATTGATCCGGCCGCTTTGCTGGAAAGCATTCCGGAAGGCAATCGGTTTGCCGCCTGGCAAGAACTGGTGGAATACGAACGGAAGTCCATGCCGGATGTGATCATAAATCGAAATGAAGAGCTGTTGAGCGAACCGCTTGTGCAGGCTGTTTCCGTCTTACCAGAAAGCGATCGCCAAAATGCAATCGCAATGGTGTTAAAGAACTTTCCACGCAATTCAGTGGACTTCACACAACCGGGACCAGACGGCCAATTGCAGTCTTCAAGCCTCTGGAGCGAAGCATTGGCAACCATGAAAGGAATGACATTCCGCGACAACCTGAAAGTTTTAGACGGGATCGGTGAAGGGCTGCTTTTGCGCAACCCCAACGACACGCCAGCCGAAATCGCTCCTCCGATTATGGCATCGATGCTTTCTGCAGAAAACCGAGCCCTCTGGAGAGAAGGCTATAACAGTGACTATTCCGATAACTACTGGCGCTTTGCCAGCCCCGATCTAGCAGCCGATACTTTGCAGTTTATGCAGACGCAGGATATCAAAGAGCTTTTGCCCGGCTTTCCGAGCGACCAGTCTCTTCAGTCTATGTCCAGGGAAACAGTGATGGGTGCAGCGTTGGCCACTCGCAAAGGCAGTTGGTGGTCAATCGCATTCGAGCGAGATGGATTGGAGAAGGCAATGCAAGAAACAGAAGCGCAAAGGGCCGGCATGATTCCGGAAAATGCGGAAAACCCGCTTATCCTAAAGGATTCGATCCTGCACAATTTGGGGGAACAAGCAGCGTCCAAATCGGACTCCGGGCGCGATCCCAATAGTGGTGGATTGGCCCATCTGCTCATTGACTTAAAGAGATTTGACCCAACTACTTTTGAAACGCTCTATCAGCCTATCCAAGAACGACTGGTCGATCCGCACACCAATTTGGAGTGGCGCCAGAATATGGTCAAAGAGTTGAGCGCCAGTGCCAAATACGAGAATGTTTCCCTGCCGCTTCCTGACTTGACCAACTACACGCACCTGGACCAGGCCATGGACACGGCGCTTTTGGTAAAAACACCGGAAGCAAACGCCGGCGACATCATTAAAGTGGACCTTAAGAGCGGCGATTGGACCAGGCAGCGCATTCCGACCGAAAAAGATGCCGAGTCCAGGATCATCAAATTGAGCAAAGGTCTGGGTGGCCCTGGAGATCGCAGCACCATCAACAAATTGAAAAACTCGCCGAGCACCCGCGCCATGGCAATCAATTCAACAGAGGCGCTAGTTTGGAACGGCAGTCGCTGGGAGGTCTGGACTAGAGCTTTGCCAGGCGGTACGAAAAACAGTTAAAGAGAAGAACTCTGCGACATAGTATAGTGTAACAACGGAAAAGAATTGAATCGCTGGTGCCCACCTGCCGAAACAAGGGAAAAGCTTCGATTGTACTGAAGGCTTTCCCTTGTTTCTGTGCTCGCTCATCGCGGGTGCTGATAGCCATGCGGTGGCTCCAAAACTATGCCGCTACGAGAATTAGGCGGGTCAGACGGAGTCGGAACGCTATTGTTCGGGCTGCCGTTTTGTGGGGTCGGCTTTGTCGCCGGGGACTGCTGGCTCGAAAAGCTCTTCAAAGGGGCCAGCCCTTTTTGCGCATCGCTGTACTGATCGGCGGCGCGCAGGCTCCAGCCCATTGCTCCCGAGCAGCCATTGGCCATGGCATTGCTGAGAAAGTCGGACGGCTGCGTGGGTGGATCGTTTGTGGGAAACTCGCCCAGGATCAGCGGTTTATCCAGGTTCAATCCCAGGACGCTGTAGAGCCCGGACGGGTAAAGACGACCCTCCAGCTTCGGATAATAGTGATACTGATACAGATCAAGACCGACATTGCGCCAGTACTTCACGTATTTCGGCGAGGCACTGCCGACGGTGACAGGTCGATTGGAGTCGGCGTGAATCGCCTCAGCGATTTCACTGACGAACTGCTGCATCTCGGCGATTTTCACCTGTTGCGGTTTATACTTCAGCCTGGTGCGCATTGCCCATTCCGGTTCGTTGATTACCTCCCAGGCAGCCACGATCGGTTCTTTCCCATAACGCTTCATGAGAGGCGTAATCACTGTATCGATAAGCGCTTTACGCTGGCGCGCATCGACTATCCAGGCACGTTTTCCACCGACAAAGCGACCGTCTCCCACAGGCGTCCTTTCGACAAGCAAGTAGTCGAACAGGACGAAAACGACATAGACCTTGTGGTTGCGGGCAGTAGCGATGGCTCGATCGAAATCAGCAAAGACGTGGTCGTCGAGCCCAATCGGTGTGCCGTCTGCGGCAGTTTTTATCGCCGAACGCGCGTCTGCAAAAACGAACCAGCGCGTGATTTCCACGCCGTGGTCCTGCATTGTTTGGAAATCCGCGTCTACCTGAACAGCTTCATTCGGTTCGCTGACACCGGCATGTCCGTAGGGATTGTCGCCGAAGTCGCTGCCATAATGGTTCCACGGATAATTGATACCGGGCAGAAATTTCGCATTGTCGAAGCTCAAGGGAGCAACAACAATCTTCCGGTCGCTAACTTGCAAGAGAAAGGCAGCGGCGACAAGCGCCAGCAAAACAATTCTCTTTACTAGTGTGAGCCTACTGCGTGTTTGCGAATTGTTTTTGTTTTCCATAAAACTCACATGTCTCAAGGAGGCAGGAAGACCAAGCTTCCCGCCTCCTCTCGACGTTCATTCAGGCGATTTATGCGAAGTCGCAACCGCCTCCGCCAGTGCGCACCACACCAGCCAGTTCGTCTCGACGCCTGCCGAGCGTATACCGGTAGTGCTTGTGCACCTCATCGAAAGCCGTCTCCAGCACACGCGTTCCCGCACCGCGCGAAAGGTCGTTGGTAAGCGACTTCTGAAGTGCGTTCAACTCGCGTGCCCAGCGGCGCAATGAAGCATCGGCAGCCAGGCAGTTGTTGATGATGATGGCCAACGTCTCGATGCGATCGATGGTGGTGTGCTTTTCAGCTTCCATCTCGGCGAGCAATTGCTCTCCCTCTTCGGCTGACGCCTTCAAGGTCTCCACCGTTCGCTCGATGAGCTTGCGGAACTGATTGGTCGTCGCCAGGAGCAGATGACGATAGGTCTCGTACTCATAGCGGCGCTCATCTTGCGCCTTCACCTGCTGATCGAGGGTGCCGCCGCAATGATATGCGGACAGGGGTGTTCCGTCGGAGTGCAGGAAGTCGAGTAAACGACCGGCGTGCTGCCGTTCGTTGACCCGTCCGTTTTGATCGCCCTTGAGAGCCTTGTCGGCTTCCCAACCGGCTCTCATTGCCTTGTCGCACTGCTCCAGAAGCTCAGCCAGAAGCTTACTGGCCGGATGCCGGGAGTTAACGCAGTCCACGAAAGGCGCTTTGGGAACGCTGCGAAGATCGACATCATCGTTGAGAAACGACTTGATCTTGCGACCATGCACGACCAGTTCGGTCGGATACGGGCGACCGCGCAGGCTCTTCAGCTGGGTGAGGAAAACCTTGAAGGCTTCGACCTGGATCTTTTGCAGACGAGCCATCAGACCATCGTTCAAATGAACGTCCGGCCATTCGGCACTCTCCTGCCAGTGCAGGTTCTTGGCCATTTTGATGCGCGCTTTGAAAATCGGCTTGACCCATTCATGCTCGCTTTGGGCAGCGATGTCGTCATGGGCGATGATGGCGTCTACGATCGCGTCGTGAATCGTACCGCGACCATGCATCATCTGACTGCGAGGGGCGTTCCAATTGAGGAAGACACCGATGGCTGTGAGCGCTGCTTCATCGTAAAGAACGCGCAACTTCGCCAGTTCGTCGGCGTTGTCGCGGGCTGCTTCGATCTTCTGCGACCAGGCGGTCGGGTCAACTTCATTGAGCGAACGCTTTAGCCAATCGGTGTTGCGGTTGGTCAGGGCGATGGCATTGATCTGATCACCAATGGCGGTCTCGAGAGCCGCCAGACCGGGATGCAGAGATGCGAAAAGCTCGGACTGAACGTCCAGAGGACTTTGCTTTTGCATGTTGTTGATTCCTTTGTCTGCTTGTATTAAGGCGGGAATGCATGCAGACCGCATTCGCACCTGAAACTAGCCTCAAGAAAAGGCGGAGACTCCGGCTTCTCTTAGCGAGGCTTGGATGCCTTTCTTACTCAGTCCTGCCCCATCGGCAAATCATCATTTTTGTAGCGGGCTCGATCACGGCTGCGGTTGCAGACCGGGAATTGCATGAAGCAGTGAGCGCACTAGATGTTTTGTATAGAGATGGGGAGAAGGAAAAGAGAATCAAGACACCTAAGACTAGGTCAGGTGCCCTGGCTGTTATCAAGAGATCTGTATTTAAGAATTAGCCCATTAACAGGCTCTTTTCGCGCAAATCTCTTGGCAATCCCAACCTCTGAGCGAAAGTTCATGCCATACCGAAACGTTGCGAAACTCGCGCGAGTTTGATTCGACCAGTTGCTGTTGCTCCGGACGATCCACTTCAAAAGCATGACCGAATCAATTCCAGCTCGGTTTGTCACCTTCAAACCAAAGAGCCCGGCACCAAATATGGTGCGTTAGAGTTTATAAATATCGATCTTCAGCGCGTCGTCCAGATCCTTCTGCATATCTTTGAGCAGCACACCCATCGGCTTAGTAAGTGGTGCAAGAAAAGGATTGGATGTGTCACCGTTGTCCTTATCGTTCAAGCCCCAGGCTTCGGCGTACAATCCAAAAGGCGCCATTATGGCGGCTTTTGATACGTCGCGGACGAACTCCATTTCTCTTCCCTGGTAAGACATAGATTTCCCTCGGCAGCAAAATAGGGGGGTGGGGATGCTGCCAGACTAAGGCTTCAATTTTCCAAAAATCTTGAAAAAATTTTACCATACAGCATAGTATTGCTGCAGCCCAAAAAAGTACCGGAAAAAAGCGACAAAGCTTCCAACCGGTACCAGTTCCAATACTTCTCTTTTGCGCAGGCGAACATAAATCTCCATCCGGCCGCTAGGCGTATTTCAGCACAAGCGCGATTTTCTCGAACGCAAACGACCGTCAGCACTCCAGTGCGGCGGATCGGATTGCAGTTTGATCACCTGGTAGGTGGCGCCCACTTTGACGAGGTCGCCATTCTGGCCGGTTCTTGGTGTGGAGGTAATGCTGACCAGTTGGCCGCCGGCATTTTTCACTTTCAGAGTGCCTGTCCATGCAAGCGTCATATCAATCGCCAGCCTGCGCGTGTGATTGGAATTGAGCGCCGGTCGAAAAGCAATGCCATAACCGAGAACCATGTCTTCGGCGGCGTTTCTTGAGGCAACCAAATCCAGCTGTCCGTTGCCTTTGCGATGGTCCCACTGAATGTACAGGCCGGCAAGGGCAGGAACGTTCAGAGGGCTCAGTCCTTCGCGGGCAATTCGATAGGCGTAGTGCATGAGATAAGCGCGTTCACGGGGACGGTAGGTGGCGCTTATGGTGATATTACAGCCCGCATCGGTGAGGGCTTTGAGAAAACGTTTGACATTGTCGCGAAAGGGCGGAATCAAGTCTTCCACGTCTTTGCTGGTGGGAAATTGGCTTACCCACGATGATCCGCTCAGCGCCATGGTTGTGTTCCTTGATTTGGCTTAGAGGCGCAATTGGACTGAATGCCAAGTCTTCGCCGTCATCCAGAGCGGTCGAAAACAAGATGGTCAGCTCCTTGTGCGCAATGAATCGCTCAGAAAAGTCGAAGAGGCAAGAGATTTAAATTTCTAGGCGGAGAAAAATATCAGAGAGGGGAAAGAAAAAGAGCGTTTAAAACTACTGATTCTTAGAGCCGGGTTTCAATCAGATCACTGGCTCAAAACACTCTTGAATACTTGCTTTGCGGTCTTGGCATCGGGTTCAAATTTGCGCTAGCTAGCGCTCTCTTTTGTTTTTACTATATGTTTTAATATTAAGACAGTAAAAAGCATGCCGGTGGAGGCACAAAGGCGATCCACCGGCATGAGACCTCAGCTGTTATGCCAGGTCCAGATTTCCGCCGTTAGAGGCAGGTTGCTTAGAGCGACTCGGGACCGAACGAATCGGGGAGCAGCTCATCCATCGTCCAGCGCGTCACGCTCGACTCCTTGTCGGAGACATTGAGCACGGTCGCGTTCTTGCCGAATTCGCGCAGGAATTGCCGGCAGAATCCACAGGGCGAGCCGCCGGGGATCTTGGCGCAGACGACTGCCACCAGAAGGAACTTGGTGTAGCCCTCCGAGACAGCCTTGACGCTTGCAGTACGCTCGGCGCAGATGGTGCCGCCGTAGCTGGCATTTTCGACATTGCAGCCACCGAACACCTTCTTCTTGCCGGCAGCGTTCTCCGCCAGAATGGCGGCGCCGACGGGGAATTTGGAGTAGGGGCAATGGGCCCGTTCACTGAACTTCCAGGCGGTGGTGACGAGACGTTGCTCGTCGCCGGAAAGTTCAGCAAAAGGGACCAGCGGTTTCTTATTGGAATCGCATTGCGTACACATTTTTTGTAGGAATCCTTGAGAGAGCATGTAGTCCTGCCCGCTTGTGCTCTCAAAAAAGCAAGCGGCGGCCGTGGAAGTCCAACCGGAGAGCGGCAATATCACCGCTTCCAGCTCCGAAGCAAGGCAAAGGGTGCACAGTATCATGCACCCTTCGCATTGCCAATTTTCAGTCTCGTGCAGCCCTGGGTCGGGCGCCACTACGAAACTCACCGAGCCACTGCTCGATGAGTTCTGCAGCCGCGTCCGCATCCATCAGGCTGGCGCCGAACGGGTTGGTTTCGTTGACAACGGCGTCCTTGCGAAACCTGGCGATCACGCGATCGCCGTCCAGTTCGTCTTCGCAGGCCGCCACCTCGAGCGTGATCTTGGTTCCGCGAGCGCGGAAGTAGACCGTTTCGCCTGAAGTAAGCAGCCCCATCAATTGCACTGGAAACGCACCTGCCGGTCCCCAGAACTGGCTGAACCAGCCGGTTTGCACGAGGCGCGGGTGCCGAACACTGGTGTCATCGATAGTGGTGTGCAAGGTTTTCTCCTGGTTCTTATTTTTGGAGATGGCTCCGCCGGCTGCCTGCTTCGGATTTCTCCTGGGCAAGCAGCCGGGCAGAACACAACTGTTAAGAGAGCGTCCTCTAGTGGGACCCTTTCCCAACCTGCCTCAGCAAAGCTGAGTCTCGATAGGTCATCTGCACAACTTGCAAAAGAGACCCTCATCCCTTTCACAAACCAGGCAGACAGTTAAAGCAGCAGCCACGACTGTTTCAGGAAGGACTTTGCAATCCTTGCTGGAATAACATGGACCCTTAGAGCTGCGTCTCGACGGTACGGATCATGACCCCGGGAGCCATTTCCCGGAACTTGATCATGTCGTGCAGATCCGCACTCACCTTCTCCTCGGTCAGGTCGCCCTCACCGACACCCATCTCGGTCTGAATCGTGATGCCGAACTGGGTATTCTGGGAGCGCTTGGTGATGCCCAACTGCGCGAAGGCAGCGTCGAGGTCCTTGAGGGCCCCCGCGAGCATCTCAGGCGAGTTGGTGATCACGCTCAACATGAAAGGCTGACGTGCCTTCGGCTGCTGAGCCGCCGCACGCTTCACCTGTTCGGCGCCCGCCTTCACCCTGTCGACGTCGACTTCGTTGGCGCCCGGCTTGTGCGCAGCGGCTGCGAACTGAGCGTCCGCTTCCGCCGTGGCCGCGCGAAACTCGTCGCTGTCGATGCCGGAAACCATCAGGATAGGCTTCACCTCCCGACGCATGGCAATCGACTCTCCATCAGAAGCAACACAGACAAGGATCTGATCCTTGGGTGAGATACGCCTGATGATAAGCTGGTTGTCGATGTTGTCGGTGATCTGCGACTTGAGGACGCCGTTCAGATTGGCGACCGTGCCGTCGTTGGCCAGTGACATGTCGAGCAGGAGCTTGCGCGCCTTGTCGTCGACCGTCAGGGTGATGTCCACCTCCTTGAGGATGTGCGCCGTCATCTCCTCGATCTTGAGGTCGCGCACCTGACCGATTTCGTCGGCGGTGAGCTTGTCGAAGATGACGATCTCGCCGTTTTCCGTGAGGCGAGCCCGGAACTCAGGAGCGGTGAACTCCTTGAGGTGCTTATTGAAGAGCGCTTCCGTCTCCTCGGCGGAAAGCTCCGTAGCGCTCCTGTTGAAGCCCAGCGGATTCTTGGCCTTCTCCCCCGCCTGCTCCACGTCCCTGGCGCCCAGGTTGGCGGTGAAGACGAAGATGCAGTTGCTGAAGTCGACCACTTCGCCGTTGCCCAGGGTGTAGTATCCATCACGCAGAATGCTCAGCATGATGTTGTTGAACTCCGGGCAGGCCTTGTCCCACTCGTCCACCAGGATGATGGTGATCGGGCTCTTGGAACCGCGGCGGCTCCAGGCCAGGTTGTGGTTGTTCAACTCGCACATGGTGTCCTTCTCGTCGGGACGCGGCGGCACATAGTCCGCACGCGCCTTGTCGACGAAGCCGGCCCACTGTGCGGTGCCGCCGATCAAGTGCGTCAGCCGGCTGTCGTCCATGTACTCGGAGCCGTCCAACTTGAGCACCGCATAGCGGTTGCCGTGGAAGAACTGGCCCAAGCGAAAGGCGATTTCCGACTTGCCGCACGTGGTCGGGCCGAGCGCCAGGATGGCGTAGACCGGCGTCCTGCCGGTGCGCAGCTTGGACTGAGTGCGCCGGAAAGCGCGCTGCGCCGCCCTCTTGCCGCGGGGCTGACCAATGATGACCTTGTTGATGAACCCGTTGAATGCCTGCTCCCGCGGGCTGAGAACCGTCAGGTCAAGCGGCTCTCCCCAATTGATCGGGGCAGGGGTCTCGGGCAGGATAGTCGTAGTAGACATGTTTGTAACTCCTTCACTGCTACTTGTTGATGAGTGCCTCACGCAAAAAACCTCGACAGAGTCGAGGTTCCGGTCAGACACAGTCAGTTAGTAACTTTCAAGAATGGTTGGGCAACGGCTTTAGGCCGCGGTCTGACCATTCTCCCCAGTTGTCTCCGCGGTTTCGGCAGGCGTCTCGTTCATCACGAGAGTGACCTTGCCTTCGGGAAAACGATGCAACAGAAGATCTGCTTGCAGCGGGATGCAGCGCAGACGCATGGTGAGGCGCACTGCATTGCGGTCGACCTTGACGCTCTGGACTTCCAGCCCCATGTCCTGCGTGATGTTGCGCATGATGCCGGCGGCCACCTTGTCGAAATACTGCGACACCGGCGGCAGAACGGCGGGACCGTCCAAAACGAAGTCGTAGGTGGCGATCCATGCAGGAACGACGCTGGCGTAGATTTGCAGGTCGGAGGCCTTCTTGAGAAAGGCCAGTTCACCACCTACGTCAATCGAGCTGCCCGGGCTCTCAGGACCGGAGCCGACAATGACCAGCGAATCATCGCTGCCCTTGCCGCCCAGGTCGAGGAGGGAAGCCGTCTGGCCCGCGGGTCGAAGGCCTCCAAGAGATGTGGGTTGAGTGTTTTCCATTTTGCTTGCTCCTTATCTAGTGGTTGAGGTTGCGTGCTGGATACACGGCCACATCCTCCTGGTGCGAACAACAAAAACTCCAACCAAAATCCGAACCTGCCACACCGATACAAGATCGGAAGTGAAACAGTGCTATTGCTAGCTAATTCGGATTGAAGGACTGAGGATTGGCTGTTCTTGCAGGTAGGATATAAAAGGCAATTTGAGCCTAATACGAGAACGTCTTGACAATCCAGTGTTTTGAGCACTGGTTTGACTTCTTGACCAAACTTCAGTTAGTACAACCTAGCTGAGATCATTAAATTCAGTTAGCGCAGCTCAGCTAACTTCCGTTTAATCTTTCACTGCATTGTCCCGAAACTTTTGCCAGATAAAGCTTTCCGCGATATGGACAAGAGCGCAGCTCCGCCAACCAACCAGCAGTGATTTTCATACTGATCTCTCGAATCGATCTTTCATATCGGCATTTCTTACCGTTTTAATGCACACCAGCCCTGGCGGCTTCCTCACGGGTTTTTCACAAACGCATTCTATTTTGGTTACATGGGGCGTCGGTTCTCAAACGGCGCAGGGGACCTGAATGAGGAAACTAAAATGCGTGCCGAATTACTTACCTGTAAGAAGTATCTCGTTTATTTCTATCTGAGATTGCGACGAATATTGCGTTTACACCTGGAGAGTTCTCTGAAAGTCTCAAAAGAGGACACAGAAGTGCTTGTTTCTCGCCTGAGAAAAACAAGCCCCACCAGGGAACTTCCCCAGATCAAAGATGGCTACGAGAGAAAAATCGTCAATTTCAAAAATAAGTGCGCCGCCAGCAGAACCTTAAAAGACCTGCCAATGCTAGTGGCCAATCCTCAAGACCATTGGTTCGACAACAACATTGAAGGTATGGGTGGAGGCATGAAGAAAAGTTCGAGCAGTTATTATCGACTGCAGGCTCTAGCTTCCCATCTTCAGTCTGTGACAGCAAACGATGTCGACAATCAATCATCTGCCCAGGTTGAACACGCCTAGACGTTCGAAATAGGGCTCAGATGCACGGTTTCTCGAAGTGACTTGCTCTCACATAATTTTCACAAGCTTTGGATAAATTGAAATTACGCAGCCGGTTCGGGGCTGACTAAAAGGACGGTGTCTGCGTTTACGGTCGGATTAGGATCTTCTGGCTGGCGTTAAGAGAAAACCCAACTGGGATGGAAACTGGAAGCTCCGCATTTTAAGCGGCTTCACAAGAAAGGTTAGGCAGGCTATGTCAATCAATTTATCCAATGGAATTACTAAAGTGTTGCGTATTCTCAAGCCGGTGGAGCGCCCTCAAGCGCGTACCGGAGCACCATCTACACGCACTCAGGAAGCTGAGGAGCTGCAGGTGAACGCACACAATCACTATCAATCGATAATTGAAAACTCAACAATCAAAAGTAAAACCTTTGAGCCGACCAATACGCAAACAGCGTCCGGCTCTCACGGCGCGGTTCAGGCGCAAGGCTCGGATCACGATCATTGGTTCGATCAACGCGCTCAAAACAAAAACCACAAAGCCAAGGACAGCAATTATCGCCTGCAGGCATTTTTGCAGCCGGGCAAAGTCAAAGAACTCAAGTCGCTTGACAAAAACTACATGAAACGTCAAGGACACTGAGCACAATTTTCCACGAGGCCGCACTCCGCGAGCAGAACCGTAACTGGTTCTGCTTGCAACTTTTTGGGGTTTTTGTCTTTGCCGTTTGCTAGAATATGCGCACTTCAACGGATTCCCCGAATTCCCCCCGGCAAAAAGGCAAATCATGGGCGATTGGGACGTAGGCGCTTTTGACAATGACACGGCTAAAGAATGGCTCATCGAATTGATGGGTAGTGAGAGCACCTCTCCCATCCTTAGAGCCATCGTCAATGTGGCCAAACTTCCGGCCACTGACTATTTGCAAGCTCCCGAGTGCGAAGTGGCAGTAGCCGCTTCCGAACTGGTTGTAGCGGCCAGAGGCAATCCCTCCAGCCACCTGCCCCAGGAGGCTGCCACCTGGATTTCCAATCGCAAATTCGTGGCGGGCAAAGAAGTAGTGGCGATGGCGCTCAAAGTTCTAAAACGCATCGAAGAGAATTCAGAATTAAAAGAATTGTGGGCCGATACGGATTCGGCCGGTGATTGGAAGCGTTCAATCAGTGATTTGAAAAGACGTCTGGAAGAAAGCGAAAATGATTCCAGCGCCACTGTTATTGTCGACCGCGCTGCCAACCCGGACGACCTTTTCATAAAGGCACTGGAAACGGCCGCACAAGGCAATCACAAAGAGGCCATTGCCATTTACGAGCAGGTCCTGGAGATGAAGCCTGATTCCGCTCTTGCTTATCTGGGACGAGGAACGGCATATCTGGAGCTGGGTGAAAACAAGAAGGCGGCCACCGACATCGGCGAATCAATCAATCTTGATGGCGATGTTCCCGAATCCTATTATTTGCGCGCCGAAGCATTCTACCGTTTAGCAGACTACGAGCGGGCCATGGAAGATCTGGACCTGCTGGTCAAAGCGGACCCCGAGAGGCCGGAAGCACACTGGAAGCGCGGTCTGTGCTTGCAGAAAATGCGCCACTTCGTGGATGCGGTCGAAGATTTCTCAAAAGTGATAGATGCCGGCTTTAACTTGAAAGATGCCTACATGCACAGGGCCGATTGTTACGAATCGCTGACCAAGGATAAAGAAGCGCTCTCAGATCGCCAGGCCGCCTTAAGCATTGCCCAGACGCAAGCTGCCGCCGCCATGAATGCGGAAAGTTAACTGAGGCGAAAGCCGCAGGCAACGCTTTCACTGTTTCTCATACACCTGAATGAAGTTGCAGAAACAGCTGCGATCCTTCGCTTCCATTTGGGCACTCAGCTCCGCCTTATACTGAAGACTGCCGTTCAGGTCACGAAGAACAGGCTCGTCTTTGGGAAAGATGGAACGTAGACAGATGAGAGCTCCCGGTCTGGCAGTGCGCGCCACTTGCTCGGAGAGCTTCACTCCGTAGTCGGATTTCACCAGTTCCAAAATATTGGAAAGCGCAAACAGATCGAAAGACTTCTCCTTTTGCTCACTGAGAAAACTAACCGCATCGTCGACGCTAAAGAGTACGCGCTCGAGATTTTGTTTCAAAGTCTTCTGATTCTTCGATTGCAGATAGGCAGGCAGTGCTGATTCAATCGCCTCAGACTGGGCGTTTCTCGGGTATTCTCCCAGAAATGTTTGCCACACGTAGCCGTTGTCCTGGATGGGCACCTCTGTCAAAGCCCGTTCCAATCGCGCTTTCATGACCGCCGAGAAATCTTTCGGCAAAGAATCGACAGCATTGTTTCCAAACCCAAGAGAAAGAAAGGTCTTGCTGAGTACTATACTCAAGCCAAAATCCCACTGCCAGTTTTTCCACATCTTGGTGAAATATTGTTTTTGCGCGTCGACAGTCGGCAAAGAGAGAAACTGGCGGGTCTGCTCTTTCGTATGGACCGAGAGATAAAACAAGGACATCAGCTGCTTGAGCCGGTTGTCCACGACACCGGAATTGTTTAATCCGCGCGTTAGAAGTTGGCGATTTTGCCTGAAAAAATCACGCGCCTCGGCTGGCAAAAGCTCCGCCACTCTTTCGAAATACGGCTCAGCGGCTTGAATGTTGCAAAGTTGAGCTTCACCAAAAGTCAGCCTTGTCAATGCAGCCGTTTTCAAAAGACAGAGATAGATCTGGGCCGGATTGATGTCCACAGCATTCACTTTGCACTCTTTGACTGCAGCAAGTGAAAGCACAGTGCATCCTCCTGAAGCGATGGCGAAAACGTTTTGCTTTTGCTTGGTTTTCAAAGAACGAAAGAGAGACATCTCCACTTCGGCATCTTCGCGAACTTGCCCGAAAAGCACCTGCGCATCTGGATTGGAACCAGTTTTACCCATCTTTCCGTCTCGCCAGAAATCCAGTTCTTTCTTCTCAGAGCCGCCCTTCATTAGTATCACTCCACCTCGCCGGCCGGCTCGGTCGATTTGGCTTTCATCCGCGGCAAACGCAGCGCCCATAAGCCCGGACCATAGCGCGCCACAATTATCGCACACAAGATAGTAGGAAAATTCATAATCAAAAGCCCGGCCGGATTACTTATTGATCCTTCACCACTGACGATACCAACAGAATTCATGAGAATGAGAATAAAAACCTGGAAATAATTAACGAATCGATAGAACAATCCCGACAAAATACCAATGCCCAAGAGCGTTTCCAGCCCACCAATAATATTGAGAAAATTGGCCGCCTGATTGACGGAAACTTGAAATACGGCCTGAACAATTTCCAGATGATGCGGATCAACATGGAGAATTTTCAGCCACAGTCCGTTGTACAGCCAGATTAATGCAAGCACACAGCGGATCAGAAAAATAAATTTAGGGCTCACGCTTCGAACTTCCTAGGTTGCCGCTGGTAGTAAAAGAGCCATCCGAACACGACCACATAATACAGCCAGTTGAGCGAAAAAATCACGTGCATTACAGTCTCGAAACGTTTGCCATGCCAGAGCTGCCCGCGGCAAGGAAAATCATTGTCACACCGACGATACGCAAATTGAGAACCACTGCATCTACCGCTTGCATAGGTAAAATACTCGCACGAGAATCTCTATAGTCTTCTCTTCGCGCAGACGAAAGTTACATACTTCAGCCAGTCTCAGCCATTCCGAACGAGGGTAAAAATGCATGAAGCCCGGCCCGAATGCAATAAAGTTGGCGACATCCCGCACGTGTTCCACAACAATGAGCTCGCCGTCCGGTTTGAGAACACGATGAACTTCGCGGAACAGTACTTCTCGGTCGGCAGGCTTCCTCAATTCGTGCGCCGACATGAAAAGCAGAACTAAGTCCTGGCAATCATTTTCCAGCTTCCATCCTGAGATATCGACGCTGACAGGCTGTATCGCCGCAATGTCACCACTGTCGGTCTTGATCGCAGCCGCTCTGGCTCTAGCAATTGATGGTTCAGAAGTACGATCGGTCGAATAAAAGTCAAAACTCTAAATCTTGGCCTCTGGAAAAAGCAACTGCAACCCTTTACTTGTTTCGTCGAAACCAGCATGAATATTGAGGATCTGTACAGGGGGAACTTTTACGGCCTCTTGCAACCATCTGAACTTATAAAGATCGGACAGGTCATAAACAATAAACGATACCAATAGTGATATCACAAACCAAGTTGTGATCAAAACAACAATAATCCCAACCGGAGCCAAGAAGAATGTCGGAATCAGCTGTATGACGACCCTCCATGCAATGAGCACGCCGGCCGAGACCAGGTAAAACGGCCAGTTGAATTTGACAATATTGGATACGCCTTCCAGCGGCGTTCGCAAAGCCTTGAGCCGAATTTCCAAAGATTCATCATTCATGATTGATCTTCCAGCTTCTCCAAACTACCTTCTTTCCATGAATAGGGAATGTTCTCGATGAAAAAGGCACTGGCCAGGCGAGGTTGAACTCCTTTAAAGGGCGGATGCCGGAAGAATTCTACTGTTCTTACATTCACGTCGATATTTCTCGGATGCCATTCTTGTCTGACCCCTTCTACCTTCACAATCGAATTGGTCTCCTTTTCGAAATCGAAGGTAAACGGCATGGGTCCTTCAAACTGGCGAGCTTCCTTAAGTGAGTGAAAGGGTGAGGTCTCCGGCAAGGCGGCATCGGTTATGCCATCGCCAATGATGGCATCAACCTCCAGGTTGCCTCTGCCGCTTGGAGTGAAAACTTTGATGCTCAAATTGTCTTCAGTTCGCTTTCTTTTGACGCTGGCAAGCTCATACTTGTAGTGAGTGAAAAGGTTTCCAGCCACACTCATAAGAGGCTTATCGGTGTCAGATCTCAATATGAGCAACCCGCGCAGAGTTTTTCCTTCGGCTGTTTTGAAACGCACAAAAATGCGATAGCCGGTGAGAAAAAAATCTTGGCCGAGCAGGTGGGGAAAACCCTTCGGCCTGAGGTTTTTTGTCTCCACCATGGCAATGGCGACAAAGCCATATTCTTCAAAAGTATCGAGTACCAAACCGGGAAAAAGCAGGGGTTTTAAAACCTCAGCCGGAATTGCATAAGTCAAAACCAGCGTGAATTCGAATCTCGCTTCCACTGCAATCGGATGTCTCTTTAGTAGATGGAGCATCGAATTTTCCGGTCTGGAAACGACACCATCAGCTCGATTCGCGCAAACGCAAGTCGAGCAGATTAGCCAGCTTTTCAAAGTTGGGCCAGGAATCGGCAATAGAATATTGCGCGCCATCGCGTGCGTTGAATGTACTTTCGAAGTCAGTGAAATAATTGCCGGCCGAAAAATAGTAATGCATAAAGCGCTGCCCTTCTCGCGTCAGCATATCTTGATGCAGCTTTCCATCCATGGCCTGGTAAATATCGCCAGGGCCGATGCGATGATTTAAGAAGTCGTCGATTTCCTCGCCATAAAGCTCATACATCTCATCGCTGATGAATTCCTTTTCCACCAGCCAACCCAAGAGCATGCCGCCGGGCACATACATTTGCCCTTCATCGAGACCCTTTTGCCGAACCGCATCATAATGCCAATCCGCTCTGTCAAAAAAGGCAACCACCAGATCGTTGTTTCTTCGTCTTGTGCGCTTGAAATTCTCTATCACTTGCTGATCTTCGACCGAGCCTCCCCGGTTGAACATCTTTTGGATAGCACGCATAAACTCCATGGCCGCTATCTCCAACTAAAGAGTCGGCGTATTAGCAACGCGATTATCGAAGCGGCGCGGGCCGCCTCGTGTGGCTTGCAGCTGGCGAATCAGCTCATCTTGCTGGTGACGGAAAGAATTGATCGAGCCCTTCCAGCAGAAGATGATGAAATACAGGTCTTCCTTGTCCGAACGAACCATGCCGGCCAATGCGCTGACGCCACCATCGGTAGTGGTGAGAGTGCCGGTCTTGGCGACCACGCTGCCACGCTCTTGCGAGCCCGTAAAACGCCTGTCCATCGTACCGGCCTCCATGCCGGCCAGAGGCAGGATATCGCTTAGATCAAGCCCTTTGTTTTGCAATTCTCTGCGCAGAGCCTTGAGCACAATCATCATATCGCGCGCGTTGACGCGGTTGATGCCCAGCCCGCTGGCAGTGGAAAGATTGACACTGCCCGGAGCCACTCCAGCATCTTTGGCAGCAATTTCCTCAAGCTTTTGGACGCCGCCCACACATCTTCCCATCTGTTCGGCCATGGGATTGATCGAATGGGCAAGCATATGCTTGAGCGTCTGACTGAGCGGCTCAGATTCGTGAGTGACGATGCGCATGGCGGTCTGAGAAACCGAGCCCACTTCCACCGGACCTTTTACAGTCACGTGCGCTCCTGCATGCCCGCGTTTGAGAGCAGCGGACAGGCTACGTCCGGACTGCAGCGGATCGCCACTCCAGTGCATGGAGAATTGCGGTGAAACAACCAGTTTTCCTTCAATTTTCTTCACGCCCAGGTCGTGCAATTCCTTGATCAGCTCAGCTGCATCAGTGCTCCTAAAATCAGGATCCTGACCGTCCACATAAGCATCACCTGTAACTACACCGGTCTCTTCATCGAGTTCGCCGTCGAGATACAGAGTAGTCGTGAAGCGGTGATCAGGAGCAAAGGTTTTCAATGCCGCGTAGGCAGTAATCAGTTTGACCACCGAGGCCGGATTGAAGGCCAGATCGGAAAGTTGGTCGGCAATGACGCTGCCATTTTCGCTTTCCACAAGAATTGCCACTTCAGAATGCCTGGGCACCCCGGCGTGGACCTTGCGCCCGTGCCGGCTCTGGCGTCCGCGTTGATGAGCGATTCGGGAATGGCGTCCCAACGATCGCAAGCGTACATTTGCCGAACGCATCTTGCCAGCCGCCAGCCCCACACCGGAAACACGTGCCTCGGCGCCGACGGGAAGCAAAAACGATAGGCAAAGAAGCGTACCGAGAAGACTATTCAGTTTTTTAGAAATGGGATATCCAACGTTCATTAAGGGCTCACCTGATCAAAGCTCTGACTGCTACATACCAAAAAATATTGATTTCAAACCCTGATGCCATCTAGTGTTTAGCCAGCCGGACTGCTTTGAACCCGGATAAACTGATGTTATACTATGTTCTTTAGTAATGCAAGAAGAAAAAAACACAGGGGATTGGTCGCCGTCCTTAGACGGTTTCCGCACCCCTGTGAAGGTCAGCAACCACAGCCGGTTCTATCCGGTCGTGGCGGCATCATCCCTTGTGAAACTCTGCCGTACTAGTCGTTGCGGCCGGTCTTGTAGATGCGGTCGGCCCGGTTGAAGAACTGCCCGGCGATGATCCGCTGCCCGCGAGCCAGCTTGTGCAAGCCCTCGGACTCCAGCCACTCGGCGACACCGAGCGCGGTACGACCGGCGTCCTTCAGGTCCCACACCAGACCGTGGAATTCTCCCGGCGTGATGCGGTTCCAGTCGAACTCGTGGTCGTGCATGCAGATGTCGAACGAATCCCAGAACCAACCGTTGGCGTCGACGAAGTCGAGCATCTGGTTGACGTACTGGACCGTCACCGCCACGTTGCGGAACTCGACCATCTCCGGACCATCGGACCAGCGGCTCTTGCGGAGCGCGTCGGCGACGGCGTGGCGGAGATCCTTGTCCGTCACTTCCTGGGAACCGAAGAAGAACGTGTCGGAATCAGCGTTGTATGCGATCAGTTTGGAAGCCATGAGAGTCTCTCCTTGTGCCGGTTTTATCCGGCGGTTTTTGGTTCGATGCCTCTTGCTACAGTTGCCGTCGACATTAAAGCCCGACAGCTTGGCTTACACCGTGATGGAACGCACACAGTGCGCCCCATCAAAGAATCACTCGCCACCACGACCGGTGTGGGTCGGCGGTGTGAGGGTCATCTCGGCAGGGCCGACCATTCCGAAGGACATGAAATACTGCATGCCCTCCTCGACGGTCATTCCGGCTTCGACACAGTCAGTCTCAGGCACCATGAGGATGAAGCCGGAGAACGGGTTGGGAGGCGTAGGCACCACCACCCGAAGGTGAGGAATTCCTGTCGTCCTGTCCACCGTACGCCCGGTGACCAAACCGAGCGCCTGCGAGGCCATAAACGGGATGACGACGACCTTCTGGAACGGCACCTCCTTCTGCCCTGTGAACAGATCACCAACTTTGCGAACGCTCTTGTAGATGGGGCCGGCTCCCGGAAGCATGCCGATGGCGGCATCAATCTTGCGGAAGAACGCGGCGCCCAGAGCGACGGAGGTGATACCGCCGAACAGGACAAAGATGAAGAGCAGAACGAAGAAGGACATCCCCGGGATGTGACCGCCCGCCAGAGGACCGACCAGCAACTGTGCCGGTACGATGGCACGCACGAATGCGTCGACCATCGGACCAAGCCAGGAATCGGCCAGCCCAAAAGCGAATGTCACAGCCCAGAGGGTTAGAAAGCCAGGCAGGAGAACGAACAGCCCCCGCACAAGGAACCGCCGTATCGGCCCACCCGATGTTGGCTTTTGCATGTATGGCATAGACAGTTAGTCTCCATTTTGGGAGCTTTTCAGGCATCCCGCGCGCTTCGGCTCAGAAAGGAGGGCCGGCTGTTACACCGACTCCCCTGCCTGGCCTGCGCTGTTGATGTTGTTACTGCGCTCTTACTGCGGATCAATCTTGCCGTCGTTCTTCGGGTCATCGCCGAAGTCGCCGTCGGTGGCATCCGTAGTCGAGCAGGAGCCGTCGTTGGAGCCGGGCACAGCGCACAGGCGCATCTCTGCGCTGCAGACGCCGTGGTCCGAGAAACCGCGACCGAACACCTTGTTCTCGAAGATGGCGCGCACGGCGTACTTGCCGAGCTTGCCGGGCAGCTTCAGCCAGAAGAACCCGTCGATACGGCTGCCCATCGACTGCGTGGCCACGGTGCTCTTCGGGTTGAGGAGCTTGTAGCCCGCATTGAGGAGCGGCTTGATATCGTTGGTGCCGGGAAGCTTGCAGTTCATGTCGCCCAGGATGACGACTTCGGCGTCGGTGCCGAGAGCCTTCTGGAGAAGGTCGAACTGCTTGTAGCGGATCGGTCCGGTCTGGCCCTCACCACCACGCATCGACTTCATGTGCACCACTACCGCCGTGAACTTCACGCCGGAGACGGTATCCTGGAGGTCGAGGCAAAACGCCGGACGCAAATCCGGAACGCCGCCGACGTTGGCGACGCTGTCGATCGAGTAGACCTTCAGCACCTTCAGGCGCGGATGGACGAGGAAGCCCACCGCCTGATTACGGGTGTTGGCCACCGAGGTGTAGGCGGTGTAACCGGCCGCCTGTGCGATCGGCTGCAAGCCGCTCGAGTCCACCTCGATCATGCCGATGATGTGGAACTTCTTGACGATGGCGGAGTAGGACTTGATGAAGGCATTGGCCTTCGCCGCATCCAGGAACTCCGCGTTGAACTCGCCGATGCGGATGTTGCCATCCTTGCCGGCGTCGTTCAGACCCTTCAGGTAGGAAGCGACAACGGTGTCGACGTCGGAAGCCTTGGGCAGCTGCTTGCCGCCGCGACCCCCGCCCGACTTGCCCTTCTTGGCCGTCTTGGAGCGGCCCTGAGGCTGCTGAGCCCCCTGGCCGCCCTGGTTAGGGTTTCCCTGGTTGCCGCCTCCGTTGCCGCCGTTGCCACGACGACCACGGTTGCTGTTGCGACCGCGACCGCGATTGCGACCGCGACCCTTGCGGAAGTCCAGCTCTTCGATGCCGAAGTCGGCCGGATTGAAGGTCTTGCCCAGCGAGGTGCGCTTGGCGATGCCGAACTTCTTCAGCAAGTCCTCAGCGGAGACCTTGCCGTCGAAGCCCATTTCGGCGAGCTGCTCGGGGGTGAGGCTGTCGAAGTCGACTGCGCCCTGGTCGGGATGCTCCACCTTGGAGGCGATCACCAATTCGGTATGAGCCGCGCTCTCGTCCTGCACCTTCTTGAGCCACGCCGGCGCTTTGGTCAGCTCGCCCTTTTCGAAGGCTTCGAGCTGCTGGACGCGACGCATGTACTCGTCGGTCGGATCGTCCGTGACGCTGATCAGCGCACGGCTCTTACGATTCTTGTCGGTTGACATAGTAAGTTACTCCTTCTGACCCTCAACGGGTCGGATAAATGCAACTCACAACGCGCGCAGTCCCTGTGCGGGAAAACGCGTGCCCTGAGTTCGGAAGACTGGAACGTCTCCAAAATGGGGACGCTCCGATTAGCTGGATGAACACTGGAGCCGAGGAAAGGCTTCAGGCGTGTGGGCTCAGGAGCAATCTCACGCAACTAGCTGGTGCAGCTCTTCTCGGAGTTCGGTGAGAATCCGGCAGAAAACAACAGCAGGCAGTTGAGTGAAACGCGACTCGGGAAACCCGGTTTCGTGCACGATTGTTCGCGGCCGGGTAGCTACGAACTGAGCACACTTTTCTGGATGAGCGAGAAGTTTTGCCTTGATAGCCTCCTTCACGAGCTCGTGATGTTGTGCCGAGCCAAGCTCGAAACAACGACCGTCAAAATGCGTGGTGACAAGACCTCGCTTGCGAAGCTTTCGCCCGCGATGCTTAGCCTCAAGACCACTCAATTTCGACAGTTCCATCCGCTCCTCTACATCGAGCGTACGAAGCGCGATATAGAGAGCTTCAACTGATGCCCAGCTGACACCTCCCAGAGTGAACTGAGCAGGCGTCAAGTTGGACATCCATCTGCCGATCTCCTCCTCAGAGGAGCCACAGTTCAACAGCATTTCAGCCATAGGACTTACTCCTTTTCTGAGTTAGATCACAAGAAGACGCTCAACCAAAATTTCGCGGATCAGAACTGCTCACCGATGAGGTGTGTTTTTTAAGTGCAGGGTTCTAAGCGAAAGAAGTGGTTGAGAGAGTCCTAGTGATCAAATTGGTTATAAGAAGATGCTTCCGACCCTACAGATTAAAAGAGGTCTTGATCAACATCAGATCTCACGAGGCACCATTAAATATGGCGAGTTAGATGCGCTTAACAAATCGCGCCAGCCAGCGAAGAATATCCAGCAAATATCCACGGGAAGCCGCTTTGCGAAAGGGATAAGACAGCAAAAGCAGATGAGTCGCGCTTAACAATTAGCCTAATGACAATAAGGGTCGCGCAATCTTTGGCAACCCTGACTGGGAGCCGAAAAGCCGAATATTTTTGCCTTCCAGCGCCAAGAGCAGTTATGAGATTCAACAAATGCTCGCACAGCTGTAACGGCAAAATTAAACGCGCTTGGCAACCATCTATTTATGCGGTATTTGGCTTGCAAAGCAGCACATTAAGCCCATCCAATGTGGCTTCGGCATGATTTCAATGAGCTGGCAAGGGAAAATTGCTTAATCGCAAACGGCTGTGCGATGTTTGAGTGACAGCGATTGGTTCTTCGACTAATCACTTATGCGTCCTGCATATACTCCCCTTGCAACAAGTGGCATTTGGTCAAAGCAAAGACGTTAGTAGTCTGGAACGACGCTGTGGCGGGACAATCAAATAAGCATTTACGGAAAGATGGTGTATGCCTTTTCCGGTTTGATTTTCCTCAGCACCTGATTGGTTCGACTGCGGCAAAAGCCTTACCGGAAAGATCTGTCCTTTCGAAGTTGCCGTCTCCGCTTTTTTGCCTGGAAATTGTTTTTCAAACTTCTGCTGATACCAGCTATCTCTGTACGTTTCAAACGAGAACGCTCAACAGATAGCCGGGATAGCGCAACCACTTAACAGTGAAGCAAGCTGAATGAGTTCTGAAGAAGATCGATGATTCTAAGGCCTTATCGAAACTCAGCTATACGTCAAATCGCGTGCCCGAGACCTTTGTACTTAATAGCTAAAACAAGCGAGAACGCCAATTTGATTTCAAATAGAACTTCGGATCAAGCACCTGTTGACAGCCTGTTACTGTCTTCGCCCGTGCCTGTAGTTTGAACTTTGACAACAGAGCTTGTTTCTGGGTGATTTCAAAGAACTCTACATAGCTTGTGTGGCTACTTGTTCAAGAGTAGGTTGAATCTACATCTCTTCACAACCAAATCAAGTCTAGAAACCTCACCTCAACTCTTTTCCTCCGAAATTCCGCCACTCAATTCTTCGCTGCAGTGCGACGAGTCAGAGAGCGGATTTTCGTTTTGGAGGGTGCTGAGGAAGTTTCGGACGGAGATGAATGCAGTGCTGACGGTCCGCATGGTGCGGGTCGCGGCTTTTTATCCATCCTCAACCGTTACAGGAGGTACAACATGGCACAAGGAAAACACCTGTCAGTGCTATTCGCGTCGCAAGGCGTGATAGCAAAGATGCCGCAAGAGACCGTGACGAAATTCGTCGCGCAACTCGACGCGTTAGGCATCGCCGTCATCACAGTCGACACCAACGTCGACACCGGCGCCCAAGTGGAGAACGCCCAACACACGCACAGCCGCATCGTCGGCTACCTCGGTCATTCGGAAGCAGACATTCCCGGTTTCGTCGCTGCCACCAAGCGTGGTGGTCTGGCGATTGCCGTGGGCGGTCCGGCTTCCGTGTGGTGCGCTCGTGAAGAGGGGCGTTCTGTCCCCTTCGGAAAATGCCTGGAAGTGAGCCAGCCTTCCAACGCAATCCAAGCCATTCAGGCCGCTATCGGCGGATTCTGATCGGCTCTGGTAAGCGGCACACCTGCACGTCAATTCTGGAACCTGGTGGTTTCAGACAGCGCAGACATGGGGCTCCCCAATGGAGCCTCCGGTCTGCTTTGGCAGCTGTGCGCAGTTCTCAAAATAAACCCTTTAGCAACATCAAAAAGGAACTACGCATGAAACAAAAAATCCAGACGCAAGTGCGTCTCTTCTCGACTGACAACGACCACACCATGGTCGGCTACTTCGCTGGTGCCGTTCCGGCCTGGCGCGAGCAGCTCCCGAAGATCGCCAAGCGTCTCAAAATCAGCGAAGATTTGGCGGGCCGCAAGCTCGGCACTATCTTCGCCAAGTTCGCCACTCACGACTTCCCGTGGGCGGTGGCTCTGGCGTTCCACCCGTACTGGAAGGGCTCCGTTAAGGAATTCGTCCGCCAGATCGAAAAGCCCTTCTGGGATGCCCAGGACAAATACCGGGAAAAGTACGTCAAGCCGTACACCGGTGTCGAAAAGGCGCTCACCGAACTGCAAAAGCTGGGCATCCCGGCGATTGTGGTCTCGGACGCGCCCATGTTCATGTGCATCGCTCGCCTGGCCTCGTCCGGTCTGGCCAAGTACTTCCAGGGCGTCTATGCTCTGGAGTGCAAGGCTCCCGATCTGACTGAGGTGCCCAGCGAGGAGTGGCTGCGTTTCGGCACCCGCCGCATCGCGTCGCTCAACCGCAAGTACGCCGAGCACGGCATCCGCATCGTGCGTGAGCTGCCCATCGATCATGAGAAGCCTGACCCGCGCGGCATCCAGCTGGCGATGAAGGACTTCGGAGTGCATCCGGGCCAGGTCATTCACGTCGGCGACAGTCTCCCCAAGGACGGTGTTCTTGGGCTGAATGCCGGTCTGCGGGGTTTCTTCTACACCCCGTATCATGCCATCGGTCACCTGCCGGCCGAGTACCTCGAGTACATTACCGGCGTGCTCGCTCCCGAGACCAACGAGTTCGATGGTCACGGTGCCACCGCGGTGCCTTCGAAACCTCTGGTGTCGGCTCCGCCGATGCTGGGTCAGGGTTCGTTCGGCGGCGCGCTCGACCACCTCGGCTTCCACAGCCAGGCGGACTACCTGGAACTGAAGCAAGAGCGTCTGTTCCGGGCCTAGACGGGTCAAACTTTGCTGGCAGTCGCACTCATTCATAAAATTCATTCGCCAAATCACCGGGGGTGGAAGTTGCTCACAAGGCAGCAACCACCCCCGGCTTTTGTCTCGTGAAGAATGTGACGGCCGCTGGCAGGGTTCGGCTATTACGGACGAACGCGTGTGTTCCACACGTAACTCGTCATCAGAAGGAGATCTGTCATGAACACGCAATCTGCAACCAAGGGACGCGAATCGGCTCAGGCAGTCGACCTCAAGGAGGTCAATTCGATGGTCATACCGGGCGAAGGTGAAGGCGTCAGCCCCATCCTCGTCGTGTACGAGCCCATCTACGAGCCCCTGCTGCTTCGCAACCACCCGACTCGGCGTTATGCCTACCTGTACGAACTCGTTCCCATCGGGGGCGGTCGTTTCGCACGGGGACCGCTGATGTCCGCATCGGTCGTGGATGTGGGCGCGCTGAACTGAAGTTCGGCGCTGCAACTGGAACTAACTTTGTAAATACGAAAGGAGGCCGACATGGCCAAGCATCGAACGCATGAAGTACGACTGAAGGAGCGAAAATCGCCCTTGCACTGCGGCACCATCACCAAGGAGCAAATCATGACCGCGGACCGCGCTCAGCGCCGCGCTGATGAAATCGCTTCCGGCGTCTTCAACGGTGGCGTGGGCACTGGTGTTCATGGTGGCGGCAAGCGCACGCGGAACCGCAAGGAACGCCGCGAGAGCCGCCAGGAAATCAGAAACCGCGACTGGAGCTAGAAGTCCCCAGCCGCCATAGCCGGAAGGAGGCTATTATGTTCAGAAGTCTATTGAAAAGGCTTCGGAACCTGACCTCCGGGCTGCGGCATGGACGAAACTGGTCCAAACGCACTCTGGTGGTAGGTCCGAGCCAACCCGTCGACGGTGATTCGGTGGCATGCACCAAAGCGCTCATCCAGCATCTGCGCAAGCAGGGGTTGGAAGCCTTCACGCTGCCTACAATCACCATGTACAGCCAGATCGACTGGATTCTCGCCCGCGAGGATTTCCATGCGGCTGCGCTGCAATTCACTCAAGGCAAGCTCGTCACAGGCGACCTGCAAGGTGCCTACGATGGGCTTCTTCAGCAGTGGCGTCCGGACGAAATCATCGTCGTGGACGGTCAAGCAAACCGCATCGGTTTTGACACACGCGGGGTCAAGGTCTATACCATCGACCACCACGTCAAACCGGACGTCAGGCAAGACGACGAGCACGGCTTCATTCAGCCCGCTCCCGCTGCCGGATGTTTGCTCATCGAGCGATTCGGAATCTGCGAGCCGATTCTCGTCGTCAGCATCCTCACCGATACGTTCTGGCTCAGACATCACGAGCCGTCACGTGCAGCTCTGGCAATCGCCGAGTTGACGCGCCACGGCTTGACAGATGAGCTGTTCGAGGACTATCAAAGGAAGCTGCGCACGCGGAAAGACCCGCACATTCTCGAGGCGCTCAAGCAAGCGGTGATTCGTACGTCGAAAGACGAGGAAGCCGTATTCGTCGTGCTTGCTACGGATAACCCTGAAATCCATCGCGGTGTGATGGGCGAACTGGGTTATTTCTACCGGCACATCGCCACCATGCGTGGTGACGGATATACGTCGCTGACCACGGTCGACCCCCATGTCGACCTGCGTGACCTTGTCGCCGGCTTTGCCCAATACGGCAGCGCAGGCGGTCACAAGGACTCGGCAGCGATCAACTTCAGCGCGCTTTCCGACGAGCTGGTCGAAGCATTGTCCGATGCATACTTCGCCTTCGTAAGCGAGCATGCCGGACAAAAAGAGGGGGCGTCTGAATGACAAACCCTCTGCCATTGCTCCCCTGTGGGAACAGCGACTCCGGATAGACTGCACACGGCGAAAGCCGCTTGTTCAGTCTATTCCGGAGTCGCTTGTTTTTGATACTCATCATACTATACGCTTGCGTATATCAACACAACAATGGCGGACTGCATTCGCTCTAACCTTCCAGGGGCAGTGAGAACCAGAAGGTGCTGCCTTTGCCGACTTCACTTTCAACACCGATCTTACCGTCATGACCGTCGATGACCATTTTGGCAATCGCCAGCCCCAGGCCAAAACCTTCCCCTGCAGCCGCATTTCGGCTCTGGAAGAACTTCTCAAACAGATGAGGAACTTCATCTGCATCAATGCCGGCGCCTTTGTCCTTGACTGAAATCGTCAAATACTCAGCAGTTTTTTCACTGGACAGAACAATGCTGCCGCCCTTGCTCGTATGTTTAACGGCATTGGAAAGTAGGTTGCTCAGCACCTGTTCAATCCGCATTTTATCGGCAATCAGCTGGCATGGCTCAACTAGATTTTCCAGATTAATGCCTTTGCTCTTTGCCTGGGGCAAAGCCGTTTCAATTGCGCTCTGGCAGACCGTCTCCACATCGATTACCTGCGGATTCAATTTCAATTTTGCATCGCTCTTCTCGAGCAACAGCAAATCCTCGACAAGCAAAATCACCTTCTTGTAGGTGTTCTTCAGTCGCTCGCCAGTCTCCATGCTGTCAGCATCACCAGTTGATTGCGCCTTGCCGACCAGCGAATCTAACAAAAGATTCGATGACATTAGAGGAGACCTGATGTCGTGCGTAATCATGTTCAGTATCGACTGACGATTCTGCTTCGATGCCAAAAGTTTTTCGGAGGCTTCATGCAGGACGCTGTCCAAATATGCGATTTCATCTCGACCTTCGACGTGATCGCTAAGCCTCTCTTCTTCCGGCAAACGCCTGGCATTGCTTACCAGAACATTGAGACGTCTGCTGATGTTTCTTAGAAAAAATGCCAGGAGAGCACCGGTTAAAAGCAGTTCTGAAAGCAGAAAAACAATACTCAATTGCTTAACGGAGCTGCGCTTTTGCGCAGTAATTTCACCGTCGCGGCGAACCTCCTGGCGCTCGAAATCCATCTCTGCCTTAATCGCATTCATCTGTGCGAATGTTCTTGCCAGGTCGCTTTTAAGCGAATAAAACTGATCGAGCAGGGCAAAAGCGCCTGGCCCCGTCATTGAGCCTTTCTCTTGCTCGGCTTCGACGCGCTTCAAAATCTTATATTGGCTGTTACAAACCACCGCCGCATCCTTCAAGATCTGCTTCATCCTCGGGCTGATTTGTGGCACAGCATTGAGCACCGCCAGATTATGGCTGACTCTTACTCTGTAGGCCTCCGCCGAAAGCGGTGGCGCCTCCCTCGCTCTATTGGCGCTAAACAGCTGAGTAAAAATTGTCGTCCAGGCCAATCCGAAGTCTTCAACGAGCGCATTGCTCTTTTCCAAAACGTCGGTCCGGTTGCGCAATTTTTCGGCAAACCGCTCAGTCGCCGAAATCTCTGCAAAGAGCATCAAAAAAAGAGTTGCTTGCAACGCAAAGGGAACGAGTAGCAAAATCAGCCCCTTATGCAAAATGGTCAATTTCAATTCACTTGATCGCATGCGATTCCAAAATATAACCGGCTGGTCTAACCGTTTTGATGCACTCTTTCAAACCAAGCGGGTCAAGTTTCTTTCTTAAGATATGCATGTGCACCCTTACGGTATCGTTGTTGACCTCAGCATCCGACGCCCAGACACTGGCAAAAACATCAGAGCCGGAAAAGATCTGATCGGGATGTCGAAAGAAAAACTCGAGAATAGAAACCTCAGTTGGAGACAGTTTTAGCGTTTTGCCTTTAAACGAAAGAACGGATAGTTTCAGATCCAAAACCGCGCCGTTTATATTCAAGTCTTTTTGCAAGAGATGGCTCGGACGTCTCTGAATCACCTGCATTCTGGCTATAATTTCCCGCACATCAAAAGGCTTTGTAATATAGTCGTCAGCACCGGTATCCAGCCCGGTAAGCTTGCTGTCCATATCGGTCTTGCCCGTCATAAAGATAATAGGTGTTGTTCCTCCCTTATCTCTATATTCGCGGCAGAGCTTCAGCCCCGTGGCATCCGGCAAATCCCAATCAAGCAAGACCATATCGAATGGAAAGTTATTGAGAAGCTGCCATCCGTCTCCATAGTTGTGAGCAAGCTCAACATTCCATCCTGCAGCCTCAAGGGCAGACTTAACCAACTCTGAAAGAGATATATCGTCGTCTATTAGTAAGAGCTTGGACATCTGTGGGTGGGGCGGAAACCCATACTGGCAAGGGTGCGGGGATTTGCGAACATTATCGCCCGTTTAAACCTTGCTTTAACGTTGGCGGCAGTAAATTTTATGCACGAAGTCGGTTTGCACCCTTTTCATACTTCAACTCAGCGCGTCAGCCACGCGAAATTCTTAGTAACACGATTGCTGAAACGACCCACTGATATTGTCAGCGGTGGCAGCGATCTGAATAACATCGTCGATTCTGTAACTCCAAAAGAGGTACCTTGCCTTGTCTAACATTGAATCATTCGACGCCGGTATTGCCAGCGGCGCCTCAAATTCAGCTTTCCGCGATCAGGTTCTAAACTGCAGCCCCTCAGAACGCAATCAAGCATATGCAGCCATGTCCGGAACCGATAGCACATCAAAGTATCTTTCGCCTGCAGCGCAGTTTTTCGACAGTGGAACCACGAATACAGGAGACTCCAGTAACAACAAATCAACTGCAACCGGCACAGAAAATTCCTCTGGCACCGGCACAGCAGACAGCTCTTCCTGCCCTGCAAAACCTGCCACACCACAGAAGCCAGGAGATGCGAATAAACCTGGCGACCCCAAGAAACCTGGCGAAGGCAAGCAAGAAGACGGTTCGAAAGATCCAGAAGACCCTGATGATGGAGACGCAACCAAGGATCCGGAAAAATCGGAAGAACCAGGCGATCACGATGAACCCGGTGACGATGAAGACCCACAAGAACCCGGCGATCATGATGATCCCTGTGACGAAGACCCGGAGGAAACAGGCGATTATGATTTGCTCGATCACCTCGACGATGAAGAAGAGCAAAACCCATACGATGATGGTGAGCCCCACAACGAAAACAAGCCTGGATCCCCGAACGGTCCTGGTGGCGATCTAGATCCGCTCAATCCCAAAAATCCGAAAGGCCAAGGCGGTTTGGACAACCATGAGGACAACGATAATGGCTTCAGGATTAGACCCGGCGAATTGGAAGAAAACGCCAGGCAAATGATTCCAAAACCAGACCACAACGCAATGCAGAATCTGGACGAACTGAGAGCGAAAATACTCGGTATGACGCCGGATGAGCTGCGTCGCTACGACGCCAAACATCCTCGCAAGCAATACAAAGCTGAGGAGCAACCGAAAACATTCTATGCATAACCGCACCAGGTCGTAGTTGCAAAATAACTGCTGCACGAACTTTATCGAGAAGCAAACCGAAAGTGGTCCTGGCGAGTTCAAGCTCGCCGGGACTGCGCGGTTGGCAGTGGCTTTCAGCAATTCGTAATTCAGGGTTTAAACCTCAAATAAACCTTGCAGGCGGTACAGTAAAACAGTCAACTTTTATTCTCATCGCAAAGGAATCCTGCAAGCAGGCTGCTAGAGGAAGGTCCAGGGCAGCCTGTTTGCATTGGTATTTTTTGCTTCCTCCAGCACCTAATTCGCGAAAGGCAAAGTTTTTACGAGGTCCTACCATTGGAATTCGAAACCATTCAACCGCGCGCCATAGACACGACATTCACCACGCCGGAGACAACTTGGAGGCTTCATCAAGCATCGCAATGCGACAACAACAGCGATTACTTCGCCGCCAGTCGAGCCGGCAGAAGCGATAGCTGCAGTAATGTCCTTCCAGGATTGGATTTGATCGGCATGGGCAACGACCAGATGTCTGTCGAAGGGAAATCAGCATTGAAAGAAGACAGCTACCGGCACGCAAACAATTTGCAGCAGCAAGCCAGCGACCAACTTCAGCAATTGTGGAACAATCGCGAAGGCGCTCCCAATGGAGATGCTCGAACCAGAGCCAGACTGGAATCTCAACTAGCAAACACTCTGCAGCGAGCCAGCGGAAGCGGCGTTGCCATTGAATTGCGAATGCCGGACCCTGTCTATCCGAACAGCGCCGATTCATATCTCTCAAAATAACGAAATGCATCCAAGCTCTGTCCCACCGCTCTTGATCGACCCAATGTTTTCGTCCTCATTTGCGCGAGCTTTCAAGGGGTCATACCATATGACATCTGCGAGCAGCGCTACCAGGTGCCCGTTAATTAGACCGCGCACATAGTAGTGGTTCTCACCTGGTACATTGTGCGTTTCCAGGCTATGCTGGCACTATGAAACGCCGAAACCGTGATTTTTAGTAGGTTTACAGTCTGTTTCTATGATCAGCAGTTAATTGACACCTTAAGCTCTATTTGCCAGGTTGAAGTCCTACACAACATCACTTTTATTCAGCGCGACAATAACTTCCAAGACAAATCCAGTACAGATTTCAGATACTCTTCAAACTTGCAGACGCAAGTGAGTCCTGACCGTCTTGGCAGTGCCCGTTGCACAAAGATGAAAGTGAGAGTTGCTTCCCTGCGCCAGACTCGTTGAATGATGACGTCTCGCCCTGTCGCATCTCGCGCAGAGCCAGAGATTAATCAGGCAACGCATCTCAGCGCCCAGTCAAGTTATCGACCGAAAATGGAAAGGGACCACAAGTGAACCAAAACTCAATCGCAAAGATCGCTATCGTCGCCGGTGAAGGAGTTTCACAAGAACTTCTCGACAAGGCAGTCGCCGCCAAGCCGTTTCAGGACTGGCTTGCCTCCCTCAGCGAACGTTTCATCGTGAAGAGCATCCGCATTCAAACGGTGGACATGTTCGGCCCGGTCAAAGTCGGCTTCATCAAGTTCAGCGCTGAAGCCACCGACGTCAAAGGCAACAAGCTGCCGGGCATCGTGTTCATGCGCGGAGGCGCTGTTGCCATCGTGCTCGCGCTCACCTGCAAGGGCGTGCTGAAAACCATCTTCACAGTCCAGCCCCGCATTGCCACAGGAAGCGCCAGTTTCCGTGAAACTCCCGCAGGCATGCTCGACGGCTCCGGCAACTTCGGCGGTGTCGCTGCCAAGGAGCTCAAGGAAGAGCTGGAAATGACTGTGGAAGCCGATGAGCTCATCGATCTGACCACGTTCGCCGGTATGCCGGGCGGCATCTTCCTTTCACCCGGCGGCTCGGACGAAACGATTCGCATCTTCGCAGTCGAGAAGGAAGTCACCGAGGACGAGCTGCGCTCCTACGAGGGCAAATGCACGGGCGTACTCGAGGAAGGTGAGCAGATCACCCTCGAAATCGCCGACTTCGATGAACTCCTGAAGCTCAACGATGCGAAGAGCCAGATTGCCCACACGCTGTATAAGCGCTGGGTCGCCGCCAAGTCCGCCTGATCTCCGCCAGGGCGCACCGCCCAACACCACAACGCTTGTCGTGAATCGACAAGCGTCATTCCCAACCCTGCCCCCGTCTCTTCATGGCTGCGCGTCCTCAACGCGTGGCTTGCAGGCGGGGGCAGCGTGCGAGTGCGAAGCCTGATTAACGCGCTTGCATCAGACACCTTTTTTCAGGCATGAGAAATTTTCCGTGAACAAGAATTCAATCATCCCCACTCCGCATATTCCGGAGACCGCCGCCCTTGCTCTCGCCTATTCGGCGCTCGAAAACGCCCTGTCCGAGACGCAAACCGCCCATACCCTCGTAAAAGACGCCCATGGCAGCCTTTGCGAAGGAGCCGACTTCATTCCGGCGCCGCCCGACGACAAAGTGCGCTGGCACAACCAGGGCGAGTACTATCACCAGCTCAACGTCATCGAGCAAAAGAAGCTCGAGAAAGAACAGCGCCGCATTACGCTTTACGGCTGCAAGCTGCGCTTTCTCGGCTTGATCGAAGTGCTCTCGTCCGCCCGCACCGACCTGGCCAACGCCGTCAACGCCCTGCGTGCGGCGATCGACGCCAACACTGACGACAAGCTCAAGCTGCAGAAGGAAGCGGCTCGCTGCAACGTCTTCTTCGCCGAAGCGCTGCTTTTGAGCACCGCCAAGGCCGAACGCGAATTCAGCAGGGCTTCGGGCTATGGGCTCCATCCGCATGAGCACTATGCGGGCAATGGTTGCATCGACCTGGCTGCCTCGCTTGCCACTGAATACGATCGCTCGCGCCGCGAGTGGGTCGTGATGAGCAGCGGGCATGGCTCCGATTTCCGCTTCGACGGCGGAGACGGCAAGGAAGTGCCTGCCGGTCCGTACCTCACTTTCGATGAGGCGCGCGAAGAAGGCATCGCCTGGGAGCTGATCTCGGATACCATTGGCGGCCGCGCTTGTCTCTACAACGTGCGTACAAAGCAGACGGTCGGCAACTTCTAAGACCAACAACCTCCCCTCAAAAGCAGTGCCGTCGAGGTTGGCCACAAGCCAGTCTTCGGCGGCATTTGCTTTTTTGAGCAGTTTTATTATCCTCTATAGTGTTTTATAGCTACGACCTGCGGGCGGTGCAGAAAGCACCCGCCCGCAGAGCACACCCGGGCAATCTCAACCCTTGAATCGAGAACAATCCGCCACACCGCCGATCTGAATGAACGGTGCATACTTGTTCGAGACAGTGTTGCTCAAACCCAGGAAGGTCTGCCCGGTTATTTCCGATGTTCCGACTCTGACTAAGTCACTTCGGTTTCTTTGAGGCCCATTGGTGAGCATGTAGTTGACGTATTCGGAAATCGGTTTATAAAACTCCGGAGATTCCTTGCCGCCAAATAGCTGGTGCAGCTTGTCGGCAGCCGCCTGATATTTTTCAAGATCAGGCTTGTGAGTAGTTTGATCAGGAGCCATCGCCTTCAGCAAATCATTGATCGCCAAAAGCGCATCGGTGCCTATTTTTTGCTGAGCATCATTTAGCTGTGGCGCAGTCGCAAGAGGAGGCTCATTTAGTGCTTCTGCGTTTTCCATGTCCAGCCAGTCTTTAGCAGGAGAACCTTTAATACCCACGCTGGGCGCACTGCCATCGCCTTTGTCCGTCTCAGTCATGATGTACAACGCAGGACAATTGCTTCCGTCATTAATCGCGCGTTGCTGGTCGTATGAATCCCCACCAGGAATCACGTAGCCCGCCTGATGCCGATCCGCCATGTCTACGCCGAAGTCATTGGCTGATTTGCCGCCACCATAATATCCTGAATTCTCTGAACGCTGATATCCTTCGAGAGCTGTCATAGGAACCTCCAGTGGTTAATTCATCGAGTCGAGATAAGCAGGCAATGGAGGTGGTTCTGATCAGATTGAACCAGCTGTCTAAAAGCACTGAATTCGACTTATTGGTAATTCGCAAGTTAACTTCGCAAATGGCTTGGAAGTCCCACAAAACTACCTCAAATGCATGACATTCGTTTGACGAACGCCGCCTCAGAGGTGGCAGGGTATCGGATTTGATTTACTCGCGCATTGGGGCTCTATTTCTGCTGCTGATTAGCGAAGTTAGCGGCCGGCCAGTTGCGTCAGTGGAGATTGAGACAGCATGCCCTTTCACTGAAAGCGGTTTGTGGTTTAAGCCGATCAACGGCAAACCGCTTTTCTAATTTAAGTCGATTGACTGTGGTAAAAACGCGCAGGTAGTGTGGGTTTATCTAGCTCTCTCACTGATTCGAAGCACAACCGCAAATCCCGCCAATACACGCACTACCTGCCGATTACTACTTCTTTGCCGAGGAATGCTTGCGGCCGCATCTTCGTTTCATGGCGTGCACATTGCACATCACCAGGGAGGTCAATTGAGCGAAGTCGACAATCCGTACCTGCGCCTTTTCCTCTCTCTCGCCCATCTTCTCTACCTCGACCAGCTGCCGGGGTTGCAGCCGGAGCGCGAATTCGAAGAATGGGAATGGCGAGAGATCGCAACCGCCCACTGGCAGTTAGAGAAGAAGCGCGAATCGGCCACACAGCACTTTGCCTGGGCGATTCCGAATCTCTCCGCGCTCCAGGAGATTGCCCATCACGGCTCGATCATCGAGCTGGGATGCGGCAACGGATACTGGGCTTGGCTGCTGCGCAAAATGGGCGTGGACATCCTGGCTTGCGATCCGCTGGCAGCCGGTGACCCCGGCTCTCACCGCGATGCGGGCACCACCGCCTGGACAGAGCTTCTCACCGCCGGCGTGGAGATTCTCAGCGCGCCAGGTCATCGCGAGCGTACACTCTTTCTTTGCTGGCCTCCGCCTTTCAGCTCGATGGCAGCCGATTGCCTGAAGCTCTATCAGGGCAATCGACTTCTCTACGTCGGGGAAGAACCTGGCGGCTGCTGCGGCGACGAAGAGTTTGAAGAGCTGATCCGACGCGATTGGCTCCTCGAAAAGCGCGTCAATATTCCGCGCGGGCCGGCACCGTTCGTCAAGGATTCGCTCTACGTTTATCGTCGCCGCTAGGTGATGAGAGAAGCGACAGGAAACCGAACGGGGGCAGATGCCCTGTTCGGTTTCCTGCAGCGAGCGACCGAGCTGACCTTCCCCATTTTTGGTGGACAGCGGTCTAGGGCAAGGTCGCTCTAGGCCGC
>CAZHEZ010000058.1:0-37351 GCA_964531315.1 uncultured Candidatus Obscuribacterales bacterium | reverse complement strand
GCATGCCCTTACCGAAGAAGTACCCGAACAACTGCAAGCCGGCCGTGATCAGCACTAAAGCTCTGACAACCAGAACCAGCCAGCCTAAATTGATAAGCCGCCGCCCCGCCACAGCCACCGTCGCCATTAAGCCCATGGTGACACCGGACAGACCGATGACACCAATAGTCAGATCTGACTTGAGCAAAACATGCACAAGCCCCGCACCAATGCCGGTGGCAAGGACAAACACAGCAAAACGCCACCGCCCGATCGCTTGTTCGAGAAAAGCACCACAGAGCACAAAGAAGATGATATTGCCTTCATAGTGCTCGAACGTGGAATGCTGGAACATATAGACGACAAAAGACAGAAGCGCCGTACCGATATTTTCACTGTGTGTGGTAAATGCATCGATGACGAAAACAGGCTTCAGCGACAGCAGCTCTCCATAAGGCAGAAGCGCTGTACAGACGATGATTGTCAGGACGGTAATCCAGGGGATCCGTCCTTTCTTTTGCGTTGATGATTGGTCGGTCACTGCTTTCCTCTCTGGTATCCGCGCCACAAACCACGCGGCGCTGCTCTTTCTGCTCCACCGTTTGTGCTGTCAGCCTTCCAGGATGCTGGAAAGCAGCTTGCTGCCGCCAGCCAGCGTGGTCAGAGGCACCGCGCACAAGGGCGCTCCTTCAGCAGCGGTGCCTGTCAGTTTGAGTATCAGCCGCCAGCCGTCTGCGTTGGCGACATGAGCACGCTGGTCTTTCTCGACACCAACAACTTCTCCGGCTCCGGGGGGCAAATGAAGCTGCCTGCCATTGAGAATTTTTTCCAGTTGCTGGCGAATTTTGCTGGGACGATTTACTGCATCGCTCATCGCGACCTCCTATCCATTCAGGTGTTTGGCACCATGCCGATTTCTTACCGTCGGCTCAAGGGGCTTCTGACCCCAAGCGGCCGCATACGCGAACGAGCTGATTCAGCCGTCCGGGCTGCGTTTTAACTTTAGCGAAAAGGACCTCCGTATCCCGGAGGTCCTTCTGTTTTGACTAGCCTTCCAGGGCTGCGTAAAGAGCCATGCGCCGCGCGCCTTTGTTGGAAGTGCCACGCAGGGCCCTCAACTCGTCGCGGTTTCTGGTCCTTTCAGCTGAGCGATTCCGCCCATGATGCAAGGGGGCGGAGCCTTGATCTTCAACTGCCACCCGGCTCAAGACCGGCGGCGCCACAGGCACCACTGGAACCGAGACCAGACTTGTCGGCTCCTTCTTCTGGGAAGAAAGGAAGCCGGTCAGTTTGGAGACAAAGCGATCGAACATAGTCTGTCCTTTTCCTGGTTTTAGACAAGATTTATGGCCCGATGCGCACGAGCGGTGCTCACCTGGCTGCTTATGCAGAGTCGGGAAACATTTGACAGCAGACCCTGCTTAATGCGCAGCCTAGAGATGCTGCGCATTAAGCAATGCCTGAAGACAGAGACGGGGGCGAGGAACCATTGCTGGTCACTCGCTCTCCATCCTTCAACAGGAGAGAAACAGGCAGTGGACTAAGCCAGATCGCCACAAGCGAGCTTAAGAAAAGTCCAAGACCGCACTCTCACTGCCATCCGCGAATGCATGAGCAGTTTCAGCAAACAGGGCGTCGCATACCAAAAGATATCGACGGTCAACGAGCCCGCCCAGGGAAGCACTCCCCAGAAAGCCGCATCGACGGAATTTGCCGAATATGCACACAAACTTGCAACTGCGATTTTAATGGCGGCAAAGATCGCAAAAGATTCTTTGCTGAAGGCAACTTTGTATATAAGCGTGGCTAGTTTTGCGACTATAGCCATGACAAACCCTTTCGGTTTTGTACAGCAGCGGCGAGCGCTGCTCGATGATGATCAGTGATCGAGCACTCATCCTCATTGAGCAGAGTTCGCAAATCAGTACAGCAGTTGCAAAAGCCGATTCGAGAGGCGGCAGGCATAAGCCTGCAACCCCTCGAGTCGTCAATTCAAGCGCTCAGGCAAAACAGCGAGTCTGACGCTTGGCGCGACGCGCGGCGTCAATCTCGAGATCGCGCTCTTTGCTCTTGATGCGGCGGCAACGGTGGCGGCTGCGACGGTCAGATTTCTCAACCTGCTCTTCGTCAATGTAGACCACGTCGGCAGCAGAAAAGCGCTGGCGGCAATATTCGTACACAGCCGGATCCGGCTTATATATCGAAACATCGCCGACCAGAGACAGGGGCGGAATTTCCAGATCGCTCTGAATAGACACGCCCGCATCGCTGCTTTTCTCCTCTTTGGAATCTTCACCCGGCGCAACTTCAAGAGCCGCATTGGTGGCTTCAGTTTCCTTTGCCGGCGAGAGAAACGAGGTGACAAGAGTGCGAAGATATGCAAAAGCCATGATTGGCTCCTTCCGGTTAAACGCAGCATGCGCTGCGCGATGAGCACGGCAGTGCGCATTGCGCAAAGCATGACGTTGACATCAAACAGTCATAAAATTTCCCTGCCGCTGCGCTAATTGAAACTCACTAGTACGGTTGTGAAAATAGAAAATGCAGCGCGGTAAAACCAGCGGGCACAATTTGTGCTTTGAAAGATGCATTGAGAGCACGCTGGAATTGTCTCAGGGGTTTGCGTACACCGTTTGGCTGAAAGGGGAAATTGAATAGATAAATCAAGCTTGCCTATTTGGGTGCGACACAGTCAAGCAGCACGCATTCTCATCACCGATGCGAATCTGGGCAAAGTTTATCTTGCGCGGCTGCTCCAAACAGAAGAGCCGGCAAGGATTTGCCGGCTCTTCTGCGTATATATAAAAGGGCTGCTGTGTTCTTTCTTTTGGCTGCGCCTACTGTCAAATTAACAATCACAAAGGATAGCGCAGCGCCACCACCTGTAGTATCATTTCCAAGCAGCAAAGGCCCGAGTCTTCACTCGAGCCAGAGCCCTTTTCCATTCCCTGTTTTCTTTTTACATCAACGCTTGTCAAATTTGCGTCAAATGCAATTTTAGAATTTCTTTGCAATCAAGAAGAGAGCTGCGCCAACCAAGAGCTGATGCTGCTCCACGACTAACTCCCTCAAGCTACGCTACTACTTCCAATACCATAAACGCACTCCGGTGCGAATTGATTACTTCAATTCGCACCGGAGCGACGAGCAAACTCTTTTGATTCGGTCCTGATTGGAGGGAGTTTGTCAAACCGGCAACCGGTTAAATATTGATTGCTCGGCGCAAACGCCTCACCATTGGCGATACCGGATTCAAATCGAGACAGCTATGAGCGCTGCCTGAAATCAAGCCACTGATCGCCTTTCTCTTATATCGCACTGCCTGTCAAATTTGCATAAAATATGCATTCTGCTTCTTTAGCGAGAACCTCTCACAGCTAGCAATCTTAGGCCGGATTTTCACAAAAGGCTCTTGCACCTGGCAAAACCAGGCCGCATTTTAGACATTTGCTGAGACACTGACCGACAGTAGAAGCACATGCCTCATTCAATACTTTGGTACTATACGAAAAGCGCCGAAAGAGTCAGATTTCAAGATGGCCAAAATTCTGATTGTTGATGACGACCAGGAACTCTGCAATGCAGTGCAGACATTCCTGTCGCTTCAGGGTCATACGGCAGAAACGGCAGCCACCGGCGAAGACGCGATGCAGCTATTGAAAAACTACCAGTACGACGTGATCGTTCTTGACTGGGGCTTGCCAGGCATGGACGGAGATGAATTGTGCCGGGTTTATCGAGCGCGTGGAGGCATGACTCCGATCATGTTTTTGACCGGTCGCAACAATATTTCCTTTTTGGAAACCGGCTTCAACTCCGGCGCCGACGATTATATGGTCAAGCCATTTGACATCCGCGAGGTTTCTGCCCGCATCAAAGCGCTCTTACGGCGCCCCGGCAACCAGTTTATTGACGAATTGACAGTAGGAGACCTGCTTCTCATTCCGGATCAAAAAATAGCCAGAGCCGGAGAAAAAGAAGTCCGCCTGCGCGCCAAAGAGAGCGCCATGCTGGAATATCTGATGCGGCATCCAAATAAGGTCTTCAGCGCCCAAAATCTGCTCGATGCAGTCTGGACATCCGATAGCAGCGGCAGCACCAATTCCGTTCGCACCTGGATGGGTACGCTGCGCCAGAAGCTGGCAGAAATTGGCAAAGAAGATTTTGTAAAAACCGTCCTGGGCTCCGGGTATACGATCGAAACGGAAACGGGCGCCTTACCAGGGTCAGGCTGCGATCATTGAAGGCAAATTCTCAGGCTGGCAACATGACTATAAAAGTGCTGCCATGGCCGAGCTCGCTCTCGACAGAAATCTCGCCGCCGTGAGATTGAACTATTAGCGAGCAGATTGCCAGACCAAGCCCGAAGCCTTGTTTTTTGTGCTCGTCGGTCTGGTAGAACCGGGAAAAAATGCGCTGCGCATCTTCTGGACTGATGCCGGGGCCCTCATCTTTTACAGCCAACCGTACTCGACCGTCTTGAAGGCTTCCATCAATCTCTAAAACCGACTGTTTGGGTGAAAATTTGATGGCATTGCTGAGCAAATTGACTAAGACTTGCAGCACTCTTTTTCTGTCAGCATTGAAATAAAGCTCCTGGCAGTCTTTCTTGATCGTAATCTGCTTTTTCAACGCCAATCCGCCCACCGAATTTACCGATGCATCAATGATTTCTTTCAGGCTGCAAGTGCCTTTTTCCAGAAGCAATTTGCCTTCTTCAAGCTGATCCAGGACAAGGAGATCATCGACAAGGGCCAGGAGTCGATTGATGTTGTCACGGGCAGAGCTAAGGCTGCTGGCAGTGCTTTCCGGAGTCTTTCCGACTAATTCCTTCTCCAGAGCTGACAAACTCTTCTGCACCTCGGATAGAGGCAATCCGATGTCTTTGGCAAGCATGTTCATGATCGACTTTCTTTGCTCGAGAGCGTCGTTGAGATTGAGAGCAGCCCTGCAAAGCAACCAGTAAATCTGGTAAATCTCATCCCTTCCCGTAATCATTTCAGTGACTGGTTTGCGCGTAGGAATTTTTCTGGCCACCTCAACCAGCAAGCCGAGCCGTCTGGTGATATTAGTGCTGAAAAGCCAGAGGAGAAATACCGTCATAATCAAATTGGCGAAGATGGCAAAAACGATAATGCTTTGAAACTGATTGCGCAAAGCCTCCTGTTTATCCCTGATCACGGAGAGGCTGGTCATCTCAGAATGCAGCAAGCCCTCAATACGAGCGTTCAGCTCGCCGGTCTGCGCGATTAAGCGGCCCAGGTCGCCCAGGTCGCCAGCCGTCCCCTCATCCTCCCTTTTCTTGGACATTCCCAAAAGTCGGGAGACCTCTTCCAGGGCAAAAGATCTCACCTCGATCCATTCATTGGTATGCCGGTCACGCTCAGAAAACAAGGAATTGAGGACTTTGATCAATCGCTTGACCCCTGCGATGTTTTTTTCAGCAGCGGCATGGTGCGCCGCATTGCCGGAAGTTAGAAAGAAGGCGGTGGCGGCATTGCCCCGAAAAATGCAAAGCCACAGCCTATTTACATTCAATATGGTGTCCGATTGCACAGCAGCCTGATCGGCCAAGAGCTGCGAATCATTGAGCCTGTTGTCAAGCCAGAAAAGCCAGGCCGCTTGCAAAATCAAAGAAGCAGCAAAAACCATAATGCAATTTTGAAAACTTGAAGACGAGAACAATTCTTTCGGACTGACGCTCTGTCTGGAAAGCACTGCTTCACGCGTCAGACCGGAGTCCGAAACATCCAGCTTCTTTCCTGCCTTTGACGAATCAACCGGAAAGGAGAACCAAAACTCTCGGCCTGATTCTTTCGATTCACCGCCAAATTCGCCGCCATGAGCTTCGACAATCAATCTGGCAATTCTGAGATTCATTCCCAGCACGGATATTCCGGCGCAAGAATCAGGAGGCGCCTGCCGAAAAGGATCAAACATGTAGTCGATTTGATCGCCACCGACAGGGGCGCCCTGATCGCGAACTGTAAATTGAGCGGATCCGGCCGAAAGCGATGAGACAATAGAAATACTGCTTTCGAGCGGCGCGAACCTGATGGCATTGATCAGATAGTTTTTCAACACTTGAATGATTCGTTCGATATCTGCAGAAACAGTAGCGTCTTCACAGTCCACGTCAAAATGAATCTCCTTGCTATCCGCCAGAGGAGCAAGAACTTTCAAGGCCTCATGCAAAGCATCTTTCAACGTGAATGGACTGCATTCAAGCTCAATCGGCTCGCATTCCAGTTTTTCAGCCACCAAAAGGTCGCTGACAAAATCGTGCACATTGCCGAGATTGCGCTTGACTGAAGTGCATAAATCATTAGCTTCCCCCGAAAGAGAAGCGGCATTGACCTCCTGGAGAATCTCCACATAGATTTGCGTGGCCATGATAGGCGAACGCATATCATGAGCCAACATCTGCGTAATGGCCTGCCTCTGCTCTGCTGCATCTCTCAATTCTTGAGCGGATTGGCGAAATGCGCTGTCCAGATAAGCGAATTCATCCAAACTGCGCTCGTTCTTTTCCGGCGCACCCAATACCGGTAAATTGCCAGCGTTTTGCGCAAGCAGCTTCAAACGAACGACAATGCCACGGGCAAATGAGAACATCACCGCCAGTGCCGCGGCCGCACCGACTGGCAGCCCCAGAGCGACAGCACCTCTCAGTATTCGTCTTTGAGAACTGAGATCAGCGCGCATTTGAGTTAATGTTTCCAGCTCTTTATTGATCAGGGACTCCAGCGTATCGGCAACGCCCAAACCTCTGACAATCAGCTTTCGGTATCGGATAAAACGCGCAATATTGCTGTTAAATTTCTCGCCTGAAATTGAAGGAGCCAGCTCTTCGGCCTCATGGGCCATTTTTTGAGCGGAGCGGCTGAATTCTGCAACCTGCTGCGCTTCACCAGTCCGGCGCCAATCATCCGGCAAGAGCGTCGAATCGAGAATTTCCAGCAGCCTGTAAAAGACTCTGCGATCATTAACCGTACGCTCAACAACACCTGGAAGCGGCTCGAAGCGGCTCGTCATGATGTCATAGGTGTAGTTTTTCAAAGCGCTAAAACAGATGCTCAGATTCAATACAATCTCGCTGCGACGCTGCTCTTCAAGAGATAGTCTGGACGTCGACATCCATAGAAAGTTGAGCACCAGAAGCAGACAACCGCCCAGAAGACTGGGAATCAGCACCACCAATAGTCCGCGCCGAAACACCGCCGGTTTATAGCCAGTCTCCTTCATTTGTCGAAATTCCAGTTGAGCGAATCGCGCATTTTTCTGTCAGCCGCCGCCAGGCTTTTCTTGCCGAGCACCTCATAGGCCTTCGCTCTTTCTGCATAGTCAGTCGGTTCCCGGGGAGCCACTTTTATGCACAGACTATAATCGCGCACGGCATCTTCATAGTGGCGGGCGTTCATATTCAATCGAGCTCTCAGCTCAAGTGCCCAGTGCTGCTTAGGGTTGAGCGCCACGACCTGGTCGGCGTCTTTCACAGCTTCGACGAACTTTTCCGCTTGCGCGTAAGCCTGGGCGCGGCGCAGGTAGAGCAAACTAACCCCGCCCTCCATCTTAATTGCCTTTGTCAGAACGGCAATAGCCTTCTCCGGCTTATTGTCTCCGGCATAGCATTCGCCCAGGATGCGATAAATTGTCGCTGGTGCCATAGAGGGCGACAGAGCCAGGGCCCTCTCCAGATCGACACAAGCTCTGGCGTGTTCTTCCAGATGCCAGTATGACATTCCCCGCCGCAAAAGCGCGCTGACATTGTTGGGATTTCGACTCAAGGCATCGCTGCAGCGTTTTACAGAATCTTTCAGGTATTCTTCCGAAAGCGTGGATTGTGAATCAGAAAGCCGATAAAACTCGGAAGTGGGTGGAAATTGGTTTTTGATCGATGGCGGCGTGGTTTGATTTTGGCCCTTCGCAATGCTTTTGACAGGGCTGCCCGCGCGCGTTTCACCGGCAAACAATGCCGCAGCAAAGATTGAGCAAATTATCAGTGCAAATATCGGTCGGATAATTGAAAGCTTCATGCCTGAAGGCAAAGGTTCTAGACAAGTGTTTAGTGTACAGACAAACAGGCACAAGGACACGATCCGGTCAGCTCGATTAAACCGGAAAAATTCTCACCCAAACCAAACCATTCAGACCGATTCCAAGTGTCTCTTCATTCCTCAAAAGACCGGTCCGTATGAGTCAGCGGCGACAATGCGCTTTTGCATACAATACTTAGCTGCGGCAATCTTGCCGCCCGCCAGGACTACAGTAAACTTAGTGTTGCTCATTGTCAGCAGCAGGCGTCGATCACAACCGTTTTTCCTCAGTCGGTCAGCAGCACCTTGAACTTTGTCATCAACCTCGAGTACAAGCCGAATATTCCTCTTTATAAACGGCTTTCAGATGCTCTGAAAAATGCGATTAGAGAAGGCCGCCTCGAGCCCGGCGAAGCAATGCCCTCGACGCGCGACCTATCTGAAACGCTTAAGATTTCGCGGGCCACGGTGCTCCGCGCCATCGATGATTTAGTGGACCAGGGATACATCAACGCAAAAGCAGGCTCCGGACTCTTTGTCAGCGACGAGCTACCAGTCGGAGATCAACTGCACGATAATTCTCAAACAGTCTCTTCAGCTGCCAGGTCGGTAAAATTCTCCAAATATGCACAAAGAGTGCAAAGACAGCAAAAGGAGCTGAAGACCAATTGGTTGGAAAGGCTGCCGGAAATCGATCATGGCGGTCCGCCTCTTGATCTCACCCCGATTAAAGAGTGGGAAAGACTGACAAAACTGCATTGCCGGGCAACCGATATTTCGGAGCTTACCGACACCATTCAACCCTTTGGTTATCCACCATTGCAAGAAGCAGTGGCTGCTTATCTGCATCGTTCGCGCGCAGTCAAATGCACGGCCAATCAGGTAGCTGTTTTTTCCTCAAAACAATTGAGATTCGAGCTGGTAGTTCGTCTGCTCATCGATGCAGGCGACCATGTAGCCATCGAAGAACCAGGCTATCCGGAGGCTCGCTACATGCTGAAAGCGCACGGAGCAGAGATTCACTGCATTCCCGTCGACAACGAAGGAATGATGGTTGACAAACTGATCGAGTTGAATCAGCAAATCAAGTTCGTCTACGTGACTCCATCACGGCAGGACCCGACCGGAGCCGTTTTGTCAATTGAGCGACGCCGTCAATTGCTGGAGTGGGCGCAGCGCACAGGCACGTATCTGATTGAAGACGACTACGATTGCGAGTACCGATACGCAAGAAAAGCGTTACCCTCGATGCAAGCCATCGACGGTGGAGACTGCGTTATCTATTTGGCTTCCTTCTGGAAAGTTCTCTTTCCGCTGGTCAATTTCGGCATTGTCGTTTTTCCCAAAAGACTCTTAAGTGTTGCCGAGAAAGCAAAGATGGAGACAGAGCGATATCTGCCGGTGGTCGAGCAAGTCGTCCTTACTGATCTAATCAATGAGGGACATCTGGAGCGTTGCATCCGCAGAACCCAGTCGAAGCTTGCCGTGAAAAGGCAAGCGCTCAATCAAGCTCTGTTCAAACATTTGAAAGAGCGTTTGACAATATTGGAAGAAGGCGGCGGCACCCATCAAATTGTCAGGTTTAAGGGCAGGGCTGATGCAGAACAAATTCTTGCTTGCAGTAAGAAATGCGGACTGCCGATCATAAGCACGGCTGCTTATTACGTCTCACAATCGCAAAAAAACGAATTCATGCTGACCTTTGCCGACATTGATGATCAAACGATTGAAGCAACGGTTGAGCGCTGGGCCGCAATGATTGAGGAGACGTCACTTGCCTGAAAGCAACAATCGAATTCTCAATCAAGGCAAAGGGACGATTTCGACGGCCGTGCCCATTGAAATTGCTCTCGATTGCCAGTCAAAGGTTCCCTTGAGCCGCCAATTGACTGACTTTTTGCGCAGAGCGATCATCGATGCGGTTATACCATGCGGCACACTCATGCCTTCCGTCAGAGATTTGGCGCAAGAGCTCAATGTCTCGCGTTCAACGGTGATGAGATGTTTTGAGGAATTGGCCGGACAAGGCTATATCGTCACTACGATCGGCTCCGGCACACGGGTCTGCAAGCGCTTGCCCGGTGAACTGGAAGACGAGGTTGAGATTACCAGGCTGCCTGCACCAGCAGATGCAGACGTCTTCAACTCAAAACTGTCTCAGTATGCCGAACGATTGATCAGCATCGGCACGTGCCTGGAGCCGCCGGCGGCAACGCTTCTCAATCCTGGCGGTCCACTTATTGATGCTGCGCCTGTCGATCGCTGGAGAAGAATCTTCGAACAACACTGCCGCAATCATGTCTTCAACCAGTACGGAGCTGCCGCCGATCCGGCAGGAAATTTGGCCCTGCGCTCGGCTTACGCTTCTTATCTTTCACGAACCAGAGCAATTCGTTGCTCAGCCGACCAAGTATTTGTTTTTACAGCCAGAGAACTGCGCCTTGACCTCATATGCCGGCTGCTGCTTGAACCGGCAGACGTAGTTGCCGTTGAGAATCCCGGCTATCCAGGTGCAAGGCAACGCTTTGCCGTACACGGAGTCACTGTTTTGGCGATACCGGTCGATCATCAGGGACTGGATGTAGACTTTCTGAGCCAATTGTCCCAATCGGTGCGCATCGTCTACGTAACGCCTTCGCATCACGAGCCCACCGGCGTAGTCATGCCAATGGCGCGCAGGCGCAAGCTTTTGCAGTGGGCACAGCAAAACGACGCCTTCATAATCGAAGACGATTATGATTCTGAATACCGCTACGACAGCAGGCCGATTCCATCTCTCATGAGCATGGATAACACCGATTCGGTCATTCACCTTTCCTGCCTCTGGAAAGTACTGTCGCCGGTATCGAGAATCGGATTTCTGGTTGTGCCAAAATGCCTTGTGGAAATATTCAGAGCAGCCAAGAATCTCGTTGAAAGAGAAGTGCCACTTACAGAACAGCTTGTTCTCACCGAATTCATAAATGCGGGGCACTTGGAAAAACACATCAAGAAAAATCGAACTCTCTATTCCGGCAGACGCAATGCGCTTGTAAAGGCGCTGAAACTTCACCTGGGCAGTCAAGTCACCATGTCATCCGAAAGTGCCGGCATGGATCTTTTTGTCAAATTTGCTTGTGAAATTCCGGATCAGCGCTTGATTGAATCGGCAAACAATTCAGGACTGAGGATGATCGACGCCAAGCCGTATTACGTGGGAGAACAACCGACTGGAGAATTTATTATTCCCTTCTCGCTGCTGACAGAGGAACAAATCAAGTCTTCTGTGAAGCAATTTGCAGAACAAATAAAAGGCTCCTGACCGCCGATTGTTTTCCAAGACCTACTGCCGGCACTATTTGGGCAGCATGATTATGAAGGTAGCACCCTGACCAATTTCGCTCTCAACAGAAATCTCGCCGCCGTGGGATTGAACTATCAGCGAGCATATTGCCAGTCCCAATCCGAAGCCTTGCGTCTTGTGCTCCTCTTGCTGGTAAAACCTGGAAAAAATACGCTCGGCGTCCTCGGCGCTGATGCCTGGACCCTGGTCTCTCACAGCCAACCGGACTCGACCATTTTCCAGGCTTCCATCGACCACCAAAACCGACTGCCGGGGCGAAAATTTGATGGCATTTGCCAGCAGGTTGACTAAGACTTGCAGCATTCTCTTTCTGTCAGCAGTAAAGGAGATATCCTGGCAGCTTTTCTTGATCGTAATTTGTTTTTTCTGCGCCAGTCCGCCCAGAGAATTCACCGATGTATCGATGATCTCTTTAAGACTGCAAGAGTTCTTCTCCAGTGGCAATTTGCCTTCTTCCAATTGGTCTAAGACAAGCAGATCATCAACAAGCGCTAAGAGCCTGTTGATATTGTCGCGAGCAGAATTGAGATTGGCGGCACTCTTTTCCGTTAGCGTACCGGCTAGATTCGCCTCCAACTGGGACAAAGCCTTCTCCACCTGCGCCAACGGCAAGCCAATGTCCTGAGAAAGCATATTCATTATTGCCTTTCTTTGTTCGAGAGCATCGCTGAGATTGAGCGCAGCTCTGCATAACAACCAGTAAATCTGGTAAATCTCATCTTTGCCTGAAACCATTTCGGTGATAGGAACACGCTGCGGGATTTTTCTGGCCAATTCAACCAGCACACCTAGTCTTCTGGAGATGCTCGCGCTAAACAACCAGAGCAGAAAAACAGTCATAAGCAAATAGCCGAAAATAGCAAAAGCAATAATTTTTTGAAAACGATCGCGCAGAATATCCTGTTCGTTACGGAGCATAGAAAGGGTCTTCATCTCAGAATCGAGCAAGCTTTCTATGCCAGCGTTCAACTGGTCGGTATTGGCAATCGTGCGCCCCAACTCAGCAAGGTCCTCAGACTCTTGCCCGTCTTCCTTTTGCTTCAACATCCCCTTCAGTTTCGAATTCTCATTCAAGACAAAGGATCTGACTCTGGCCCATTCTTCGACAATCCCTTCTCGCTCTGAAAATAACGAGTTGAGGACCTTGATCTGGCGCATCGATTCCTCGATATTTTTCTCAGCCACCGCATGATTTTTCGTATCACCGGAAGCAAGAAGAAATGCCGTAGCGGTACCGGCGCGGAAAACCGACATATACAGCCTGTTTATATTCAATATCGTATCTGTCTGCACTGCGGCCTGGTCTGCCAAAAGCTGCGCATCATTGAGCCGGTTATCGATCCAAAAAAGTGATACCGCCTGCAAGATCAAAGCAGCAGCAAAAACCAAAATGCAATTTTGAAAACTCGAGGAGGAAAGCAAATCACCAGCACTGACCGATGCCGGGAGCGTTGCATCAGGCCTTCTGCTTGTCCCTGCAGAATCTGCAGGCAAGGAAAACCAGAACTCGCGGCCCGCTTGCTGCCCTGGTGCGCCACCAAACTCACCGCCGTGCGCTTCAATAATCAGTCGGGCAATTCTGAGATTCATACCCTGCTCGGAAATTCCGGCAGATCCTTGAGGCGGTGCCAGCCGAAAAGGATCGAACAGATAGTCAATGGCCTCGGCACTCAACGCTTTTCCTTGATCGGCAAAACTGAATCTAGCGATTCCAGCAGTAATGGAGCCGACAACAGCAATTGCAGAATTGAACGGCGCCAATCTGAGAGCATTGATCAGATAGTTTTTCAGCACCAGAACCATTTGCTCACGATCGGCAGTAACAGTGCCATCCGCACAATCCACTGCAATTGAAACTTGCTTGCTTTCTGCCTCGGCAACAAGCGCTCTCAGCACTTCATCCAGAGCCGCCTTCAAAGAGAATTGACTGTATGCCAGCTCAATCGGCTCGCATTCGAGTTTTTCAGCAACTAACAGATCGCTGACGAAGTCGTGCACGTTGCTTAAATTATGCTTGACGGAAGTGCAAAGCGCGACGTCTCCCGCCGAAAGAGAAGCGGCATTGACCTTCTGCAGTATCTCCACATTGACTTGCGTGGCCATAATCGGCGAGCGCATATCGTGGGCCAGCATCTGCGTAAGAGACTGTCTTTGCTGGGCGGCATCTCGTAATTCCTGAGCGGACTGGCGAAACGTGCTGTCCAGATAAGCAAATTCATCAAGCAAGTCTTCATCTTTTTCAGCGGCATTCAACACAGGCAAATTGCCGGCATTTTGGGCTAGCAGCTTCAATCGAATCACAATACCGCGTGCAAAGAAGAACATGACAGCAAATGCCGCGGCCGCTCCAATCGGCAGTCCCAGCGTGAGAGCGATTCTCGATTTTTCTCTGAGAGCACTTTGGTCGGCACGCATTTTCGTCAGCGCCTTCTGCTCTTCATTGATTATGCTCTCAAGCACATCGGCAATGCGCAAACCTCCTACCATCAACTTTCTATAGCTAATAAAGCGCCCGATATTGTTGGTAAATCTTTCTCCGGAAATTGCCGGCGCAATTTTTTCCGCATCGTGAGCCATGCGAAGAGCATGGTTTTTGAATTTGCCAAACAGCTCTTCTTCACCGGATTGGTGCCATTGTTCCGGCAATGGCGCAGATCTGAGACTTTTAAGCCGCCGGTAAAAGGTTTTACGATAAGATTGCGTGCGCTCCTCAAAACCGGAACGCGACTCAAAATGGCTTTTCATCATCTCATAAGCATAGTTTTTCAAAGCGCTATAGCAAATGCCCATATTCAAGACTGTCTCGCTACGGCTCTGCTCCTCAAGAGACAGCTGAGCGCTCGACTGCCAGACAAAGTTGAGGACCAGGAGCAGAAGGCTTCCCAAAAATCCAGGAATCAGCACCACCAGAAGTCCACGCCTGAATACGGCTGGCTTGTAGCGGGCTTCCTTCATAGGTTTCCTTGTTTTCATTTAGGCAGCATCACCACGAAAGTAGCGCCCTGGCCAAGTTCGCTCTCCACCGAGATCTCCCCCTCATGAGCATGAACAATCAAAGAGCAGATGGCCAAACCTAGCCCAAATCCTTGCTTCTTGTGCTCGTCAGTCTGGTAAAACCTGGCGAAGATTTGCTGCGCGTCTTCCCGCTTAATACCCGGGCCTTCGTCTTTAACAGACAATCGCACCCGCCCGTTTTGCATGCAGCCCTTGATTTCAATTGCAGACTGCCTGGGAGAAAACTTAATCGCATTGGTGAGAAGATTGACCAGGACTTGTACCATGCGCCTTTTGTCGGCGTTTAATTCAATATCCTCGCAGTGTTGATTTATGGAGATCTGTTTTTTCAGAGCCAAGCCACCGACTGAATTTACTGATGCCTCGATAATTCCCAGAAGAGAGCAAGGAGCTTTATCCAGCTGGAGATTGCCTTCTTCAAGTTGGTCCAGACTGAGCAGATCATCGTCCAGAGCCAGAAGTCTATTGATGTTGTCCCGCGCCGATTTGAGACTGCGGGCGCCGCTTTCCTGCATCCGTGTCTCGGAAGAAAGGATGCTCTCCAGTCGAGACAGGTCCTTTTGCACCTCCGCTAGTGGCATGCCAATGTCTTTGGCGACCGTATTCATCATAGATTTTCTTTGCTCATAAGCATCATTTAGATTCAGTGCGGCTCTGCACAAAAGCCAGTAAATCTGATAGATCTCATCATTGCCTGTAATCATCTCGGTGACAGGAGCGCGTTGGGGGATTTTCCTCGCCACTCTGACAAGCAGATCGAGCCTATTGGTAATGTTTTTGCTGAAGACATAAACGAGGAAGACTGTCATGAGCAGGTTCGCGAAGATCGCAAAGGCAATAATCTGCTGAAAGCGATCGCGCAGCATCTCCTGGTCGTGCCTGATCGACGTCAGCTGACCGAGCTCTGCATTGAGCAAATCGCGAGTGTAAGAATTCCTTTCTCCCGACTGCGAAGTCAAACGCCCCACAATGCCAAGGTCGATCCCTGTTCGCGCAGTATTTGTTTCTTCAGACAATTTTTTCAGCAGGGCAAACTCATACAAGAGAAAGGATCTAACCCTACCCCACTCGGCCGCGGGTCTGTCGCGCTGTGAAAACAATAGATTCAGTCTGGTAATCAGCGCCGTCCCTATAGAGACGTTCTTTTTAGCGAAAGCCTGATTATCCAAAGTGCCGGAAGTCAAAAAGAAAGCTGTGCCGGTGTTGGCGCGATAAATCGTCAGCCAGAGCCGATTCACATCCAGCATCGTATCAGACTGAGAAGCCGCCTTATCAGCCAGCGCCTGGGCGGCATTAAGCCGATTGTCCAGCCAGAACAGCCAGGCCGCCTGCAAGATCAGAGAAGCGGCAAAAACCATAATACAATTCTGAAAACTCGATGCAGAAAGCAATTCTTTGAAGGGAACGGACTGGCTATTAATCGAGGTTGCACCGCCCACAGCGGGGGCATTTACCATCTGTTTCTCTTTTGAATTGGAAACTTCAATCGGCATGGAAAACCAAAACTGGCGTCCTGACTCCAGGTTTGCTGCGCCCCCGACTTCACCGCCATGCGCTTCAACAATCAGCCGGGCGATTCTGAGATTCATACCCAGAGCCGATATTCCCAGAGATCCCTCCGGAGGCGTCTGCCGAAAAGGATCGTATAGATAGTCAATTTCATCATTGCCAGCCGGCCGCCCGCCGTCGGCAACCGTAAATTTGACAGAGGCAGAAGAAATCGTTGCGACAACCGAAATGGTGCTTGCTTTGGGTGCAAACCTCAAAGCATTGAGCAGGTAATTTTTCATAAGTTGAACGAAGCGCTCGCGGTCGGCACAAATAGAGCCTTCCGCGCACTCGACAACAAAATTTATTTTCTTGCTTGCGCTCTCACTGCTCAATTCCTTTACTGCTTCATCCACGGATTCTCTGACGAAGAAGTGGCTGCAATCAAGCTCAATCGGCTCAGATTCAAGCTTTTCGACAATCAGTAGATCGCTGACGAAATCGTGCACTGTGCTGAGATTATTTTTTATTTCCTGACATGATTGCAAAGCTTCCGGGGACATGGAAGCGGCGTTGATCTCCTGCAGCAGATCTACATAAATCTGTGTAGCCATGATTGGAGAACGCATATCATGAGCCAGCATCTGCGCAATCGCCCGCCTTTGCTCGGCAGCATCACGCAATTGTTGAGCCGATTGGCGAAAAACACTGTCCAGATATGCAAATTCGTCGCCAATACGCTGCTCTGGATCCGGTGCCGACAGGGCAGGAAACTTTCCTGCATTGCCAGCCAGCAATTTTAAGCGAACGACAATGCCGCGCGCGAAATGAAACATTGCCGCCAAGGCGAGAGCCGCCCCAATCGGCAGCCCAATTGCCAGGGCGCCTCTCAATTGGCTCTGCACCGCGCTCAGATGAGCGCGATTCTGCCTGAGCATGGTCTCCACTTCTTCAATAACTTTGTCTATCTCGTCAGCAATCACCAGACCTCTGAGCATCAGAGTTCTATAGCGAATGAAACGACCAAAATTATCGTTGAACAGCGCAACGTCCGTCGAAGGCGCCAGTCTTTCGGCGTCATGAGCCATTACCAGGGCAGACTTTCTAAATTCTGCAAAGATGTCTTTATCAGCGGAGCAGCGCAAATCAGCCGGTATGCGGGTTGCCGAGAAAACATCGAGAAGCTGATAAAACGATTTCCGGTCGGCATCTGAGCGCGCAATTAAATTGGGAATATTTGCATTCCGGCTGGCCATCATGTCATAGCAGTAGTTTTTCAAAGCGCTGAAGCAGATGCCCAGATTCATAACAACCTCGGCATGCTTTTGTTCTTCAAAAGAGAATTTCGAGGTCGACAACCAGAGAAAATTGAGAGTCAAAAGCAGGCAGCTACCCAATACTCCGGGAATAAGCATGACCAAGAGCCCACGCCGAAAGACCGCTGACTTAAATGGCAGCGAAGCAGGTTTGACAGCCTTTCCCCCAGGACCCTCAGGCATGCGATCGCCTTGAATGCTTTTACTAAAGAAGCCAAAGACAATTTACCACCTGGTTTGAAAGCCATTCGTTCCAACCAACCCGGGCTACAGAACTTCTGCTATATGTATTAGTAATACATCCGAACAAAAATTGCCGGCAGGTGAGAGGGCGAAACATTGATGTTCGCTTGCTCTCACCTGCCTGCTAGTTCTAATAAGCATCAAAAGCATCCCGGTTGCGAGTCAGTCGGTCAGACTTTTCCGGTTGATGCAGTCAATAACGATACTGCCAGCAAATGCCCAGGCCACCTCTGCCACCGCAGCGATGCGTGTAGATGTAGTCGAGTCGAGAAGTCGCACCGTTGGCGTACGTCGTCTCAACGCGTCCAAAGCCAGGGAAAATCGAGTCGGCGATTCGATCTTCAAACCGCTGACGATTCCACTCCATTTCCCTGGCTGTGCGAGGGTAGTAGTCGTCATTGCGATGCAAACGAAAGTTTTGCTGGGGCGCGCCGAACTTGCTGCTGTCAGCCACAATCCCATTCATGGTCTCGGGCGGCAGCGTCCACTGGCGCATCGAGTCGTCGTACTGCTTGAGAGCGCGAGCGACGGCCTCTTGATCGGAATTGGGCGCGGGAATGCTGGCGCCGGTCAGATCAACTTTGAAGCTGACAGGCGGCGATGTGGCCAGCGGCTGGTCCTTCACGACCGTGTCCGCTGGGGCAGGAAGTTCGACACCGGTGACAGCCGGTGCACTTACCGGGGGGTTTTGCTGGGCCCGAACTGCAGTAGTCCAGAACGAGGCGCAAAGCAGCAAACAAGAAAATGAAACAATCTTTCTCATTAGCGTTCCTTCCATATTTCGGAATAGATTTGTGTTGCAAACGAAACGCATGAATGCGTGTCGCATAGAGCGCACAAAAAATGCGCTCTCTGGATAACGATGACCACCCGGTGAAAGGGCGAAGCCAAACGCTTCGTTGTCCTCTCACCGGTTTTGTCACTGAGCGGAAAATGCTTCTCTGAAGAATCGAGCCAGGCTCGAATACAGAGTCGCTTCGTTTTCCGGCTTGGTGATGTCGTGGCCTTCGTTGTCGAACTCCAGAAGCTGATAGCGGATGCCGGCTTTCTTTAGCGCCTTACGCACCTGCTTCACGTTTTCCGGAGTTACATTCGGGTCTTGCCCACCTTGGACGATGAGCAATTTGCCGCGGATATTGGCGACAAAGTTGATTGGAGAGCGCTCGAAATAGCGCTCGGGAACTTGGTCCGGTCTGCCGCCCATCATCTCCTGGCTGAGAGTGCGGAGATCCGGTCTGGTCGTCTGGTAGTCGACAACCAGATCGGTCATCCCGCAGATGGGCGCAGCAGCCGCCACCAGCTTGGTGGGCAGGTGCGTGATCGCATGCCAGGACGAATAGCCGCCATAGGAAGGTCCGGTCACCCCGACCTTTCCGCGACGGGCAATGCCGTCTTTGGTAAGCGACTGAATTGCCGAGGCAATGTCTTGCTGCTCGCGGCCGCCCCATCCATCAGCCTTGATGGCATCTTGGAAGGCCAGTCCGTAGCCGGTGCTGCCCCGATAATTGGGAGCAAGCACGTTGAAGCCTTCGTTGACCAGATACTGGATCTGCGCGTCGAAACGCGCTTCGGCATGCTCTCTTGGACCACCGTGGATGATGACGATGGTACCTTCAGGTTTGGCCGCGCGGTAGAGAAAACCGTGCATCTGCAGCCCGTCGACGGACTTCCAGAAATAGTCCTCGGCACGGACAAGCCGCTTGTAAAGACGATTTCCTTTCTTTTTGCCCGTCAAGAAATGCGGTTTGTGCAAGTTTTTCAATGTGCGCGCACTTTGGCGCTTGCGAGCGGACAGAGACATCAAGTCCTCGACAGGCACAAGAACCAGCTGGTTGGGCAAAACCGAGCTGTAACGCATGCCCAGCCAGCCCCCATTCTGATTGGGAGCCAGCGGTCGAAAAGAAGCATCGCCGCCGACTTTGAGGATGATTTCCTGGCCCGTCTTCGGATCAAGAAGGCTGGCATGCTCGCGCCCGTTTTGCACGTCGATGACAACGACAAAGTCGCTGCAGTCGGGTACATAGGCTTGCTCGATATTGCGCTGCGGGTCGTTGATCAGCCATTTGATCGAGCCGTTGAAGCGATTGTAGATGCCCAATTTGCGGTAATGTCCCGCCTCGGTGATAAAGAGCACACGCTTTCCATCAGGGAACCAGGAGGCTGTCACCTTGGCGCTGTCGCCGAAATTGAGAATCTCCCGGTCCGTCTTGCCGTTGATGTCCGTCATCCAGACTTGCTGTCCTGCCGCATCAAGGTCAGCGCGGAAGTAGAGCACATGAGTGCCCTGCGGGTTGAGCTGCGGCTGATTGCCGGGCGTGGTCTCGGGAGACCTGACCGGTGTCGCCAAAAGCTTGCGCTTGCCATTCTTCAGGTTGTGCCGCCAGACGGCGCTGACTGCCAGCGTGCTTTTCGCATTGAAATCGTAATTGGCACTGTAGACAAGAAAGCGCCCGTTGGGATGCAACTGGCCGCCACGAATGAAGTAGGGCGGGTTTTCCTCGGTCAAGGGACGAAGCTCCTGAGAGCCGTCCAGCGCGACCGTGAAGAGGCGAATTCGCTCGTTGCCGTCCTCGCATCCCTCGACAATCACAGAGCGACCATCAGGGGTGAAAGAAACAACGTAGAGATCCATCTCACTGTCGGTCAGCTTGATCGGTTTTTCGGAGCCGTAGGTGGGCTGTACATAGACGTTGACCCGGTAGTCCTTGTGACCCCATGACCAGGCAACCCACAGTCCATCAGGAGACACCTTTGCTCGCCAAACCACTGGCAGGTTGAGCAAGGCGTCAAGCATATTTTCGTTATGCATTAATACCCTCCTTTTCTTAGTCCTGTCCGGATTTGGTTGGAAAGAAAACTGCAAGTCGGCCATGTCTCATCAGCGCGGGCGCGCCGTGAAACTTGCTGGAATGAACCTGCAGGAACGTTTGTTTTTTTTGTTTTCGCTAAGGGATTGAAGAGAATAAGACGTCTAATTGATACCAGAGCACTGAGATCAAAACGTGTTACGAAACCTTGAAAGAGCTGGTGGTTATGTCCTTAACAAACCGTATTACTGAATAATTCGAACTCTCTTTTGTCCGCAAACAGCCAACCAGTGAACATTTCAAACACGGCGATTGTCAAGAGATCTTAGTGCCAAGAGAGAATCTAAGCGCGCGCACATCCACGCTTTAGGGTTTGCGCAGCTGTTCTCTGGCGTTTCCGATTAGTGGAGCGACTAGCAAGCATCAACGGTCCAGTTTTAAATTCCCCACTGTTTATCACCGAGCTTGATCGCTGCTTTTCTGTCACTGTCAGCTTTGGCCTTCTCGCCAATGTGCTCGTAAATCTTTGCTCTCATTGAAAAGGCGCGGCCATTGCCGGGGTCGAATTTAATTACCTGCGTCAAATCTTCAATTGCCCCCTTAAACTTGCCCATGCGCTCGCGTGCATCGGCGCGGCAGTAATAGGATTTGCTGTCGTCAACGGCGATGGCTAGCGCGTCTGTGCAATCCTTTTCCGCCCTGGCATATTCCTTGTTGCGCAGATAACAGCGCCCGCGCAGCTTGAAATAGTCCCATTGCTTCCACTTATCGACAGGACCGAGCTTGGTGAGAAGTACAGTCAAATCATCCGCACAGCGCTTGTAGTCTTCCAGTTTATAGAGGGCGTCGGCACGCAGTTTGTATAGGTGTGGGCTTTTCATGCCGCTGTCGATTGCTTTCGTCAATTCCTCGACTTCTGCCTCATGGTCATAGGTTTGGGCAATTGAAGTAGCCAGACCGCTGCGCAGCCTTTCCAGTTTTGGCGCTAACGCTATTGCCTGTTTCCAATCATCAATAGATTTGTCGTATGGACCAATTTTAAAAAATGCATTGGCGCGCATTTCGTATGCAGCAAAGTCTTTTGTGCCCAGTTGAATAGCCTTAGTTGTGTCAGCAATGACTGCTTGCGGGCGATTCAATTTTTCACTGGCATAGGCGCGATTGACATATGCAGGCGCGGTGGGATTTAGAGCGACCAGCGTAGAAAAATCGTGCTCGGCTTGCCCATATTTCCCTGCTCGCCAGTACAGCCAGCCTCGCTCCATATAGGCAATTGAAAGTTTTGGATCAAGCTTCAATGCCTGAGTAAAGCCTTCCATTGCCCGATCCTTTTCACCCAATTCCAAGAACGCTTTCGCTTTGACGTGGTATGCATTTGCCGCCATCGGATCTTTGGCAAGCCATTGGTCAGCCAACTTCAAGGTAAGGCGATAATTCTTGTCAGTCAGGCTCTTCCAGGCTGCTGTGGAGAGCGAATTAAGAGTGGATGCAGTTGTGCCTGCATTTGATCCTTTAGCATTCTCACTGCTCAAAACTGGTGGCGCCGAAAACACGTTGGAGTGCAGCGCAACCGCAAAAGAAGCAATAAGTAGTGGGCGACGGCACTGACTTCCCATATGTGCATTCTTCCCGCTAGCAACGTCTTTATCTGGTCTCAAATGCAAAATGTTGCTGGCGTTTTATCGCCGCGCGCGCTTATTGGTGATGCCATGAACAAAGAGCGAAAGCCCAGACACAGCCATAATGCCCGGAATTAGTCCAATGAAGATCCAGACGGATTTGGATGCCAGACCCCAGAAGCTGCCGAAATGCAGGCGCGTCATTGTTTGAAGAATAACGTCACCAATGGGCGCGGCGTCAGACGGGGCTACAGCTACGACTTCGGCGGTTTTGGGATCGAGAAAGACTTGTGTTTTGACGGTGGATTCAGCCGAGAGTGAATTGGAAAGCCAGATGCGCAAGGTCGGTCGGCGCTTGTCCGGAAATGCGATGCGCTCCACATAGTCTTCTCGGGGAGCAGCTGCGATCGCGGTTTGCACCATCTTGTCCAGGTTGGGCTTGGCCCGGTGCATGGCGGCAATCGCCATACTACCTGCCTGGTTTTCCTCCAGTGCGATTTTCTCATCGGGGGGTGCCAGCTGTTTTTGCCCAGAGACAGGGAAAACAACGTTCAGGCTCTTTTCGAAAAATTCGGTAAATCCGAAATAAAACCCGCTCACGCTCCAGAGCAAAAGGAAGGGCAGCGCCCAGATGCCCACAGCGCTGTGAAGATTCCAATTAAAACGACGAAAGTTTCCCTTAAAGTCAAAGCGAAAACCGCTTGCCCAGTCCTTTAAGCCACGCCACCAGACGATTATGCCGGTGCACACCAGGCCAAACAAGCAGGTCGCACCGACGCCGTTTACGGCTCGACCGGTCTTGCCGTTTAGCAAGTTGTGATGCAGTTCGCTCAAGAATTCCAGGACTTCACTTTCTTTCTTTGGTCCCAAAATTTCGCCGGTAAATGGATCGGCATTCAGGGCCAGCTTTTTGTCCTTATCACTGACCGCAAAGATTTGAACCGGCAGGCTGGATGAGCGAGGGCAAATGAATCCGGTTACTTTGTAGCCGTTGTATTTTTTCTGGGTATTCTCGATCAGCTCTTCAAAACCAACTCTCTTTTCACCCGCTTTGATGGAGGGCGGTGGGCAGAGTATGTTTTCGAACTCGTCGTGAAAAACAAGAGAGACGCCGGAAAGACTCATGGTGAGAAGCCAGAGCGCGACTACAGCGCCCACCCATTTGTGCAGAGTGAAGATTGCCTTGCGAAAGGGCGAGCGAAACGGTGTTCGCATATAAAGGCTCAATCCGAAATCCTGGTTATGTGATTGCGGAGACCTTGTTTTCATTTCAACGGACAAGTTCCGGATTCCTCGACTCTTCTTCAGCTTGGGGTGACTCCATCAGTGGTGCGCGCTCGGCAGGGTCGTGATAAAACGGCACGTGCTTGAACGCGTGATAGAGACACACATCATAGACGCTTTTGAAGGCTCCTGCTAGAACTAAGGGCAAACCTGTAACTGCATTGCTGATCAAAAATCCGGTCAAGCAAGGGGATATGCCCTGGGCGACAGCGCGTGCGGAGGCAACGGCGCCGGCAGCGGCCGGGCGCTCTTTATCGGACACGATCAGCAAGGTATAAGCCTGCCGGGCCGGAATATCCATCGAGGAAAAAAGGCTTCTGACTAGCAGCAATCCGGCCGCCCATGAGGCAGAAGGGAAAAATGGCAGCATGCACAGTGCCAAGCTGCAGGGAAGATGAGTGAAGACCATCGAATTGAGCAGCCCGATACGTCTGACGACGAGCGGGGCTAGAACGAACGACAGAGCGGCTATCACATTGCAACTAAAAAACACAGGACCGAGAAAAGTTGCATCGACGTGATATCGCTGGTAGAACCAGCATGTCAAAAGAGACTGCACCACAAAGCCGCCGCCAAAAGCATCTAGACCTTGCAAAAATGCCAGGTTGCGAATGTGTTTCTTCGATTCTCCGGGACCACTGAAAGTTGTTTTCCAGGATTCTTTCATCTGGCTCCAGGCCTCACCAGTGCTACTTATTGCGGCTTCGACGAATCTGCCGCTATTGCCGCGCGCCGAAACTTTTTCTTTGACTCTCGGTACGACATCGGCGATATCGATAGACAGATAAAGTATTGCCAAAAGGATGGAAGTAGCGGCATACAGCAAAAAGATTGCCTGATAGGCTTGAATCACCGGCGTGCCTTTCATCAAAGCGACGCATCCACCGGCAATGAGCGCCCCTAATGCCGCCCCGCCAAAGCCGACCAGGTTGTAAGCCGAAAAGGCGGTTGTGAGCTTTTCTCGCTTCACCGATTGGCTGATAATCGCCTGTTCGATTGGTGCAAAAGGTCCGCCTTCATAACCGGCCGGGCTGACAATGCCGAAAATGACCGCGATTGCCAACAGCCATTTGGCATGAGCAAAGGCTATGGCAAAGCCGCCAATTAAAACAAGCAGAGAGGCAACAAGCAATATGAGCCGCATACCGACACGATTGGCGAGCGCTGATGCCACCGTAGTTATGAACGCATCTTCCAAAAGAGTGAGCGAAAATAGCGCGCCCACCTCGGCGGCTGAAAATCCTTTTTCAATCAAGTAAAGCGCCAGCACAACCGATACGGCGCCAAATCCTACCGTCCTCACAGCTTTCGCAATGCATACAATGGGCAGATTCATGCTGGTCTTACTTACCTTCCGTTGCCATCAACTGCGCTCAACCGACAGAAATACTGGGGATTGGATTTACTCCAACCCCGCTCAGTGCTGGTTTTACAATAAAATGTTCAAGTGTTTTTTCAATTGATTTTTCAGATCTAAACACACGGGAAATCTCATCGGCAGGGAAATTGCCTGACTCCAAACGTTTCCACATCGGTTTCAAACACGAGGCATCAAGAGATAGACGCACAGCCGTTCTTTCTGCAGCATTCAACAATGCTTTTGCACAAATCTGCGACGCTTCCGACTCCAGCCCGTGCACTGCAAAAAAGCGCAAATTAGCAATTCTCTCTTCATCGCTGGTTCTCAAATTAAGCGACTGATCGAGAAGAAGCGCCAGCGAGATCAGGAAAAACGCTTTGTAATCTGCCATATCCAGTGGCATCTCGAAACCTTTGAACTCGAATCTCAATTCAGGTTCGGTATGAATGTAATGCAAAGGCGCCCATTTAGAGCGATTGAACGTTCTTGCAGATTTGCCGTTCAGATGATCCAATATCCAGAGTTTTCCATCCAGCAAAGGAGATGCAAAAGTCAGCGCGATCACCGCCGGCATGTAAAAGTTGATCTTATCGCCGAGCCGCTTTTGATCGACTTCACCAATGAGATCAGGCGGCAGGCTGATGTTGATATCGGGACCAAATGTGGTCATGGCGGTCAGCGCCCACTGCCAGTAATCATGACGCTTGTAATTGGGCGGAGCCTGAAAATTGCTTTGTGTGGGATGATGGGAAATTGTGCATAAGTGATAGCCGAATTCAGAGAGCACGCTTTTGCGCAGTCTTTCAGTGATCTCAGTCAGCACACTTATCGATTCGTCGATGGAAGAGCGAATCGGCGTGCGCACTTCGATGCCTTTGGGAAGCAGCGTATGCGGCTTCATATTTTCATCGGTGAGATAGTAGCCTTCAATCAAATACGGATTAGCATGCTTGTGCAGCGGTTTGATATTGAACCCGTCCGTGCCGAATTCAGAAGCAGGAATATTGTCAACGCAATCTCTGAGCCTATCGAAAGCCAGATCGTCGTGAAAGAGCGGGCGGAAATCTTGGTCGAGAAGGAGGTATTCGGCTTCTATGCCAAAGCCAAACCGTTTCCGGTTTGCATTTTTCGCTGCCCCGTTCTTGCTATTTTTCATCGCTTAGAATTCCAGTAGACACCTGCAGCGCTGGTGTCGAAATGCAGCACTGACAAAACAAATCGCTTATTGAGAATAGATCTCAAGTTCAACAACGCCTCAGCTTATTACACGGAGTAAATAATTCAACACTTGGCAACCGGAATTAACCATTGGTCGCCAATCTGTGCGCTTTTGCCTGTGACAATGCGCAAGATTGTCATGATCGCGGCTTCCTCATGGCAGTTTTTTACAACTTGCCACTCTCAATAAACGCCTTGCATTCTTTGAAAATCTTCGTACTGCCGTCCCCGGCAGCGAGATTGATATCACGGTGTGAAAGCGGCACCGGCTGGACCGATACCTGACCACCAACACCGTCAAGCAGGCGAGCAAAGACCTTATGTTGTTCCATGCAAGATTGACGTCTTTCACCGCAAAACATCAGAAAAGGTGGGTAATATGAGCCTTTGTGGATATTCAATGCCGGTGAGCCATCTTTGAGATTCTCCGGATCTTTACCAAATGCCTGCTCGATCATGGCTCCGACATGCTGACCTTCTAAGGAATTCTCACTGGTTCGTTTGAGTAGATCGAGAGAAGCCGTATCAAGGCTGATCACGCCCTTGATGCTGGTAGGCTTGACGCCGACTTGATTGAGAAAGCGCTGATTGGTAGCGACCAGATCAACGAGATGCGCACCGGCTGAGTGACCCATCAGGAAAATACGCTCCGGATCGCCGCCCCACTCCTGAGCGTGATCGACCGAATATTTGATCGCTTTGGCAACATCCATTACCTGCTGAGGATGCACTACCTGCGGTGCCAGCCCATAATCAGCATTGACAAGAATAATCCCGTTTTGCGCGTAGAGTGCACCTTTTCCATCATGCTGTTTTTTGTCACCGATGCGCCATCCACCGCCGTGCAGAAAGACTAATATAGGCATTTTCTGCGCGCTTTTTTCCTTAGGAATGTAAACGTCCAGTCTTTCCAAAGTTCCAGGTCCATAGGAAAGGTTCATCTTACGGTCCACTTTCTCCCAGACCTTTGCATCAATAGGCGCCTGTTGCTGTCCATTGCGCATACCGCGCCCGCCCCCAAAGCCCTGACCGCTACCGATTCCCTGACCGTTGCCCAGTCCGCGCAATCCGCCCCGGCCAAGAGTTCCGTTGGCGCGAGCCTGGCGGAAACGCTCTATCAACTGTTGCCGATCCAAATCTTGACCCTTCGCAGCCACCTGCCAACAGATTGAAATAATGGCTATGACGACCAGAGCAAGCATCGTTCTTCGAGATCTGAACTGTTTGTAGAGCCTGAAACCTCGCCTGAGCCCCCAGCGCCGTCTGGCATGAGCAGGTGTATATGCTGGAGGGAAACCAGCCTGATGCTTTCTATGCTTTAGCGACATATGAAACTCCCACGACGCAGCTGACTGAATTTGACCCGATAGTTTTGTATACGTGATTGACGACCAAAAGGTTCAAATTCAGGCCGACATTTAATTTATCTGCCAGCGACATCGAAGCGGGCTTTGAAGATTTTTTGAAAGTTGCCCTGTTAGGTTATGCCTACCCCCTCTGGACGTTAGCCATGCAACTAGATGCTCCTTTTGAGAGCCAAACAAGGTTTGGCGACTCTGCTGATTCTCTTTCATTTCAAGCACTTACCAAAACCGATCAAGATATTTTCAAAGGCTGCCAAACACAAGTTTGCAGCGACACACGGGTAATGGAGCAATCTGGAATATTGCCTACTTTCTCGCTCAATATGGACGGATCAGAGCAAAGGTTTGCCGGAACTGCCATCTTGGCTGCAAGAAACAGCGATGAAATCAGCCAATTATCTGCCCGAGGCAGTAAAGAATCCACCGAGAGAGCATGCGGCATTAAGGATCTGCGTGAATTAACCAACTGGCCGGAATTACTCCGTCTTCTTGAGAAATTACACAATGGCGAAGAAATACCTCCTGTCAATTGTGGACCCGTTAAATATCGAGATGGAATCGGTACGCCAAAGCCGAACCCGCAGGGTGAAGAAGGAGGGGGCAAGAATACTCCAGACATCCAAGGAAAGCTGCCCGATTGGCTGAGCAGACTCACCGACTCGCAAAAACTCAAGGAATTGCTGGAGAGATATAGAAATGGTGAGGAGATCGCCCCCATTAAATGGCCGAAAACCCCCACTGTCAGAAACGGGGGCGAAGGAGAGAGGGAAGATTCCGGAGAAATCGTCGTCGGCCCAATTACCGTGCCGGACAAAAATGGCGACGGAGGCGATGATCAACCGCAAGATATGATAAGACCGCCGGCTAATCCATCGGACCAGGGAAACAACGGCAGCGATCAAGACTCAGACGACGTGATCGGACAGCCGGTCAAGGAGATAGAGCCGCCCGGGGTCGGACGTGGGCGTGAGCTTACCGAAGCTGAGTTGATCAGGGAAAGAATGAAAGCAAAAATACGCCAGATTGCCCACGGCAGATATAGAGAGCGTGACAAGGATGATCCAGTCCTGGAAAAATAACTTGTCTTGACACAGGCAACGCCGAAATGTACTTTAGGTTCTTCAGCCGCCCGAGTCGGTGCTGATTTGCCTTGCGCCCGGCGCTTTTGCAAGCGTGGACTGTGAAAAAACTGCTTCCTTACGTTTATCAAACCGAATCCGCTTTCGCAAAGCGGCGACCACTTTTCTATGAGCGCTATGGAAACATGGTCGACGAATTCGGATTTGACATGGAGGTTTTCGCCCGCACAGAGTTTTACATGCGCTTTCTCTTCGAAGACTACTTCCAGGTCAAGCTGTACGGCGTAGAAAACATTCCAGCAGATGGAGCCGCAATTCTGGCAGGCAATCACAATGGCGTTTTGCCATTGGATGCGTTTATGCTTTTGCAAGCCGCCGCCGATCGCCATCCCAGCCCCAGGCTGGTGCGTTTTCTTTCGCATGACTGTTGCTTCTGGGGAGTCAATATGCGCCGACTGATCAGCGGCGTAGGAGGCGTTCATGCCACATACCGAAATGCCAAGACTCTGTTGAAGAGAGGCGAAGTCGTGGGCATCTATCCGGGCGCGGAGAGAGCCATGGGCGTACCCTTCGATTTCAGTTATAACGTCGCCGAGTTCAATCGCGCCTTCGTGCGGCTGGCGATAGAAACACAGTCTGCGATCATTCCGGTTGCCACCGTGGGTAATGTCGAACCGTACCCATTGATCGGCAACAGCAAGACAATTGCAAAACTATTCGATGTGCCTTTCTTCTGGATCACACCCTTCTTTCCTTTATTGCCGTTTCCTTTCAGTTGGACTCCGCTTCCGACTAAGTGGGCGATGTACATCGGCAAACCGATCTACCTGGACTATCCGCGCCAAAAGGCAAACGACAAAGAATTGCTCAATCGCATCACGGCTGAGTTTCAAGACTACATACAACAACTCGTCAATGACATGCTCAAACTGCGCCGCTCGCCACTGAAAGGCTGGGATGACCAGGAGCTTACGCAATGGGCAATGAGCGCCAATCATGAATTCGCTACCCGGACCTAAATCACCATACTTCGTCCAGCACTTTCGCTGGTTTCACGAGCCCCTGGACTTCCTGGAAGAATGCAGGCAGCGATACGGCGACATTTTTCAAATCAAATTGGGAGAAGGAAAAGGGCATCGCCCGCTGATTCTTCTCAACAAACCCGAGCACGTGCAAATGATTTTGACGGACGATTTCAACAAATTCGATTCAGGCGAAGGCAACCTGCCATTGCAGGCTCTGGTCGGTGAAAATTCGCTTCTGACCTTAGACGGCGAGAAACATCGAGCGCACAAAAATCTTATGAAACCGCAGTTTTACGGCGAGCATCTGCGCCGGTACGGTGATGCTATGCGCGATGTCACTCTGCGTCATATGTCGGCGATTGCGCACAATGAGCCATTTGCCGTTCGAGGTCTCATGCAGAAAATTTCCATGAGCGTAATTTCGAGCACGGTTTTTGGGCTGGACAAAGGACCAGAACACGAAGAGCTGGAGCGGCGTTTGGCATCACTCATGAATTGGGTGGTATCGCTGGCCGGATACACATCTTTGACTTACGAACCATTCAAACGCGAGCTGGGCGGGCTTACTCCCTGGGGAGCATTCATACGCGAGCGGGCCGCCATAGACAAAATCGTCTACAGGCACATAGAGCGAGGCAAGGAAATAAGCGGCGCCAACGGGCGGCACGATGTTCTCAATCTCCTGCTCAATGCGCGCGATGAAGAAGGTCACGGCATGAGCGATTTGGAAGTTCGCGACGAACTTATGACCTTGCTGGTTTCTGGTCATGAAACAACAGCATCCTCCCTGGCCTGGGTGCTTTACTGGCTGCACCAGTGTCCTGAGACGAAAGAAAAACTGCTGCAAGAACTCGACAATGCCGAAGACAAGACCGATGCGCAGAAACTATATGGGCTGCCATATTTGACTGCTGTTTGTCAGGAAACGCTGCGCATTTGCCCGGCGCTCTTGCTCGCCTTCGTGCGCATCAATAAGGAGAAATACCAGTTTCTCGACTATGAGTTTGAGCCCAATACCAATATCACTCCCTGCATTTATCTCACACACCACCGCGCCGATATTTTTGAAAACCCAAGTCAGTTCCGCCCCGAGCGTTTTCTCGACAAACAATACGGGGCCTTCGAGTACTATCCATTCGGCGGCAGCAACCGGCGCTGCATCGGCTCCAGCTACGCAGTTTATGAGATGAAAATCGTCGTCGCCACCATGCTTCTCAACTGGAAACTGAGCGTCAAAGATCCCAGACCTATGAAGGCACGGCGGCGCGGCATTACAATTACGCCTCCTGATGCATTTCAACTGGTTATAGAAGGCCAACGATGATTGTCTGAGATTACCCATCCAGGCTCTCTTGACTGCCTCAGCAAATGTTTTTTGTACCTTTCACGTTCTTTTTCATATACTGAAGGCTCCCTCCCAAAACAAACTTGGAAGTATAGGTTGCTAATTCCTCAAAAAGCGCACAGGTCTGGCGTTGTCGCTGTCGTCACAGCGCTGACCAGCGGGCTGTCGTTGAATCTGGCGACTGCCGGCGCCCATGGGAATACCGATGGTAAAACAACTGCAACCAAATCGAAAAGTGCAAATGCGCAGCCAGCCGGAGAGCCAAAAGCAAAGAAGAGCAAGCAACTTGTCGAAGGCTGGCGCTGCATGAAACTCAAGGACTGGCACGGGGCGATCCGCGTTGCCAACGAAGGTATCAGCGCAGAACCTGATAACAAGGACCTCTTCAACTTGCGAGGGGGGGCCTATCTCAATTTGAAGAAAAGAGAATTAGCGCTGGCAGATTTCACTTCATCCTTGAAAATACAACCGCAGGCAGAGATTTATACACTGCGCTCAGATCTTTACCGAGAGTTAGGGCAGCCGGCATTAGCCTTGAAGGATATTCGTGAAGCCATAAAACTGAATCCGACCGCTTCATATCAACTTAAGGAAGCAGACAGACAGTTGGATTTGGGCGACCTCGACGCCTGCTTAGCGTCTGCGAAAAAGGCGCTGGCAATGCAGAAAACAGAACCGGAATCAAAGCGAGAAGAATTTCTCAGAGACTGCTATGGACTGATAGGTCATGCTTATCTCGGCAAGAAAGAGCCTCAAAAGGCCCTTGAAGCATTTTGCAAATCACTCGATTACGTGGTTGGTTGGACCACGGCTAGCAAATCAAAAAATCGAAAAGTTCTCCTTGCTCAAGCCCAAGAGCACAGCGATATCATCTTGCTGCAAGGTGAAGCGTACGAAAAACTGGGCAATTTGAGAGCAGCAATTTTTGACTATGAGCTGGCGGTAGAGGCGCATCCGAAGAGCTTCGAATACCGAAGAAGCTTACTGAGAATCTATCGAAAAGCAAACCAAAATGACAAAGCATTGTCGCTTGTGACACAGCTCTTGAGAGAAGATGATTCACCGGACCTCTATTACAAACGTGCCGAAATATACAAAACACTGGGCAACGCCGATCTGGCTAAAGTCGACACTGAGAGAGCACAAAAGATTGAGTATGGCATTATGGGAAGTTTGAAACCGAGATGAAAAACATGGCAGGGAGAAGATCCAAGCATTGGCCCTAAATCTCAAGCTTTCTCAAAAAGGGCTGCTTTTGCTGGCTGTTCCGCTGGCACTCGAGATTCTCTGCGTGTCCGTACTGTTTGTCTTCGTCATTCAGTCCGAATCTCAAGCACGGGCTCAAGCTCGCTCTCGAAACGTCGTCGCCGCCGTCAACAATTGCGAGCATGCCGCCATAAGAATCATGCTTTCGGTGGCCACCTTGTATATGTCGCGTTCGGAATATGCCAGCAAAGGGATAAGGGCCAACACGGATTATTTCTGGAAATATGCCCATCAGATTGAGGAGATGGTGCAAGACGATCCTGAGGAATCGCGGCTGCTCAAGGTCGCAACCAGCGCCGCCGATGTGCTGTTCAGTAAGCTGAAGATATACACCACCCACATGGAAAATGAAGAAGCGGGATCAGCAATCTCTACGGTGCAGCGCTTTGGCGAGATCCGCAGAATAGCTCAAGATTGCATAGGTGATGTTTCCAAATCGCTGAATCAAATTATCGATATCGAACAGAAGAAAATCTTCAGCCAAAACTATGATGAAGAAGTGAGAAACCTATACAAATACGCGCTTCTCGCCATTGTCGCGCTCAACATTCTAGTAGCGGTGGCATTGCAATCATATTTCACTCGCGGCACCATCATAAGACTGAATGTGCTGATCGATAATTCCTTACGCCTGTCCCAGAATAAGGAGCTGCTGCCTCCTATTAAAGGCGCCGACGAAATAGCCACTCTCGACAAAGTTTTTCATCAATGCGCAGAAGCGCTCGCCAGGGCCCAACGCGAGCAAAGAGCAATCGTGGACAACGCCCTCGATGTGATTTGCTCGCTTGATAGCGGGCTGAAATTCGACACAATCAATCCAGCTTCTTTGAACATGTGGGGTTATGAACCGGAAGAACTTCATGGCAAACGGATGATTACGCTTCTGGCTCCGGATGATGTTGAAAAAACGCTGGCATCTGTCGAGAAAATCAAAACAGGCAAAACCGGTGAGCCCTTTGAAAACAGGCTAAAAACCAAATCGGGCGCCAGCAAAATCATGCTCTGGACGGCTCAGTGGTCGGAGCCCGAACAGGTACTTTACTGCGTGGCGCACGATGTGACAGCAGCACGTGAAGTGGAGAGAATCAAACAAGAATTCGTCCAAATGATCAGCCACGACCTGAAGACACCGCTTTCTTCCATACAGATGGCTCTGGAAATGATCGCTCGGGGCACTTACGGTGAGCTTATCGACACAGGCAAAAGCAGGCTGGAAGCTGCTACTCGCAATTGCAATCAGCTGATCGCCCTGATCAACGATTTGCTCGACATAGAAAAGATGCAAGCAGGAAAACTGCAACTGGAGCTTGAAAGTGTAGATGCTACGGTGCTGATCGAACAAGCGGTGGAGACTGTTCGGGGGTTTGCAGAAAAGCACGACGTCAGCTTGGAGAAAGATGCTGAGCACATTCCCGTCTTTGTTGATCGAAAACGAATGATTCAATTGCTCGTAAACCTCATGTCCAACGCCGTCAAATTCTCACCAGCCGGTAGCGTCGTGACGATAGGTTCAAACATGAAGCCGGCCTCGCCTGACCGCGTCGAAGTTTATGTAGAAGACCATGGCCGCGGCATTCCCGCCGAGCAGCTGGAGAGAATTTTCGATCGCTTTGCGCAAGTTGAAACAGCCGATGCCACAGAAAAAGGCGGCACCGGTTTGGGTCTGGCCATATGCAAAGCCATAGTCGAAGCCCACAATGGTTCGATAACCGCAACAAGCGCAGTCGGCAAAGGCACGCGCTTCACGATTACTCTCGAGTGCGCTGGACCTTGATCAGCAGTATTGCCACTTTTGCATGCCAGTTGCACATCAATTCACTCACTTTCATCCATCAGCAGTCACGTAGGTGCCACCTTGAAATTGTAGTTTTGCCGTGTCACCTTCCCAAAACAGATCGGCACACGCCCATGGATCTTTGTTTTCTCAAAAACCTTAAAGGTCGAGCAACTACCAGATCATTGGTAGCTTCCATCTCGCAAGCAATTGATGCAGGCATGCTGACCAAGGGCGAAAAGCTGCCCTCCAGCCGCGAGATTGCGCAATTTACAGGCAGCAGCCGCACCACCGTCGTGCGCGCATTCGACGAACTGATTGCCCGTGGATATCTGAGCGGCAAGAAAGGACAAGCAACTTTCGTAGAACAGCTTTGCCGATCCAACGATAAAGAGCTCATTTCATTTGAACCTCCAGCTAAAGAGAATCAGCCAACCTTCTCAGGAAAACTCCCTGTGGAGCTGATTCCCGTACGCGACTGGCAAAAATGTCTGGCACTTCAATATTCCAAACTGCTGGCCGGATCCTCTGGCTGCGAACCGCCTTTTCACAATCTGGGCTCTCTAAAACAAGCAATCTGCGGCTTCATGCGGCGCTCAGAGGGCATTCTTTGCTCGCCTGCCAGCGTATTCGTCTACACGGGCACGGACAGCGCTCTGCTCGACCTGGCAAGAATGACCGCCGGCACCGGACTGGCCTGCGAAACTAAAGGCTCTGCAGCCTATGAATTATTTCGAAAAGCCGGTGCGAAAGTAATTGAGCTATCGCTCGACAACTCTGGTCCCAGAGTCGACGCCATGGGTACGTCTGCTCAGGACTTGCAGTGGCTTTACATAACTCCGACCGGCAGCCGCCCCAGCGGCATCACGCTGTCGGCTGAAAGACGATATGAATTGCTTGAATGGTCTGGAATACATGCAGCCACGATTATTGAAAATGCGACTGGCACAGAATTTCAATATTCGGCCAAAAGCAATCCTTCTCTTTTCGCTCAAGACCGCAGCGGCTCCGTGATCTACTACCGCTCTCTGGCAGGACTTTTTCACCCTCTCACTAATCTCGAGTTCTTAATTGTTCCAGATAAACTGCTGGATGAATTTCTGTCCTTCCATCCGGAACCTGATACAGCAGCACAGTCGGAACATCTGGCTCTGGCCGATTTCATCAACGACGGATATCTCGAAAAACATATTCGCTCTTCATGGAAAACATTGCGACGCAGGCGTCAAGCTCTAATATTCGCCCTGACGCAGCGCTTTGACAGAAAACTCGAAATTTTTGCATCGCACGCCGGCACTCAAGTCGTCATCCGCACCCACCAGAATTGGGCAAAGAGCGAGGTGTCAGAAGCAGCTCGAGCCGCGGGGCTAACTGTCGCCGAAAATGAAATTGTTTATGCAGATAGGGAAGCGCACTGCGACACCGAATACACAATCGATTTTTCCACACTGCAGGAGAATCAGGCAGAACGCGCCGTCGGCATTTTCGCCTCCGAATTGATGAATACCTTCATAGAACTGCCCGCAGTCACGCATAATTCGGCAGCCCAGGCGCTTTTGCCCCGTGCATACACTGAATCGCCTATTTTGCTGGATGCGGCTCCGCATACATCAAATCGGTAAAATCCTTTGCTGCCGATGCCATGCCCAAAATATCCGTTTGCGATGCCACCTTTTTATAGTCCTTCGGAATATCAAAGAAATCGCTGGCCACCTTTGTATTTTCCAACTTCATTGTGCGTAAACGCGATTGAGTTTTCGGATTTTGAGGAGCTCTCAGATCTCGATCTGTTGTTTTGAACCACAGACTTCCATCGGCAACATAAAATCTCGTTGTCATATCAAGCATGACCGCATCAACTTTCGGCAGCCCATAAGCAAGAGTAATGAATTCAGCCATTTCAGGAGTCTTAGTGGGCTGCGCCAGGGCGGTGATTTGTCCGACATCGATCATACGAATCTCACCATGGCCGGCTGAGGCACGGGCCAAAATGACATATGTTTTGGCGGGGAACTTTTGAAATTCAGTTGGTTTGCTCGATGGCTTGAGCGTGACACTCTTGAAAGATTCCTGTCCGCCATCTGTGAATACTATTCCCCGGCGCCGAAACTGTTCGAAACTCTGCTCAAATACTGCTTTCTTTGAGGGGCAAGCCAGATACACTTTTCGCTCGCCGCCTCTGTACATGCAGACCACATCACCATCGTTGAAGATCCACTTCACATTCTGTCCGGAAATATACATGTCTCCTTTGCCCAGCCCCATGTGTTGTTGCTGCGCATGAACAGCCGGTATTGTGCCCGCTTGATTGGCTTTGGCGAGAGAAGCTTTCTTGTGCAAACCAGTATCATGGACTGCGGATACCTGCGCCCACACGGGTAGCGCGTCCAAATAGTGAGCAACAAAGAGGATTACCAATGCAAAAATTGCCGATGCAAAAATCGCTCTGCCGGGAAATAAACTTTGTTCTGCCATCTAGTCTGCCGGTAAATGGGACGCCGCGGTAACTTATATCTACCCCGGAAATGCACTGAAGCTAAAATCTGATGCTTTTGTCCTTCTTTTCCTTCACATTAGTAATCTTACGCTTAGCCTTCACGCTTGATTCACCTTCGCCTCTTTAGGCTTGACTTACGTTTGGCATACAAATCTACGGGCGAAAAGCTCGCGGCTCTGCACCGCCATTCGTGCAGTTAAGGCGCTTCTCTATTCCTTTCCGAACCAATACAAAAACCTTCAGGAGGTGCCCCATGGCGTCACCACTATTTCTCTGCGTCTCAATTTCTTTGACGATGCAAGCAGCAAGTGCGCCCCTTTACCTGGGCGACAAATCCCGTTATGACGAACCGGAAATTCAAAATCCATATGGCCCAAATCCTCATGGACCAGATCCACATGGACCGGATCCTCACGACGAAAACCATGATAAAGACTTGCCTGCCAACAACCCCGATAAATACGTCGGAGGCAGCAGCAGTCGATAACACGGTCTGAACATTTGGAGCTCTACTCTCGCGACCTGCCAGCGCGGAGTAGAGCTCCATTGCCGTTAACTCGTGCTACCCCGACGGGAAAGGATTTTCTCCTTGCACCTTGGCCAACTGCCGATCACGCCGCCAATTACCATGATCAAAAGGCCCGTAAGCGACAGGGCCGCACAATACCAGGTGAGCGGTCCCATAGGCACGGCAACTATGTGAGGCATCGCCGTCACTCCGAGCAGCACCCATAGAATTATTCCGAGGATCGCACCGGTCAGCGTCGCTGATACCCAAACGCATACGGCTAAAAGAAGAGCTTTTCCGAAGGCGCAGAGGGCAATTCTTAGTCTGAGCATGTAAACTTCCTTTCGTTTTTGGTGTGGAAGAACCTCAAGTGCGGCGCCATCACCAGCACACTCTCACCTCAGACCAGACAGACTCAGGCGCTTCAGCCGATGCTGAATGGAAAGCTGCAGAGAGCGAAGTGTGGTCTTTTGTTAGGGGTTTGAACTGGTTGCGCGCAAGAAATGAACACTGAGGTTTGCAAAAACACCTTCCATCTCGGCGATCATTAAAGGCAATGATTATTTCTCGACAAACCATAACTATATGGGCTCTGCACACTAATTCCGTTGCGCCAACCGCGCGAACTTTGATACCATATACGGTATCAACGCAATAAAGATAAGCCAACCGGGTTGGCTTATCTGTCGCTGTTTTGTTTACTAATAGCCGGACGATGTTTCGCAATCATTTAAAATCCCCACTGCAAAAAAATAGACTTCCAAAACCAGTCCAGCCGCCTCTTA
>CAZHEZ010000057.1:0-37936 GCA_964531315.1 uncultured Candidatus Obscuribacterales bacterium | reverse complement strand
GTGCAATCGGCAAGAGCGCATTTGCAGATGATGGAGCCGGAAAAAGCGATCAGTGATTTGACTGAAGCAATCAAACTCTGTCCGACCGTTTATGCCACCTATCAAATGCGCGCAAAGGCCTATGGAGAGCTCAATCTATACGAGCAAAGCGTTGCCGATATGACACGCGCTATCTCATACAACAAAAGCAACATTGGACTCTATCGCGATCGCGGATATTTGCAGTTCAAACACCAGCACTACAAAGAGGCGGTCGCAGACTACACTAAAGCACTCTCTCTTGATCCCAACGATGACATTTCATTGCGGGCGCGTGGGCGTGCCTATGCATGTTTAAATCAATACAAGGCGGCGGCAGCCGATTACAAGAAGTCACTGCAATTCAAGAATAAAACCGCACTTAGGCTCGAAATTGAGACGAGAGGACTGCTGGGCGAGCTTTATGTAAAAGCGAAACAAGACGAAGAAGCGCTTAGAGAATTCAATTACCTGATCACAAATTTCCCCGATGTAAGCAAAGGTTTTTACGGACGAGCTGAGGTCTACAAATTGCAAGGCAAAGCGGCCCTCGCCAAAAAGGATCTCGATAAGGCGCATGAGCTTGACTATGAGCTGGATCCCGGCTTGGGGAAAATTCGGTGAGAGATTGGATTGACATATACATCTCGCGTCTTTGCTCGATTCTAGTCAGCGCCGTCCTTTTTCTCTCTGGGCAATACTGTTTTGCATCCGGTGGAAAAACCTATGATGACTGGATGAACGATGCCCAACACCATATGCAAATGCTGGAGCCCGAGAAAGCAATTGCCGATTACACTGCCGCCATCAAGTTGAGTCCAAAATCTTATCGACCTTATCAGTTGCGCTCGGAAGCCTATCGCGAGCTAATGAACTACGAGAAAGAGCTTGAGGACATGACCCGGGCAATCGCCTGCTACAACGTTTGCCCGCTCTACCGCGACCGCGGCTACATTCAATTCAGATACGGTCATTTCAAAGAAGCAGTTGAAGACTACACAAAAGCGCTTGCCCTGACACCAAACGACCACCTGGCTTTTAGATCGCGAGCCCGTGTTTACCTGGCTATGAAAGACTACAAGCCGGCGATCAGCGATTTTGAAAACGCGTTGAAGACGATTAATTCAGGTTCTATGCGCATGGAACCGGATCTTATGGACAATCTGGGCAAGCTGTATATCAAGACCAAGCAGGATCAGAAAGCCATTGACGAATACAATTTGCTCGTCAAGAAATACCCGAATATGGGCAGAGGATTTTACGGGCGCGCTGAAGTTTACAAACTGCAAGGCAAAGCGGATCTTGCCAAGAAAGACTTGGATAAGGCGTATGAGCTGGACTATGCGATGGATCCGACCTTGAAGAAATTGAAATAGGGCATTGTATGATGCTGCTGATTTGGGGACTTGTGGGCGGAGACTAGAGAATGCCTCGCGGAGCAAAGCTGACCGGTTGCGTGCCGATGCTGTGGGTGCCGGACTTAACTGATGCGGTTGAGTACTACGTGGAGACGCTCGGGTTCAAATGCGATGCTCTGGAACGAGATGGGCATTGGGCACAGGTCACGCGTGACGGCATCTCGATCATGTTCGCACTGCCTTACGAGGGCTGGGACTTCGAAGAGCCTGAATTTACCGGCTCCATCTACTTCCGCACCGACAAAGTCGATTCCATGTGGAAGAAAATCAGCAAGAACGATGATGTAAACGTTTGCTATCCCATCGATGACATGGACTATGGCATGCGCGAATTTGGTATTTACGATTTGAACGGCTACCTCTTGCAGTTCGGCCAGCCCCTTTCAGAGGAATCGTAGCCTGCGCGTTGCACGCGCATTTCTATGTTCTGGCTGTCAATGGTGAACATTCGTTTTGATCAATTGATCGGAAAAGTTGAAGTTATTCAGAATGCCGCAAAACAGTTGGTAGATTTAGCCCAGGCGCATTTCTCAAGGAGAAACCAATGAAACGCAAAGCATCTGCCGAATGGCAAAAAGGTCTTAAGGACGGAAAAGGAACCATCACCACTCAAAGTGGCGTTTTGGACAAAACCCAATACAGCTTCGGCACAAGATTCGAAGAAGGCAAAGGAACCAACCCGGAAGAGTTGATTGCTGCTGCACACTCTGGTTGCTTCTCTATGGCATTGTCCAATCAGCTTGGTGAACTCGGCTTGACCGCTGACAAAATCAACACCACAGCAACAGTAACTCTGGAAAAGCTGGAAACCGGCTTCACCGTAACAGAAATTCACCTCGAAGTTACCGCTGGAATTCCTGGCTCAACCGAAGAGCAATTCAAGAAAGCTACTGAAGCAGCCAAGACCGGATGCCCGATCTCGAAGCTGTTCAACGCTAAGATCACCATGGATGCCAAATTGGAAACCGCTGTCAAAGCCTAGTTTTCAGTTCGCAAATCCAAGAAAATTCAAGAAATTAAAACGGGCTCGGACTACCGGGCTCGTTTTTCTTTGCACTTGTTATTCAATTTGTGATTGGCGCTCTTCCTCGATAGGCTTGAACTGCTCAGTGAGAGCGTCTCTGAATTTCCTCACTGCCGCTGACATTCCCATCGGACGATCCCAGATCGTGGCAAGAACCATGTCTTGATCGTGACCTCCAATTCTGATGCGTTCGTAACTTTGGGTAGGAGCATACGAGCGTTTCAGCAGGATAGAAAGAAACGGGGGTGTGTTGCGGCTGCGTAGGTCGCACAGTTATGGTGATTAGCTCACGTAACAACTGGATAACAGGACGGCGATCGGATAAAGTGGAAAAATGCCGTCCTTTAATGTTGGTTGAGCCGTGCCGCAACATAAGACGAAACTTGATGCAAATGAAAGATTGGTGGAGGATTCAGCTGAGGCTCAGCTTGCCGAGCAAAAGCAATTGGTTGCGGGAGAAGAAGCGCCACAGCCGGTAAGCGGTTTGGAACAGGCTCCGGCGCCCAACCTTTCGCAGATTCAGGAAATCAAAACTCCTGCACAAAATGTTTCACAAATTCAAGACATCAAAACCCCTGGCGAATTTCTGAAGGCATACTCGTTGCCGGCAGCGAAATTTACGCTGATTTCTCTTGCATTTGCTTCGCTGGCTTATTTCATATATCCGGCAATAACGGTAGCCAGTTTGAACAACTCTTACATGCGCACGGCGCTTTTGGCTTTGTTCATTTGGAATCTCATTGGTGCTATTTTGTTTGCGCAGGCGCGTGAGCGCTGGGCGAAGTCGATGATTGTTTTCTTTTTCGCTGTACCCCTTGCCACGACGGGACTTTGGCTTCAGCTTTTGCTTATTGTAGTCCTCACGCTGTCTCACTTTCTTCCACCCAGTTTGATGTGAGGAAAGTTGTAGATGCGGAAGGAAGACGTGCCGAAAGTCCTACCGAAAGCTGTGCCCAAAGGCAACGTTCATGAAGGCGCGCGTGAGTTTCTCAATTTTTATAGCAGTGCATTTAGAGGGCTTGCTGTTGCGGAACAGGACCGATATTTAGAGCGATTCTCGATAACAATTTGCGTGGGTTTGGCATGCGTAATTTCCAGTTTCTTTTACTGGTTTTTGCCTCCTCTTATTCGCGTTCTGGTTGTGCCGTTTTTCATCGGCGCTGCCTGGTGGGCTGGTGCCAAGTTTCTTGTGCGGTTGGATACCAGGTGGGTGCGCGAGCCGTTTGCACATTGTAGGAAAGCGGTGGAGCTGCGCTTTCTTTTGGAAGCAATTGCATTCAGTGCCGTTACGTATGCGGTCGCCGCCATTCCGTTTCTTTTGATGCCATCTCAGTTTGAGGCAGCTCTCGAAAGCGCAAATGCAAGAACATTGTTTCTTGGATTGTTCATTTGGAATTTGATCGGCGCTCCTCTATTTGCGCAAACGAGAGACAGAAAAGCGCGTCTGCTCTTGATTTTGATTTTTGGGGTTTCGGCTGCAACAGCTACAATTTGCTGGGAAATTGTGCTTTCATTATTGGATATTATTCTCAACCCTTACATTTCCATCGCTTGAGTAATGCAATGAATTCAGCCAATATCAGTTTGTTGAACGGACTTTATGTCGAGCACTTCAAAAATGGCTCTGTGAGCTGCGAAGGCGAGTTCGTGAATGGTGAGAAAAGTGGCGAGTGGAAATACTATTTGTTGAATGGAAAACTGAAAGCGATCGGTCGTTTTGAAAATGGAAAAATGATCGGTGAATGGAAGTGGTATCGCGAAAATGGCGAATTGATGCAAATTGGCTCATTCGATGAAAGCGAGCAAAAGTGCGGTAAGTGGACACGCTATCAAGACAACGGCGAAAAGTACGACGAAGGTGAATTCCTGGGCGGCAAGAAGGTCGGCGATTGGCGTGTATATGACGCTGAAGGCAAGCTGGCGACCGCTAAGCGCTATAAAGCGAAGAAGTAGCTGTCTTTTAGATGCTATGATGTAAATAGAAGGATTGTGGAAGTGTGCCCTATTTGGATTTGAGATCCAATTGAACTGCCGCTATTTGCACTCGGTCTGGTTGTACCGTGGAAATAAGGTGGTTTTGTGATTTCTCCAGATGAGATGGCGTTGGCGTCAGGTGGCACTCCTGATGATCTGTACGCGCCCAGCAAGCATTATCGAGCAGGCGACAACGCACACGCCTGGATCAAAGAAATCGGTCGAAATACTGTTACTCCGGCTTATGTGCTGCGTCGATTGGCGTTGAGTACAGATTCCGAAGTGAGAATGGCTGTTGCCGATCACTTGAACACGCCTAAAGAAGTGCTTTTGCTGCTAGCCTGCGATGACAATCCGGATGTTAGGTATGCCATCGCTGAAAACCACAATATCAATCGAGAAGTACTAAACATGCTCTCTTCCGATGCCAACCCATATGTTGGGCGCAGAGCGGAACAAACACTGTCTCGATTGAAGGCGACTGAAGTCTCGCGTATCTCCACACTTTCCCGCGCTTCTGCGTAAAAAGGGAATTATGCACTTCGAAACAATATTTCCCTTGGTGGTTGCCGGTATTGTTGCTGTAACACTGCTTTCCATTATCATGGCTATCGCAGTCTGGTTCGGACTTCGCGAAGGGATGGAGTAAGTTTCCGAGACTGGTTTGGCTTAGGAATAGCTGAGTGGACTTCCGTTTCGATGTGAAAAGCTGTTTCGCTACCAGTCGCGCACGCGCCCGTCTATAAATTGCCAAATTGGCTTAGGAGGAAGTAGTATCCCTTCTGTAGGTTCCGTTTTTATCCAGCCAAGTTCCACCCTTAGCTTCTTTTGCTCTCGGTCCTGGGGAAATTGATTGGCGTCGTTTCCTTCAATAGAATCTTGAAGCCAGAGTCTGAGTGGTGTTCCGGGCAGATTGAACACGCCGCTCGTCTTCCTTTTGAAGGCATCGTTGTAATTGATTGATGCTTGGTAATTCAAATGCATAGCGGGAGCCTTTTGCATTTTGCAATTTAGAACGGTTATGTCATAGCCGCCCCAATCGCAAATGGGCAACAAACCTATAGGCCATTGCCAGAGGTATTGGCCCCAGTCATCTTGCTCGTCCCAGCCGAGTTTGTAGTTGATGAATACGTCATAGATGCCGAGCAAATCAAATGCGTAATTTTCATTGAACAAACATCGTTTGCCGTCCGCTAAGCCAATCAATTTGCCGCCTGGGCCTACGCCACCATTTGCTACTTCTGTGTAGACCCGTCTCAAAAGTGGCGGAAGCTTAAAACCGAAATATTTTTCGCAAACTCTCACGGTTTCAAGCGATATGGGCGGATATTTTTCCTTGACGCCTTGCTGGACGGCTTTTTCATTCAGCCTGGCGATCAATTGATCGTCTGCTGCTTTTCTGGTCAGGTTGTACCAGAAGTCGGGCATGAGTCGTTTAGAAATCCCAAAGTGGGCTTACGAAAGTACGTGGAAAACCAAGCTTGATTTTCTGTCCTTTTTTCAGTTTCTTGATCCACTGTGCTACCAGCTTTGCTTTATTCTCGTCATAAACTTCCGGCAAACAAATCTCCAGACATTCCAACACTGTTTGTACTTCACCCAGTTCCAGCAGCTGATTCGCCAGCCTAAAGTCACGAAGGTGTCCTTTCTTGTGTGCAAATTTCAATAGCTGTGATTTTGCACACTCGATGTTTCCTTCCTTCAAAGCAAACAGTCCCTTGTAGTAGTGTTTTACATATGGACTGATGAAACTGAAGTCTGCGTATTTTAGTTCTTTTACGTACCTTCGTGCGCGCTTTGAATCATCAAGTCTCAGTGCCAATTCACATAGGTGCGTAATAATTTCAAAAACCTGTAGTCTATGGTGTGGCACTCTCTCAAACCGTTTTATGCACTTGTTGCCTACTCTGTATGCCTTCTGGGCAAGTTTTGAATCGTTTTTCAGGCGCGACTCATATGAGTAGAAAAAGCAGAGCCGACTGCTCCATCTCCAATCATCTGCTGCCAATTTCCTAGCCTTTTTGTAGAGTTTTTGCGCAAGTTTGTAATCGTCATATCGGCAAAATCCTGCTGTGTTTCCAGTGACATTTGCATTTTTCGGATTGCGTTTTACCTTCTGCAAGTAGCATTCTTTCAATAACGCATACTTCTCCGCTGAAACGCTCTCCGGAGCCCATGTCACCCAGGTCATCAGCTTTTTGTCCGGGCAATTTTTGATCAACCACTCTATATGCGTACACCATTGTTCTGGCGCTTCAAACAATTTCGACTCACGATAAAAGCCAACAAGCGTACATCTTGTGATTACATCAGTATGATCTTCGCGTAGCTTCTCTTCCAGCCGCCTGATTTCGTGGATGGCGTTTGCTCATTCTTCCGATTCAGACTCTCTAACCAGCTGTAATCAGCCTCTGCCACTTCTTATCTTACGTTTGTTACGCCAGTAGGATCAAGACCGCTAAGCCGCCCGGGCGCGGCATTGATTGCTTGTCAACTAAAGGCGACAGGTTAAAAACGTCATTGAATATTCCAGGGGCTCGTATAATTATCGATTCCGGCTTCGGCGGGTCGGCATTCAAAGGAGAGATGCACCGTGACAGTAGACACATCGAAAAAACTCATGCAGGCTGCGCAAGTTACCGAGCCGAACAAGGGCTTCAAGATAGGGGCAATCGAGCGTAAGAGCCCAACCGGCAATGAGGTCATGATTAAGGTGCAGGCGTGCGGCATCTGCCACAGCGACAGTTTCCCGCACTATGGCGGCTTCCCCGGTCAGGTGTATCCGTGCGTACCCGGTCACGAAATTGTCGGACTCGTCGAGGAACTTGGACCCGATGTAAAACGCTTCAAGAAGGGCGACAGGGTCGGTGTGGGTTGGCATGGTTGGCACTGTCAGGTTTGCCCAAACTGTCGCAGCGGCGATTTCATCGCCTGTGAAAAGCTTTTGACGCCTGGTATTTCAATGTCTGGCGGTTATGCTGAATACGCGACGTTTTCAGAACTGGTTTGCGCTGTGGTGCCTGAGAAGCTCTCCTCTGCCGACGCTGCACCTCTTATGTGCGCTGGTGTAACGACTTTCAATTCGCTCAGACATGCGGGAGCACAACCGGGCGATGTGGTTGCCATCCTGGGAGTGGGCGGTCTGGGGCATCTGGGCGTTCAATTCGCCAACAAAATGGGTTTTCACACGGTTGCCATAGCGCGAGGGCAAGACAAGAAAGCCATGTCGCTTGAGCTTGGAGCGCATCAATATATTGATTCGGAAAGCCAGGACGTGGCGGCCGAATTGATGAAACTGGGCGGTGCGAAGGTCGTCCTGGCCACAGTAACCAGCAGCAAAGCGATGTCTCCCGCTGTGGAAGGACTTTGCCTGGGTGGAAAACTTTTGATCGTGGGCGCTGGAATGGAGCCGCTCGATGTTAAGCCTGTGCAATTGCTGGGCGCCCGCAAATCAATTATGGGCTGGCCGAGCGGTTCTGCAAAAGATTCTGAAGAATGCATGCAATTTTGCGCACTGACTGGAATTCGTCCCATGCTCGAACGCTTTCCTTTCAAGGATGTTGAGAAAGCCTATGAGCGCATGATGAGCGGAAAGGCGAGATTTCGAGCCGTCATCGAATTTTAGTTTGGATTTGGAGTTTGAGTGATTATGCCGAGTTATGTAATTGTCTGGGAATTTCAAGTGAAGCCGGGGCAAGAAGAAAACTTTGAAGAGCAGTATGGTGACCATGGTATTTGGGCGGAGCTTTTCAAAACCAGCGACAAATATCAGGGCACCAAAGTCATTAAAGATGCTGGACAAATGTCACGCTACGTCACGCTCGACTACTGGTCTTCCGAGTTTGACTACGAGCGTTTTCGCAAAGACAACAAAGTTGCTTACGAGTCAATTGACAGACGTTGTGAGGCGCTCACTGATGGCGAATTGCTGATCGGAAAGTTTCACACATTGGATGAAGAGTCGAATCCGAATTGAGCCGGGCCATGCATGGCATCGCCCCTACAAAGCGGAGCAATGTGAGGACTCGCCCCTACAGGCGGACGAGGGCTCGCAACCCGGTTCTCCAGGCTTGGTTGAAAATGCTCTTGCCGGCGCGATTCACTTCGGTCTTGATTGGATGCGCGGCAGGTGTATTGCCTATCATTGGTTCGTTTGAGGTTTTGGCTCCCGGCACCATCTGTCCGTCATCGGTCAGGAATGTCTCGTGTTTGTCGTACATAGTTTTGCCATAGCTGGCATAGGCAGCCACGTCATAATCCTTATACGCTATCAGCGGGCGTCGCGCCATGCGTTCGTGCATGACCACATCGACGGTTTTGACATTGTTAGGAGGTGTTGAACCTGACTTGGGATCAATTGCATTGCCATTGTAGAAGAAATCAGAACCCGGGTTGTGCTGAGCTTCGTAGCTAAGATCGAAGCCCTGGAGATGGCTGCGTGCGTGCATTCCATTAATGTCCTGGCGCGAACGCTGAATTTGCAGCATTTGGTATACGCGCTTCTTCTGGTCCACATTGAGTTCTGGATTGGTATCTACTTCATACATCTTCTGTGCGAACTGCAGCTCGGAGACCAAGTCCTTGGGCGCCCAGTAACCGGGTAAGCAGCTGAGAACAACACCATCTGGATCGAGCACAAAAATTTGAATGTTGTGAGGACCCGCTCCATTTGTCGTGTAGACAGCAGGTTCGTTGGGGCTGTGCTTGCCCGAGGCTCCGGCCCATCGCTTATTGGAGATGTCCTGGTAGCCGACTACAAAATTGTCTTTTAGTTCTTTCAGTACGTCATCATCAGAGAGCGACACGGCTCTCAAGCTATTGCCGGCACTTCAAGTGTCGCCGTCAATCTTGCCCAGCATGTGAATCCAGACGACCAGCTTGTTTTCGGATTGTGCCTGGGAAAGCGCGTCTTTGAGATTTTTCTGCCACGATAATTCTTGGGTAAGGTTGTGCACTCTTTCAGAGCACACGTGACCTGAAAGCACCTTTTCTGCGCGGGCGTCAGTGGCGCAATAGGCAAGCGAGACGCAGAGCGCTAACTGACTGACGATCACAGCTTTGGTGCGGAGTTTTATGTTCATAAGTCACCTCAAGGGCGATCATAATGGTTGGGCACTCAGACTATTATGCACCGCAAATGTGTTCGTTTTGTGATGATATTGCTGACAATTTTTCCGAGATAAAATTTACTTGGAAAATTTTGTTGGAAAACGTTTGAGATCGGGCTTAAGGGAGAAAGGCAGGCGGATTGTGCGAACCAATAAAAAGGATTCGGTATGGAACAAAGGTGCAAATTTTTACGTCTGTTGTCCATTTTTTCCGCCTTATCGCTTTCGCCCTTGCTTCCTCAATCGCAGTGGGCGAGCGACATTAAGCATCCTTTGATCCCGCTGGTAGGAGCCAACAAGAATAGTTTTGCGCCCAGAAATTGGCACGTAATGTCCTCAGCAGACGGTGATTTGAATGGTGATAAAAAGCCTGACACGGCGATCGTTCTTTCTTTGGAGGACGAGCCAGGTGTAGATTCCGAAACCAACCCTGACTCACCGCGCTGCCTTGTTATTGCCACGCGCGGCGCTGACGGGAAATTGCACCGTGTGCTCACCGACTGGGAAACTATCCCGGCGGCCAACTCCGGTGGCGCCGGTGTGGGAGAGGCTTTTCAAACCTTGGAAATCGCCAAGGGCATGCTGATGCTGGAGACTATGCTTGGCGACAACGATAGATCGAAGTACAACTACGAATATCGATTGCAAGGTAATCGCCTGCAAGCCGTCCATCTCAACTACACACAATACAACTCCAGCGAAGGCAAAGGCGCCCAAATAGACATCGATCCTGGTGTCGGCTTCGCCACCTGTAGCAACGGAATTTTTGGTGGGGATGACGATGACGAACGGCCTAAGAGCAAGGTGAAGCCGGTCACGCAGCGCTTTTACGTTCTCACGGTGGAGCCGGCAAAGGCTTTGAATCTTCCAGCCGCTCACAGCGTTAGCCTGGCTGGGAAAGACGATGTTGTGAAAGGAAAGCCTGCCTGGAAGGGTGCCGCTGATTTATCAGCGCGAATCCGCGCCGTCTATAGCGGCAAGAAAATGAGTTTGACTGCGGAAGTAACCGATGATGTTGTAACCACTGGTGATACCATGCGTTTGTTGGACGAAAATGGAAAAGTGATAGCGCCGGCTTCATCAGTGAAGCAAGCTGCAGGCAAGGGCTATATTCAAACCAACGAATATAATTTGTCAGCAATTTCGGGTGGGAAGATTGAACCTGACACTGTTGTCCCCGCCACTGTCGAAGTGCTCGATTTCGATGCCGAATCCCCCCTGCACTGTGCCATGTCCATGACCAGGGGCGGCACCGGATATCCAGGACAGCTCGCCTTTTGCAAGAGCCTGGAGATGGGCATATTGCAGTCGATTCTTGAAGCGAAGCAATTGTTCTAGTCCGATCCAAACGTTACCGGGCGGGAAGTTTTGTATACAATCAGACACTGCAAAGCAAGAAATAACGTGATCTTTTGAAGGAATTGCGGCAGAATAGAAGAAATCGGGTGGGCTTGGAGTACCGCGTGACGCAGTATGAGAGTTCTAGCCATTGATGACGATTCCGTCGCACCCGTGCTGTTTGATGCTGTCGCAAAGCGAATGGGAATTGAAATAGTCACTGCCAAAGACTGTTTCTCGGCTTTGTCGCTGCTTAAGTCGTCTGATTTTGATGTGATCCTGATGGATTTAAACTTGAAGGGAACGGATGGCTTCGAGTGCACTCGCCTTTGCCGCCAGTTGCAGATTGAAACCGGCCGTCATCAGCCGATTATCGCGGTCACTGGTTATGCCATGACTGAAGATCGTGACCTGTGCTTGCAGTCAGGTATGGACGACTATCTGAGCAAGCCCTATCAGATAAAACAGCTAGCTGAAATTATCAATAAATGGGGTCTGGAAAGAATTGCCCGGTTAGGCTAGGCGGAAGAATGTGCTCCGGTGTGCATTGATCTGCCGCAAAAGACGCAGTTGAAACGGTCTCAGGCATTAGTAGAGCCCGGGAATCAAACGATATTTGACCTTGCTGCAGTATTCGCTGTAGCCGCTCAAGTGCGATTGGAGAAACTTTTCTTCATCCACGATTCGCCAGACAAGGATGCCTGTTGCCACAACTATCAAGGCTGCCGACCAAACGGAGCCGAGCGAGAGCGGAATTCCCAATAGCAGAAGCAACGCACCGGCATACATCGGGTGGCGGACCACGCCGTACATTCCGGTGGAGACGACGCTCTGTCCTTCGGCGAGCTCTATTGTCGCTGATGCGTAGTGATTTTCCAGGCAAACCCTCGTGAAAATGACGAAGCTCAAGGCGATCAAGAAATCGCCAAATAGCACCGCGGGCAGTGGAACATGCGACCAGCCGAATCGGTGGTCAAGCCCGCAAACTACAAGGAAGAGAAAGAAGGAAGCCGTGATGCCAGTCATTATGATGCGCTGAACCGGGCGTTTTTCAGCGGCCGGACCGGCCTTCATTCTGCGCATCAAAACCTCGGGCGCATACTTCAATAGAATCAGTGCGTGTATGGTTGTGGCGGCGGAAAAAATAGCCAGAAATACCCAGGCTTGCCAGAAGTGGAAGCTCCAGGCCGATAGAAAAATCGGAGCTCCCATTACGAGCAGCATGAATGGGAAAGTAGAAATAACTCGGATTTGTGATGGTGTGTTCATGGTTTTAAACTAGCATGTCTGCATTAAAGGACATGCCTAATTGGACGTAAATTTTGCCAGCCTGTTCCGCCGGAGTTATTTAACTGCCGCAGCGTTCAAGCGATCCAGAGTGTGCTTCCTTTTGCCAAGCCAGAAGCCAAACTGCGGCGGCCATTCTGCATAGGGATCGCCTTGGGGTGCCTGAGCGAGTTCTTGCTCGGCGTGGAAAAACCAGTCCGGTTCGTTCAATGCTTCACGTGCCAGAGCTACGAAATCCGCACTACCCTCTGCAATAATTTCGTTGGCTTGATGCGCGTCGACAATCAATCCGACTGCCATTGTTTGAATCTCGGCGCCGTGTTTAATCTCGCGTGCAAACGGAACTTGGTAGCCCAGTGCCGAACGCAATGTCATCTTGCCGGGCTGCCCGCCTGACGAGCAGTCGATGACATCGACACCAAGTTTCTTCAACTCTTTTGCATAACTGACCGCTTCTTCAATTGTAAAACCGCCTTCGATGCCATCTACCGAAGAGATGCGCACGAACATGGGTTTTTCCTTGGGCCAGAAATCCCGCAAGACTTTGGCGACCGAAAGAGGAAAGCGCATGCGGTTTTCCAGAGAGCCGCCATATTGATCTTTTCTGTGATTGGCGATTGGTGAGAGAAACGATTGCAAGAGATAGCCATGGGCGTTGTGCATTTCAAGCACGTCAAAGCCGGCTGAAAGAGCCCGTTTTGCCGCGGCGAGAAAGTCCACGCGCACCTTCTCCATGTCCTTCTCGTCCATCTCTTTGGGGGTGTGCCAACCTTCTGCCCATGGAATAGCACTGGGCGAATATGTCTGCCATGGACCTTCGCCCGGTTTGGCGTCCTCTTCTTTTATGGGCCCGTCGCCCTCCCAGGGGCGCTGGCAGCTGGCTTTTCTTCCGGCATGGGCAAGCTGGATGCCGGCGGTTGCTCCCTGGGATTTTAGAAAAGCGGCGATTCTTTTCAGCGGTTCAATTTGTTTGTCAGACCACAAGCCTGAGTCGCCATGAGTGATTCTGCCTTCCTCGGAGACGCCTGTTGCTTCGACAAAGACCAATCCGGCGCCGCCCAGAGCGAAGCGACCGAGATGCACGAAGTGAAAATCAGTGAGCGCGCCGTCTCGGGCAGAATACATGCACATCGGCGAAACCACCGTGCGGTTGCGAATCTGCACGTCTCGGATTTGGACGGGCTCGAATAGCTTGCTCATAGCGGTTACCTCTGGTCTGGTGCAGGACGAATGTTAGCAGACGATAGTCTGATCCGCTTCCGGTTATCCAGGAGTAACCAGGGCACTGTAACGTGCCTGCATGTGATGGCAACCGGCTGACTAAAGCTAGCTGAGTTCGCTTTTGGATATGACCAGCCCTTTGCGACTGGCAAAGCGCAAGACGGCGCGGCGCAGATTGAGAAATTCTTTGTGGAAGCCATTGGCGACCATTTCTTCGTATGCGACGTCGAAATTGTGCCCGTGGGCTTCCATGCGATATATGCAGACCATAGCGCCGGTGCGATCCTGCCCGTGCAAGCAATGGACGAATATAGGATGGCTCTCCGGATTGAGCGCCAGCTCTAGAAATTGCTTAATGGCAGCTTCACTCGGCTCCTGAAATGGGGTCATGGGGACGCTTAGAAAGTTCATCCCCAGTCCATGCACCAGTTCGCGCTCGCGCTCTATTTGCCCGGGCTCTTCGCGCAGATTAATGACTGTTTTGATGCCCATTTCTTTAAGCGTGGCAAAACCCTGATCGGATGGCTGCCCGCCGCAAAATATCTCGCCGGCTATCTGGCGAAGATTGGGGGTGGGCTCTAAAGGGTCGTAGGCAAACATAGGCCTGCCGGGCGGGCTGGGGGCGCAAACAGGTTTAATCAATTCATTTATACCCTGATGGTTACTTGCTTTATAGACGAATTTCGGCGGTTTTTCATATTTATCAGTCGCCCGGGCGGGATAAGCCGACAGGCTGGCGATGTGCTGTAAACCATTGCGCAGATTGGGTTTTATGGGATTCTGGAATTTAGATTGATATCAATCTAAATTCCAGATATGGCAGGTCCCCAAAAATGAGAGTTTTGAGCATCGCTTTGCATATCAACAAGAAAGCCCTGTCTCAGAGGCTCTGGGGCAAAAAGGCTGGATAATATAGCCAGCTCATTGAGGAGACTTCAAAGTGACCGGAACTCAAACATCCACGGGCGCTCTCAACCACCTTGCCGACAACGCACTTTCAGACAGCATTGCCATTCTTGATTTCGGATCGCAGTTCTCGCAGCTAATTGCCAGGCGGGTCAGAGAGGTGAATACCTATTCGGAACTGCTGCCGTACAGCACAAGCGCCGAGGAACTCAAGCGGTTGAATCCTAAGGGCATTATATTGAGCGGCGGTCCAAGCAGTTGCTATGAAGCGCACGCTCCGCAACTGGACGAGAAAATCTGGAAGCTCGGGGTGCCTGTCTTGGGAGTCTGCTACGGCATGCAGCTCATGGCCCGCGACCTGGGCGGCGTGGTTGAGCCTTCAGACGTCAAAGAGTACGGGCGGGCAATGCTGACTATTGCTCATCACGGCAATCTTTTTGACGGACTCGACCCGGAAATGGAAAGCTGGATGAGCCACGGCGATAGTGTCTCGGTGTTGCCGACCGGATTTGCCGTGATGGCGCGCACGATTGCCACGCCTGTGGCGGCAATTGCTGATGAAGAGAGAAAATACTACGGAGTGCAATTCCACCCGGAAGTGGTGCACACGCGCGGCGGACAGAAGGTGATTGAAAACTTTGTCGTGCGCATCTGCCGTTGCACGCAAAGCTGGACGATGAATCAATTTATCGATCACGCCATCGCCGAGGTCAAAGAGAAAGTCGGCAACAAGCGGGTTCTACTGGCATTGTCGGGCGGCGTCGACAGCTCCACCCTGGCCTTTTTGCTGCACAAGGCCATCGGCGACCAGCTGGTTTGCATGTTTATCGATCAAGGATTCATGCGCAAGAATGAGCCGGAATGGCTGGTTGATGCTTTCGAAAACGAGTTCAAAATTCATGTGCACTTTATCAAGGCTCGCGAAAGGTTCATTGGAAAGCTTGCAGGCATAATCGATCCCGAGGAAAAACGCAAAACCATCGGCGCGGAATTCATCAGGGTTTTTGAAGAAGAGGCGAAAAAACTGGGTAACTTCGACTATCTTGCCCAGGGCACTCTCTATCCTGATGTGATCGAGTCGTCCGGCACGCAAATTGATCCCAAAACCGGTGAGCGAGTGGCCGTTAAGATCAAGTCTCACCACAATGTAGGCGGCTTGCCCAAGGATCTGCAATTCAAGCTGGTGGAGCCATTTTCAAAACTCTTCAAAGACGAAGTGAGAAGAGTGGCAGCAGAATTGGGAGTGCCGGAGGGCATTCGTGTTCGCCATCCTTTCCCGGGCCCGGGGTTGTCTATTCGGGTGCTCGGCGAGGTCACAAAGGAAAGACTAAAAACCCTGCGCGAGGCTGACTGGATCATCCGCGAGGAAATAAAAGCCCATGGTATGTACCGTCAGGTTTGGCAAATTTTCGGAGTGCTCTTGCCGACTCTGTCGGTTGGCGTCATGGGCGATCAGCGCACATATCAAAACCAGATTGTCATCCGGGCCGTCACCAGTGAAGACGGCATGACAGCTGACTGGGCGCGCTTGCCGTATGACTTGCTGGCGACAATTTCGTCACGCATCGTCAATGAAGTGCCGGGCATCAACAGGGTGGTTTATGATATTACGTCGAAACCGCCCGCGACCATTGAGTGGGAATGAAACAGAGCTTCTGGGCTGCTTTTACTGCACGTTTTCTTCTGTTCCTGTTTTTACTTGTCGTTTTTGTCGCCGCTGTTTTCATTGCCGGGGCCAGTCTTCACGATCCCGATACGTGCTGGCTTCTGGCGTTAGGTAAGCGTATTTTTGAAAACGCTGCCTTGCCGCAGGCGGACCCTTATTCCTACACGATGAAGCTATTTCCCGGCAAGCACTTTATCTTGTACCAGTGGCTGACGGAGGTTTTATTTTTCCTTTCGTATAAAGCGCTTGACCTGGTCGGGCTTTTGCTATTGGCGGCAATAGTTCTAACTGCGGCCTTTGTTTCATTGCCCCTTGCCCTGGCGCGAAAGGTCGGTATACCAGGCAGCTTCGCTGTAATCGGCACTATCCTTACTTTGCTGACTGCTTTCTTTCATTTTCTATGCCGACCGGAAATCTTCAGCTATTTGCTGCTCGGTGTCTATATTTCTCTCACTCATTTTTTCTTGCGCAATCGAAAGTTGGAGCGCATCGATTGGCGGGCTGTCACTATATTTGGTGCAGTAATGGCGCTCTGGTGCAACCTGCATAGTGGCTTTGTGCTTGGGTTACTGTACCTGTTCGTATTCGCTATGGTCACGGCAGTGGCCGATTTTCTCGCCAACAAGCGCTTGAATCCAATCAATCAAACAATAATTTTCTGCTTTCTTGCCGGACTGCTTGGCAGTTTCATTAATCCTTATGGAGTGGGACTCTGGCAATATCTGCCCACTCTCTTTTTTACTCCAATCAACAAATACATTATTGAGCTGCGCCCTCTTACCGGAAAAGACTTTCTCGAGTGGACTTACCATCCATTCTTGATTCTGACTGGAACAGCACTGGTTTTCAGCGGCACTGCATTGGCAAAGAAACTGACTTTACCGGCCTTGGATTCCCCCCGAGGGCAAGTTGTTTTCTCCGCCATTGCAGTCATTGGCTGGATAATTGCCGGCATAACCTGTCGCCGTCTAATTCCATTTGCAGCCATCCATTTGTTTGCCGAAGGCGGCTACATGCTGGCGTTGTTGCATGCGCAAGCCAGAGGAGTGCAGGGGCAAGCCGCGAGCGAAGAGCCGGAAGCAGCTGATGCCAAACTGCCGTTTTGGGAACGCGTGGACAGGCGACTTGACGCTTCCTATCAGCCGCGTGGATTTATGTGGTTTGCAAGCATTGCTGTTCTAGCCTGCCTGGGCGTTTATTTCGTCACCGTCAAGATTTCCGCGCCGGTGTTGCCTCAATCAGGTGTGGCGATGCAGGCACCTTTCGCCGCTATACGTTTCATTTCCGACCATCGACCAGCAGGAAATCTATTCAACGACCCGCAATTCGGCGACATCATGATCTGGAATCTGCCAGACCCACCGAAAGTTTTTATCGACACACGTTTTGACATGTACGGGAAGGAGATTTGTGAGGATTACCAAACCATATTTTCTGCTAAAGCCGGCTGGGAAGACTTGATGCGGCGTTATAAAATAGCCTGGATCTTCGTGCGTCCCGAGGCTGAAATTGCCAAACACCTGCTGGCAGAAAAACAATGGAAAGTACTTTACCAGGACAAATTTTCAATTGTCCTGCAAAGCCAGGATAATGCCGAGACCTCCAAATGATGCCACTCTTAGCTGTGGCATTTGGATCTAGTCGGCGGGGTAAAACTGGCGGAATTTCATCGCTGATTTGAGACGGCCGAGGGCTTCTTCATAGGTGATTTCGCGCAACCGCAGCTGCTTTTGCACAGTGAGCGCGGCCACTACCAGATCGGGCCGGATAATCTGCATTTTAACAAGCGAATGTCCGAGCGGGCTGGACAGCTCAGCGCTGGCAATGAGCGCCTCGGCGAGGTTTTCTTCAGAAAGCAATTCGGAGGCGACCAGAAGTTCGCCAAGGCGATCTTGATTTTGAGTCACTTCCGGCCCTACACCGGCCGAACTCATGGCTGCTTGCAAAGACGTGCCTTCGTCGACGATGTCTCGGATAATTTTGATTGCCGCCTCATGAGTGATCTTGCCGCTGAGCAAGAGCGATTGCGCCTGGATGGCGGCAAGCATTTCTTCTTTGGTTAGAAAGCCAGAAGCAACAAGCACCTGCCCGACCGGCATACCCAGCGATTGGGCGTAGCCAAGTTGCTCAGTCAAGTCGTCTTGACTGACTACCTGCGCCGTCGCTAGTAGTTCGCCGATTTTGATGGCTCAATCTCCAGCCGGGGGGTTTCGGAATTGAACTTTGTTCTCATTTGAGATTAGCACAACATAGTGTTCCACAGGCGCATTCCGGTATCGGGAGTGGTGCAAAATGCTCTTTGCGCAGGACTCAGCCGAAATCAGGTTTCCATGTGGTCATTGCCTGTAACATGGCACTTCACGCGCACTTCACGGGCCTTTGTCTAAATGATAAAAATTCTGGCTGAGGAGACACTTTGAAACGCCAAGTATTATGGACTGCGGCCCACCTGGCCATTATCGGAGCGATTTTGGCGGTTTGCCTGGCCTCTTGCAGCAGTGCGCCGAAGCCTCCCGAAAATGTCGCGACATCGCCCACCGTTTCCCCTGAGCGATCAGAGACTGTCGACAATGAGCACATCCGTGTCGAGGACAGCAACAATCACAAGTTGCTGATTCTGCCCACGGCAGCACAGAACGCCATCGGCGTACAGACGGTTGCCTGCCAGGAAAAAGAACTTGATTTCTCGGTGAGAACCACCGGTGAAGTGCTCGCCAACGCCAATCTGGTCACGCACGTTACATCTCCTGTGACCGGACGCGTCACGCAGGTGCTGGCGGTCGTCGGGCAGCATGTTAAGGAAGGGCAGCCATTGCTCTTGCTGAGCAGTCAGGATATAGGACAGGCGGAAGCCGACCTTTTGCAAAACCAGGGCACGGTGGCGGCGGATTTGAAGAGAGACTTGCTTCAGGTTGATTCTGATACATCTATCGCCCAATCCCACTTGAAATTGTCCGACAGCACTTTCAAGCGTGTCTGCAGCTTGCTGGACGAGAAGATCGCTTCCAAGGCTGATTGGGAAGCGGCCAAAACGCATCTGGAAGAAGACAGAATCAGTCTGGAGACATTGCAGCGCAAACGCCTGGCCATTCTTTCGTTGTCTCAGGAGCGTCTGAAAATGATGACGGAGCCAATCATCCAGAAGTTGAAATTGCTTGGTGTGGCGGACGCGGCCATACAAAAATGTTTGAAATCACGGACCATCAATCCGGTCGATGAAATCATCGCTCCGGAATCCGGCATTGTCAGTGAGAGAACGATCAATGTGGGCGAATTGACAGATCCGACCAAATCGCTTTTCACGATTGGTGATTTTCACAATGTCTGGCTGAAAGCAGATATCTATGAAAAGGACATCCCCAAGGTCCGGGAAGGGCAGCCTATTGTCGTTGAAGTGGACAGCTTTCCAGGCGAACAGTTCAAAGGCACGCTCAATTATGTAGCCGATTCGGTTAACTCGACCACGCGCACATTGCCGGTTCGCGCGGAAGTTGAGAACCTCGGGCTCAAGCTCAAACCGAAAATGTTTGCACGACTGACAATCATTGTGGGCAAACACACCACCTTGAGTGTGCCGAAATCGGCAGTGCAAGACGCCGGCTCCGACAAAGTAGTCTATGTCCCGCTCGGTGGCGGCCGCTTTGAAGAACGCAAGGTCGTTCTGGGCAGCGAGGCGCTCAACGATGTCGAGATTATTTCCGGATTGAAGCTCAGAGAGCCAGTTGTCACCAAGGGCAGTTTTGAACTCGAGTCAGAGTCTTTGAAAGCCTCGGATTGATCAATTTTGCAATGCACACGATTAGGCTGTAGGGAACTTATGGGTGTAATTTTCAAAATGTGCGCGCAAGGTAGTCGATGGGCCGCGGCTATCACTCTTTCATGCATATGGCTGAATCCGGTCTGCGCGGCAGAAGATATAACCGCTCCCTCAACCTCCGATCTGCCACCTACAGACCTGACCGCGCCACCTTCGGAACGGCCAAATCGACCGGTGGACAGGTTTTCGATGGGATTGTCAAAAGCATTTGAAATTGCCAACATAAGTAATCCGGAGGTAGTTGCCACCATCAAGAGTCTGGATGTTGCCAAAGCTCAAATTAAGATAGCCGGCGCCATTCCGAATCCACAATTCGCTATGCAATACGGTTTTGGCAATCCCTATACCCAGATCATCGCCGGCAACACCCAGCAGGTCGGTGCCAACCAGCTTATAGAGACAGCCGGTAAACGTGCTGCCCGGCTTAAATTGGCGCGTGCCAACCTTGAATTGGTCACTCTGCAGCTTTCCGCTCTCAGATTTGATGTGCGCTCTCGAGTGCGAAGGGCATACGCTGAGTTGGCGGCGGCAGAAGCTAATATTGAACTGATTGAAAAACAACGCGAATTGGTAGCGCGACTGCATGAGATTGCCAGCAAACGCGCTGCTGTTGGTGCGGCTCCGGAGGCTGAAGAAATCCAATCGCAGCTTGCTGTCGATCAATTCGAAACCTTGCGCACATCGGCCCAGGGGCGGCTCAGGCAGGCGTCTGTCGCCCTGGATTATCTGCTCGGCTACAAGCCAAGTCGAGATTTGGATGTGGAAGACAACGGACTCTTCAAGCTGTCGGCATCATCGAATGAGCTTGTGCCCCAGCCGGATTACAATCTGCCTACTATCGAAGAATTGCTGGCTAAGGCTTACGCGCAACGATTAGATCTTAAAGCATCCGAGCAGCAGACAGTTACGAATATCAGAGCGCTGTCTCTGGCTAAAAGACAGGCAATACCTGATATTTTGATTGGCAGCGGATATGTTTTCAGTACTTACAAAGCAAGCCAGCATGTGCCTTTGCAGCAAGGCGCCTACTTGAACGCCAACGTTGATATACCGATTTTTTATCGGCATCAAGGCGAAATCAATCAAGCTAAGGCTCAAGTTGAGCAGTCCCGGCTCCAGGTATCGGCTAAGAAAGCTCAAATAGAGTCAGATGTGCATGCGGCCTACTCGGCTCTGATCGTGGCCAGAACCAATATCAAAAAATATCAGGACACACTGATACCGAGAGCCAAAGACGTTGTGCGAATGGCGCAACGCAGTTATGAAGTCGGTCGATCGGACTTATCGACAGCCATTATTGCCGAACAAGCATTTCAGCAGACTTTGACCGGTTATTTTGATGTTGTGGTCAATTACCAAAACGCCTGGTCCGATCTGGAAAAGGCGGTTGGTGCGCCGATTTCATTATAGGCAGCTGGACGATTGGCGGGAATGTGCAGAGCAACAGTTGCAACTATATTCTGCATCAGAGCCCGGGCATGGTTAGGAATTCGCATCGGATGGCGTGCTGGATCTCGCCTCTGAATGTACCCCGGAGTGTGTTTCTCCACTTGATTCTGAATCGGTATCGCTATCGCTATCGGTATCGGCATCAAGCGGTTCGAAAAGCTCTTTTTTGCCTTGATTGGGTCTTTTGCCCACAAACCATTCATAGAGGGCAGGCAGCAAGAGAAGAGTCAAGATGGTGGCCGGTAAAAGACCGCCCACGATCACAATTGCAAATGGCTTTTGGCTCTGCGAGCCGATGCCGGTTGACAGTGCCGCCGGCACAAGACCGGCTAGAGCAACCATAGTTGCAATCATCACCGGTTTCATTCGCACCAGGGCTCCGGTTACGACCGCCTCATTGAGCGGGGTTCCATCGCTCTGCAGCTGTCGCATGTGAGAAACCAGGATGACACCATTTTGCACTGCTACACCCAGAAGCGCGATGAATCCGACGCCGGCGGAAATGCTGAAGTGTGTTCCTGTCAAAAAGAGCGCGACGATGCCGCCGATCGTGGCAAGAGGCACCGTCACCATGATCAGCGATGCGATCACCGCCGAGTTGAACGTCGCATAGAGAAGCAGGAAGATCAGTATCAGTGTGAGCGGGACAACAATTGAAAGTTGTCCCATCGCGTGTTGAGCGCGCTGAAATTGTCCGCCCCAGACAATGCGATAGCCAGGCGGCATTTGCACCTGCGCGGCCACCTTCTTCTGAGCGTCAAGCACTGCCGAGCCCAAGTCCCTTCCGCGAATATTGGCTCTTACCGCCACTCTTCGCTCGTTTTCATCGCGCATGATGCCGGTGGCGCCAAATCGGTGCTCTATGCGCGCAATTTGAGAAAGTGTGACACGCTCACCGGAGGGGATGGAAAGAACAATGTCTCCCAGCTTGAGAGCTTCATTGCGGAAGTTCTTGCTGAAACGCAGAATCAAGGCAAAGCGTTTTTCGTCTTCAATTATGTTTGTAATCTCGCGGCCGCCCACTGATGTTTCGACTATGTCCAGAATGTCATCGGCATTGACGCCGTATCGCGCCGCCCGGGGGCGGTCGATGATCACCTGCAATTGCGGCTGTCCGAGAATATGATCGGCAGCTACGTCCACCATGCCGGGGACAGTCTCGACAATTTGCTTTACATGGACTCCGAGATCGGACAGGACGTTTAGATCCGGTCCGAATATCTTGATCCCCAGTTCGCCTTTGACACCGGCAATGGCCTCGTCCATATTGTCTTTGATGTATTGTGAGAAGCTGTACTGCAGCCCGGGCATCTCGTCATTCAACTCTTTGTTCATCTTGGTGACGAGCAGGAGTTTTGATGTAAATTCTTTGCGCCATTGATCGGGTGGTTTTAGATCGACCAGCACTTCAATATTGCTGAAAGTATTCGGATCGGTACCGTCGTCCGGTGAGCCGACTTGCGAGATGACATTGGTTACTTCCGGATAGGCTTTGAGGATGCGGCGAATTTTGTGAGCAAATTCAACTGATTTTTCCAGCGAAACACTGGAGGGCAAAACCGTTACCCGAAGCCAGATATTACCTTCCTCCAATTCCGGCAAAAATTCGTTGCCCAGAAATGGTGTCAGGCACAATGAGCCGAGGAATGCACCCAGAGCGATGAGAGAAATAGTCTTCTTGTGCGAAAGCGACCAGTTGAGAGAACGTTTGTACAGTTTTTCCAGAAAGCTCATAATTGGGCTGACTCTCTCTGTCGGCAGCCGCCGCGCAAAGACGAGCGCGCAAAGCACGGGAATAATCGTCATCGTGGCCAGCACGGCACCGATTAGATTGAAATTCATTGTGATTGCCAGCGGGCGGAAAAGTTTGCCTTCTACTCTCTGAAAAGACAAAATCGGCAAAAAGGTGACGAAGATAATCGCTGTCGAAAACAAAATCGGCTTTGCCACTTCACGCGCGCCATTGACGATCGAGTTAATAATGTGCCCGTAGTGGACGCGTTTCTTCGATTCCTTTAAATGGGACAGATGGCGGCAGATGTTTTCCACCATGACGACTGCACCGTCGACAAGAATTCCGAAGTCAATTGCACCCAGGGAAAGCAAGTTTGCCGGTACGTGAAACGTGTTCAAAAGAATAAAGGCCGTCAACAAGGCCAAAGGTATCACTGCCGCGCAGATGAGGGCGGCGCGCACTTGAAAGAGAAAGAGCATCAAAAGAGCAACTACAAGGACGATGCCTTCGGCTACGTTATGCCCGATCGTTTCCATCGTGTGGTGAACGAGCGCGGTGCGATCATACAGGGGTGTCAGGTGCATACCTTTGGGCAGAGAGGCGGCGATGTTGTCCCACTGCGCTTTTACGTTTTCTACGGCAGTGGAAGGATTCTCTCCTCTGCGCATAAGTAGAATGCCTTCTACCACGTCGTCGTCGTCATTCTTTCCGACCTGACCATGGCGAATTGCAGGGCCAATAGCCACATTCGCCACATCCTTCACGTGGATGGGAGTGCCGTCATCGGTTGAAGTGATGACAACGTCTTTGATGTCGTCCACGGAGCGCAAAAGCGCTAAGCCGCGCACCATGTAGTTCTGATCATTGCGGACGATAAAACTGCCGCCGGTCGATCCATTGGAATTGGCAATCGCATCGGCTACTTGCTTTTGCGTTAATCCCACAGACAGCAGCTTATCGGGATCAAGTTCCACTTGAAAAGTTTTTGTCGGTCCGCCGAATCCTGTCGAGTCGATAATGCCGGGCACCGACTTAAATTTGCGGTTGAGCATCCAGTCCTGAATGACCTTGCGATCCATTGCCGACCAGCTTTTGCCTTCCACTGTATAGCGATAGACTTCGCCGACCGGACTGGCGTTTGGATCCAATTCCGGTTTGACATTGTCGGGAACATCAGCGGTGGCGATTCTTTCCAAAACCTGCTGACGTGCCAAGTAAGGATCGACACCGTCTTCAAAAACTATGGTGATGACGGACAGTCCGGCAATCGAAACGGAACGCGGCGGATCGGAGCGAGGAATGCCGTTCAATTCCTTCTCGAGTGGAATTGTCACCAGTCTCTCCACCTCTTCAGAGGCCTTGCCCGGCACCTGAGTGATGACACGCACCTGCATGTTGGCGATATCTGGATACGCTTCAAGAGGGAGTTGCTGATAGGCGATCAGACCAAAACCGATCAGTCCAAGCGTCAGAAAGACAATCAAGTAGCGCTTCTGAAGAATGATGTCGATTAGCATTTCTTACCTGTAGGGGCGACGCCATGCGTCGCCCGGTGAGAGATTAACAGCTTTTAGAACCAGAGGGTGTAACGCATTTGCTAGGGCGGTTTTTTATTTAAGCGGGCGATGCATGGCATCGCCCCTACAATTTTTTTAAACCACTACTCCGCCCTTTTGGGGCGGAGCAGTGGTTTTGTGGAGCGTGTCGTTATTTAGCTTTTGCTGGCGTTATAGAAGCCTTCTTGTGCAGCTTTTTGCTGGTCGAAGGCGCCGCAACCTTGGTGCTCTTGTGCACTGCTGCTACCGGCGCTTTTGCTTTTTCTTGCGATTCAGCTTCCTTCTTAGGAGCGGCAGCATTAGCGGCCAAGCCGGTGACGAGTAAGATTCCAAGTGCGACTGCTAGAGATTTCATGGGTAATTCCTCCCCCGAACGAAGTTCACTCCTTCACGATATTGCTTCCGTGTGAGTTGCACGTGAAGCGGAAAAATTTTTTCAAAAAGTCGGCAATTTAATCGTAAACCGGCTGCCACGCCCTAATTCGCTATGCACAAAAACGCGGCCGTGGTGAGCTTCTATGATTGTTTGCACTATTGACAATCCCAATCCGGAACCACCATCTTTTCTAGAGCGTGATGACTCCACTCTATAGAATCTGTCGAACAGGTAGGGCAAAGCTTCATGAGGTATGCCAATGCCCGAGTCCGTGATCGTAATCACAGCTTCGTCGGCGGACTTTGTACCCGAGACGACGACGCTGCCGCCGCTTTCGGTGTATCTCCAGGCGTTCTCCATCAAGTTCGAGAGGGCGCGCCTGAGATATTCTTGATCGCCGTGTATTTGTACAGGTGCTGTGAAATCACAGCGCAGGTCGATACCCTTGGCTTTGCTCTTTTCGCTGAAGTCCTCGACGACCGAATGGACGAGCTGATTCAGGTCAATGGAATGATCGAGTTTGAGAAAAACCGGCGCTTCCGACCTGGCCAGAAGCATCAAATCATCTATAAGATGTTCCATTCTTTTTAGTGATGAGCGCACCGTATTCAAGCGTTTTGTGCTGATTTCTTGATCGATCAATTCCTGTTCGAGTGCCTCTGAATGAGTTTCAGCAATTGTCAATGGAGTTTTCAATTCATGCCCGGCGTCGATCATGAAGCGCTTCACTACTGAAAATGCCTCTTCAATTGGGCGCACGCACCAGCCGGCAAAAAAGTAACCAACACCCATAAAACCGAGAATAAGAACCGGAGTGGACAATTCCATCAGGTTTAATAACTCGCTCATAGCCCGATCTCTGGATGCGGTGAATTTGGTGATTTGCAGCCAGCCAATCAGTTTTCCCCGATATTGCAGCTTGCGCGAAAGGACTCTGACTTGTTGTCCTCTTACTTTTGTCTCGCTGTGATTTTTGGCAACCCGCGGCAGAACAAAGTCGCCATAGGTTTCGATGGTTTTTCCTTCTTCATTGAAAAGGCTGATGCTGACCACCGATTTGAGTTCGCTTCTGGACTTGGATGTTTGCCAGGCATCCAGGTCCGAGGTTTCGTCCAGCAAATTTACAAAGGTTGAAAGCTCGCTGGACAGAGCCGTCAGCTCTTCATCCATGGCATCATTCAGTCGTTTATAGAAGAGATCGGAGACAATCAGTCCCAATATCAGACACACGGTCGTGGACAGGAGCGCGAAAACGATTGTTATGCGAAGCCTTGTGCCCAGCCCAACCTTAGAGCTCAAATTTGTAGCCATATCCCGGAACATGCTGTATGAGAGATTGTCCGTCTGCCGAGTCGAGCTTCTTGCGAATTGTCTTTACGTGCGTGCGCACAGTCTCCGTAAGCGGAGTTGAAGACGAGCACCAGACTCTTTCCAGAAGCGCCTCGGCGGAGAAGCACTGTCCCTTGTGGCGAATTAAAAACGCCAGCAAATCGAATTCTTTAGGGACAAGCCTGACTTCTTTGCCTTGCTTGAACACCTTGGCCTGGCGCATATCTATAGTAAGGTCGCCGACGCTAATCACATCCTGAATACGCGCCGAAGGACGGCGCAATAAGGCGCGCACGCGCGCGACCAGCTCACGCAGCTCGAATGGTTTGGCCAGATAGTCATCGGCGCCGACATTCAATCCTGCTTCCTTTGCATCCAACGAGGACTGGGCGGTGAGCATCAAAACGTGAGCGTCGCCGCCGCGGGACCGGTAAGTGCTGCACACTTCCATGCCGGTCTTGCCTGGCAGCATCAAGTCAAGAACGATCAGATCAAACTTGTTTACTGATAACTGATCGAGTGCCGCCGAGCCATTGTCAACGCTTTCAACGACGTGATGGTCCTTGACCAGCCACTCAGTGATAACGCTGGATAGATCTTCTTCGTCTTCTACTACTAAAATCTTAGCCATAAGACATCGACGTCAAGGCGCCAGGCCGGCTCATCTGGAAGGGTTCGGAACATCATCCCGGTAAGACCGGTAAGAACATTCGACCCTTTTATTTTAACAATCAGATATATCCGATTTGTGATCAAAACCTGCGCGTTTTGTGATCGCCAAGCGAAAATCTCTGCCTGGCATAGCTGCCGCGTTGCACGCGGCTTCTAGAATGTGGCTTTCTTGACTGCCTGGACAAACTTGTTTTCTTGCAAGCTGTAATTCTGCGGTTTGGCTTCCAAGTAGACTGTTTGAACGCTATTTCCATCCAGCATGAAGGCTGCTGAGAAGCGAGAATCAGCCTTATCCAGACCGTCTGCCGGCTTCCATGGCGGCGGTGTATGAGCGCCATCTACCATAAGTATGCGCTTGCCGTCCACTTCCCTCACTTCCATGGAGCGCACATAATAGGACGGTGCTTTCCAGGGGTCGCCATAGCCGCTAAGCGTGTTGCCAGGCTTGTACTGGTTGTCTGCGAATTTGGCAAGAAAGGATGAAGCTTCCGCTCTTTGAGCGTCCGACAATGGCCCTTTCCCTGATGAAAGCAATGCTTGCAGTTTTGCCGGTCCGTCAGCCGAGACCAAAGGCGCATTCAAAATCGATGTGGCCACGATGCTGTCGCCATCCAGCCCATTGCGGTAGATGCGCTCATTGCCGCCGCCAATTTGCCCCTTTCCGCTGCTCTCCAACTTATAGCCGCGGGGCAGATCCAGGTGTTTGATAGCGCCGAATGCATCGATGGAGATGTCTCCATTTGTGGCGTTTTGCCCATTGTTTGAGGCCCGCACGATTTTTGCATCGGATGATTCGGATCCGCCTTGAGAAGTCATGACGGCGTACCTGATTTCCGGAGTGTAGACATGCGCCAAGAGATTGTCGTGAAAATCACTTTTTACCGGCTCCGTCACCTGCGCGCTTTCGAATGAGAACATGTTATCTCCTTAGGTTGCTTGATAGAGAAGATTGACGTCTACCCAGAAATCCATATTTGAGCCCCACTGGTTGGAGACTTTGACGCGGTGGTTGGCGGCGTCGTAGTCTTCGATGGAGACGACATGATTCAATCCGCCGGTTTGTCCGTCAGAGCGCGTGTGGTCGCCGTAAAAGAGCGGGTCCATGCCGTTGACGCCGATAGTAAGGGGTTGTTTGCCGGCATTTTGGGCTATCCATGACTCCAGCTCTTGCGGCGAGCTGAACCCGGCAGCGACGACATCGGTGTCGCCATTTGTATAGCGGTTCATGTCGGCGATTTCTTGAATGCCGGTGCCGTTGAAGCTGTATTTCTGCCCGCTTGCTGTTTCCCAGCCCTCGCCAGAGGCGCCCGGTCCGCCATTGGCGATGTATTGCACAGGCGGGTTGTTGCGCAAGCCCAGGTCGGTGAGGACACCAGCCTGGAAGATTTGCGAGGCATACTCGCGAGAATTCTCGCCCTGCAATTGATTGGTGCGGGAATCAGCATCCGGAGTAAGAGCATCTTTGTTGAGCGTGACGGTCTTGCCGTCCAGGGATGTGTACTGCCCGTTAAGCAGGCTGTCTGTGACTATCTCGGCTGCGCGTGAGGGGGCTCTGGTATAGGTTCTTTCCTCGACTGTAGTAACGTTGCAAGTGTTGTGATTGCCCTGATTGACGTAAATGTCAGGATGCCCGGCGTTCTTGAGAATGCCTTCGGCAGCCACGACTCTTGATTGCTGTTCGCTTGAGGGATCGAGAACGGAGCTTTTAGTCGACAAAAGCCGCGAAGTCTGGTCGAGAGTCTTAGCAATTTCCGTGTCCGAAACGCCTCTGTCGTGGCAGCCCTGGACCATCTCATCGCGATAGCTCTTGAGCTTGGCGGCGTCTGTCGCATTCAAATTGGTGGTGGCGCTGTCGAAGCGCTGTTCGGCGGAATTTAGATCGGCACTGGGTGGAGTGTTGTCGCTGGGTGGTTTGGGAGGAACATCACTGGGTGGGCTGGGTGGCGGCACGTCGCGCGGCGGATTGGGTGTCGGTGCCGGCGGTGGAACGTCCCTAGGAGGAATCGGCGTGGGCGGCGGATTGTCCCGGGGTGGAGCCGGCGTGGGAGGATCATGCGGCTGCGGATTTTCGTGATGGCTGTGGTGGTGCCCGTGGTGGCGATGGTGATCGTGGTCACCTTGTCTCCAGTCTCCCCGTCCTGATGGAGAACGCCCGTCATTGCCGTCGCGATGCTCCAGGCGGTCGATGAGATCTCTTAGATCTTGCAGCCAATCTTTGATGTGTGAGAGGTCTGCATCTGGGCTGTTTATTTGGCTGGCGTCTGGCGGTGCAAAATTGTTTACGGCGCTATCGGTTGCGCTTGCCGCTGGATTGGCATTTTGCAAACCATCGTAGAGGCTGGCCGGATTAAGATCGATTTTGGTGTTTAGCGATGTTGCTTGATCGCGAAACCTGCCGTCAATGGTCGAATTGACGCCTGGCACGTCGGTTTTGGCGTCATTGTTTACTTCTGAAAATGTAGATCCTTGCAGTCCACCGCCGACCACAAAGCCGAGTTTTTTTGCTTCGTCCGCATCGACTGTGGGCACTGTTCGTCCGTCCACTGTAGCTTCTTTTATGACAGCTCTGGTGCGCTTCATTCCGTCGCGTACGTCCAAAGAAGCTTCATTCATTTCTTGCGTTGTGCGCGAGAGGCTTTGCGGCTTGCCCATCGGACCGATTATTGTCGCGGCTGATGTATCGTCATGGCCGATTGAGCCGAAATTCAATTGGCCATCTTGGCCGACGACATTTTGACTGTCGTTTTGATTGTTTTTTTTCCATGGTGCACTCTTTTCGTCGGCAAATAATTTGCCGGCCAGATCTTGCATCGCTGCATTGGGAGTGTCATTTCCCTTAACTGTCGTGCTTTCAAATGCTTCACTCAGTGTCATTGAGTTCCTTGGGTGTGTAAATGGCGGGCAGGCTTTAGTAAAAAAGAAATACGGATGTCGAAAGACAAAGCGGAGAGGTATTTAGCAGAGGGAGGTGGACTGATGCCTGGTAAGCGGGCTGGATTGATGTTTTAAAAACGCGCAGAGCGACGCCAGAGTTTTTGCAACTCGTGTGCGGGCAAGTGGGCTCGCTGATTCAATCTCCGACTCAGCAAGTCTGCGGCGTGCGCCGGCAGACGTCGGTCATTGAACCGTCGTGGCTATGGTTGTTGATGAATGATCGGAATGGGAGTCGTGCCAGTGAATACTAGCGAAGGTTTGTGACAAACTCTTGGCGATCCGGAGGCTATTTGTCGGCTCAAGGATTTTCGGCTGAGAGAGCCAATGGTTTAATCTGTGATCTTGGGCAAAACCGCTTTGGCCAGCTGTTCTTGAGCAGCCGTGTTCTGCTCGTGGAAAGTGCCGACTGTAATGATCAGCCAGTTAGATCCTTTGAGCACATTCAACTGCGCCGGCATTTGAGTGCGATAGGCAGCGTCTCCGAGCCCGGCAACATCTGTTCCTTTGAATGTGGCTTTGCTGCTTTCGAAAATATTTTTTGCTTCGTCTTTGCTGTTGCCGTGGCGAATCATCAAGTGGGCTTGCGGCGATGCCGCGGCGCCGCCCTTGACGCTGTAAAGGGCGTGGCTCACCCATGTTTTCCCTACAGTCGTGTCGTCTTGCGAGTTGCGGGGGCTTGGTTCGACTGGTTTGCCGAGGATTTTTTCCGCCATATCGGCAGTGAAAATCTTGATCGCATGGTTGTCCGCATAAGCGGCGCTTGCAAAAGCCAGAGACGCGGCGATGGACAGCAGCGTGAGGATTTTCTTGCTCATTGTATAGATCTCTATGTAGACGAATAGGCAGCGATTATAGCAGCGACAAGCACATATGCCTGCAAGATCTTCGCTTGCTTGGCGCACTTTTGAAAAATGAATCTCAATCGGTGTTTGGTTCCTTTTTCGGCGCGCTCAGTCCTTCGTTTTCTCGAGTCTCAAAAGGTCAATTACCACAACGGTTAGAACCGGGAGTAGCATTCCTATGACGAGGACGAAACTCAAAATCGCCCACACGGGTCTGTGAGAATGGAGAGTTGAACAAACGTAAGCGCCTAGAAGCCAACCAGTTGGAATCAGAATTACTTCCGACGCCTTGAACATCTTTGAATGTGAATCATTACGTAACTGTTCAATCAGTAAAAGTGCAAGCATGAGAGTAAGAAATAGATTACTGCCTGTCGTTAAAATGTTGCCCAAAAGTGGATCAACTGCGGACAACAAGTTTGAGACCATGCATAAGCCCAATCCTGGAAAGATTATTAACTGTTGTAGTTTTCTGTGTCTCTCTTTGAGGTTTATGGTTTTACTCCAGCAGCTTTGAATTTGGTTCGCTAGGGTACCGCTACCGCGCAATTGGCAGATTTAGGAGGAGCAACCGTAATATAATTCCTTTCCCCTCTATCTTGGACTTTCCGCATAATTTAATATGGAAAACAAATCTGCCGTTGCGTCAGCGGGCTTGAACACCACTATTTACTATTTCCATAAGGACGCCCCGATTGCGAAGGTCGAGCTGACAAGTGTGGGCGGCAAGGCTGACTCGCTGATTCGCATGGTCGAGCTGCATCTGCCGGTGCCGCCCGGGTTTGTCTTGCCGGTGGAGTTTTTCACCGATTGGTTCGAGTCGATCAAAAAAACCGCTGCATGGCAAGACTTTCTTGTCGCAGAGGTGCATTCAAAGTTGCGTTCTTCTTGTGATGCGCTCAAAGCAGAAGCAATGAAGTTGAGCCTGTCAGCCGAGCAGAAAGAGGCGGTCGATGCAGCATTGGCCAAGTTCAATCACAAAGGAGAACTGTTTGCAGTCCGCTCGTCGTCCCCGGAAGAGGATCTTGAGGGCTCGTCTTTTGCCGGCGGTTATGAAACCATTTTGGGAGTCAGGAAAGACGGCATCGAAGAGGCGGTCAAGAAGGCTTTCGCTTCTTGTCTCGACCAGCGCGTAGCCGTGTATAAGAAGCAGCACAATTTCGACTTCCGCAATCCGAAAATTGCCGTTGCCGTCCAGACTCAGATTGCTTCAGATGTGGCTGGCGTCGGCTTCTCTCTCAATCCGATCAGCAACTTCTACGACGAGGCCGTGATCAATTCCAATTGGGGTTTGGGCGAAACGGTTGTAGCGGGCATCGCCACTCCGGATACTTTCATTGTCGATAAACAGAGCCTTAAGGTCAGTCAAAAACTGCTTGGAGGCAAGGAAACATCGATTTGGCTCCGCCCCGATGGCGGAACGGAAGAACGCGCCGACAGCAGGCAAGGCGATTTTTCTCTGACAGATGCTCAAGTGTTGGATTTGATAAACTTGATCATCAAGGTCGAGAAAAATTACGGCCGCCCCATGGACATAGAATGGGCATTTGCGGGTGGAGAGATGTTTCTGCTTCAAGCGCGACCGATCACCACCTATGTTCCTCTCTCGAAAGAACTTGTCACTGCCCCTGGTGCCCAGAAGCGACTTTATCTCGACGTCACTATTTGCGTGCAGGGCTTATTCAAGCCGATTTCAGTGCTGGGGACCTCAGTGCTTCGTCGTGCTGCTTCTGTCATCACAACCAAAGTATTTGGAAAGGATTTGAGTAAGTCAGTCAATGATTCCTTTGCTTATATGACAGATGGGCGCATTTACGCCAATGTCTCCAACATATTTGAATTTGCCGGACAAGAGAAGGTGTCCAAGTTTTTCAATAATATGGATCCTTCTGCTTCAAAGATCATTGCCTCTGTTAGCGAAGAGGAATACCGCTCGCACAATGCGGACATAAAACAAATTCCGTTTCACTTGTTTTTGCAGGCACCTGGCTTCATTCTTCATTTGTTTGAAGGCTATTTACTGCCGGAGCATGTGCAAAGGCACGTTGTGCAGGAAGTAAAGGATTTTAAGCGTGATGCGCGTCAATTGGCAAAAGAAAAGTTGACCTATGACGAACTCGCCACCAAGCTCTTCGATCGCGTCAGACATGCAGTATTCGCGCAAGTGATGCCTGCATTTGCGACTTCGAGAATCGCTTTGAACCGGATGAAAGAGATAGCGGGCGAAGGAAAATACGAGAGCGAATTCAAGGATTTGGAGCGGGCGCTTCCACACAACCCAACTGTGGAAATGGGGCTTTCGCTGTATCACATGTCGCAACTGTTGCCCGAAGATGTTGATGGAGCGAAAATCGAAACGCTAATAGAAACTCGCAATTTGCCCAGTCAATTTCTTGCAGCCTGGGATGAATTTCTGGACCTCTACGGACACCGTGGTCCAACTGAGCTGGACATTGCCGCACCACGTTTTCGTGACGAGCCTGCAACCTTGCTTGCCCAGATTGTTACTTTGCGCAAATCAACGTCAACTGAAGACAATCCTCAAGAGCGTTTCGATCGCGGACAGGTTTCACGCAATCAGGCTTTTGAACACTTGCACGAGCAATTGCACGGTCGCACCGGTCGCGAATTTCCCAGGGCTTACCGAGTTTATGAAACTCTGGCCGGTTACCGCGAAATGCCCAAGTACTTGATGATCTTCTGCATCGACATTCTCAGGCAGCGTGCCCTGAAATATGGCAAAGACCTTTGCGAAGCCGGACGGTTGGATAGTCCTGAGCAGATTTTCGATTTGAAGATCGAGCAGATTAACGCTGCTCTTGGTGATAAGAAAATGGATATTCGCAAGCTGGCTGCGGAGAATCGCGTAGTGATAAATCAATTGAATGCAGTGGCCGTTCTGCCGACCGTCATCGATTCGCGCGGCAAGATCATCAATCTGCCGCCGGTTGAAGCAAAAGAAGGCGTAGTGGTTGGTACTGCCGTTTCCTCAGGCATTGCGCGCGGCCCGATTAAGGTCTTGCATTCTCCTGATGAAAAACCACTCAATCGCGGCGACATTTTAGTGGCGCGTGCCACTGATCCTGGCTGGACTCCTCTGTTTGTGAACGCCGGAGCTGTCATTCTGGAAGTTGGAGGTATGCTGCAACACGGCGCTCTGGTCGCGCGTGAGTACGGCTTGCCATGCGTCACCGGAGTGGCGAAAGCGACAACATTGTGGGAGGACGGGACGATGGTCGAAGTAGACGGAACCAACGGGACAATCAGACTGATTTGATGACGGCGAGGGCTTCATCGCCTCTATCGGAAAAAGCGCCTGCCCGCCCATGTATTGTCAATCCAGCCCAGGCTGTCTTGGCTGGGTGCAACAGACTGATAGACGGAAGGTGGAACAAGCTGACCGGAATTTCGAAACCTCCGTGGCACTGTAATTTCAGGATGCTGCCTCTGCCCGCTGAAGATCTCCTCCGTACGTTTCAATCTTTCTGCTTCCGACATCCGTCTGCGAGCACGTTCCAAAGTCGCCGGGTTAGTTGACACATTCTCGAACACATACTTATCCAATGCCTTATTTTTTTGCAGATCCAGATAGACAATCCGGGATGTGCCGTTTTCCTTCAGCGCACGATCAGCATAAATGCGAGCGGTTTCAAAATCTGGTGAGTAAAAAAGCCCAGCTGAGTGAGCATCGGAAAAAGCAGTCTGGCTGGGCAGAAATCTCCATTTCAGCCTCTCTGCAAAAGTCGGATAGGTTTCCCCCCTATATAAGCGAACCATTCCCTCCTTAAGTGGTGGAAAGTAAGATGTAAACGCCTTGACCCCCTGTGCGGTTGCAACTTCCGGCATTGGGGCGAGCGCCGCGGTACTGTGAGTTATGCCAGGCATGGCGTTTCTAACCGCAATCGGCGCTTCGCGCTCAGCAACTGCTAATTTTGGCAAGAGCATATCGGCGGTGTTTGTCGCTGTGCCTGAAAAGCCTAACTTGCCCAATACAGCGACGCCAGCCAGCCCCACAGCTGCTTCAACACCCACTTCCAGTTTCTCGCCTGGTGTGGAGTTGCCTCGGAGAACATGTTCCCAGGTCTGACTAACGTGCTGGCGCCCTTCGCTGAGCATAACATCGTGCCTCTCTGGGTAACTTTAGATTGATTCCTTCATCCAGGCATCAGTCGATTGCTAGTCGATTGGTCCGCGGATTAAATGCAAGGGATAGCAAACTATGAGTAATTACACACGGCAATAGTAACGAACTCGTATCGTAAGACTGGCAGTGGTTCTGGCAAAGACTTTGATTGGCTGCTTCTATCGCTGCCATAACCGGCACGTCCTGTCCATTGACTGGTTCCACTCTAGGACATTGCTGCTATTAAACTGTGACAGAGCTGCTACTGCGGTTCTGCGTGCCGAAAAACCTTGATCAAAAGCGCCACTGCCATGGGCAGCAATAAGAAGAACCAGGGATTGAACTGACCACCTTTGAGCAGATAATCGTATTGGATTTCGATTGAAAGCGGCAGCACAAATACTATGCCGCCAAGCAGTATCGCCAGTTTCCACACTGGACCAAACGGCATGATCGCGTCACTGTATATCAAAATTATCGTAGGAACCAGCAATAATAAATCATAAGTATGGCAGTGCATTGAGGTGACCAGAGCCAGCGGCATGATGCCTAAAACACCCAACAATAGAGCATTGTTTCTGTTGCGAAATTTCCATCCGGCGAAAGCCGCCAGGCCGATTGTTGCCAGATAAACTGCTGAGGTGGCAGTGAATATGCTTGCTGCTGCTGCGGGGAAGAGTCTGAGAAGTTGTCCTCGAATTGTCGGTGTCAATTCCGGTTGCATGTAAGGAAGGCTGCTCGGTGCGCTCACTAGCGCTGCATAATTGGCCAATCCTGTTTGCCCCATTTGCACGAAAGCAATGATGCTGAGCGCTAGGAAAACGCCCACACATGCCAATAAAGGTTTGATTCGTTTGGTTCCGGCAAGGTAGGCGAGAAAGGGCAGGAACTGTTGTGGTTTCAAAACGATCAATGCCAGCCACAATCCGGCGCCTACTTGCTGTTTCTTCTCAAAACAATAGATCGATGCAACATACGACAGAAGCAGGAGCGGAGCAAGCTGGTCGATGCGAATTGAGTTGTAGGCTGCGTCGGACAGAGTAATTGCGGCAATCAAATAGCAAGTCTGCTTGTATCCAAGCTTGAATGTTTTTTTTAAAACAACAATCGAAGCAGCTAGACATGCTGCCAATAAGGCTTTCCACAGATAGCGAATGATTTCGGGCGGGATCAGCGCAATCGGTGAGAGCAAGGCCAGACCCTGTGGCGGCACGAATAGAGGGACAAAGCGACCGGCCATGGAAGGGAAGAAGCGGTGTTGCGCCTCCGCCATTCCTTCAAGCGTATAGCCCAGTGCGCCCTTGCCTTCGAAGATCAATTTCGCCGGTGCATAGTACTCCGGCAAATCGCTGATGCCGCCGAATGCGGGTAGCGATAAGTAGGTGAGCCCGCACAAGGTGATCACACCCAGGACGGCGAATAGCGTGGCGACGATGTTTTCACTGAGAGCAATGCGCTTTTGCTTCTTTGCTGCCGCATTTTGCTCGGTTTCATTGGCCGCATTACCCTGCCCGGTCTGCTGACCAATAGGGTGGTTGCCCTGTTCTTCTTGAATTTCGCCTTTGTTGTTTTCTGTTGTCAACTGGTGCCTTCGTTTGACAGGCAGAGCCCGTATTGTCTTTCAGAGCTTAGCGTAGTTGTTTGCTTCATTCAACGCTGGCAAGAGGGTCCAAAACTGCCGAAGATGCTAGGATGTTGAATTTTAAATGTGAGTATTAAATGCGGGTCTTAAGTGTGGATTTTAAGTCTGGGTGTTGACGGCGCTTATATGCTCCGCCTTGCGACCATAGACATTGGCAACCAGGAAAGTTTTTGGCAGTGAAGAAGCTCTCGATATTAATACCTGTCTACAACGAACTAAATACGCTCGTTCAGGTATTGGAGAACGTCATCAAAGCCGAGTCGCAAGGGCTGGAAAAGGAACTGATCATTGTTGACGATGGTTCGACGGATGGCACCCGCGACATCCTGTCTTCTCTCGACGCGCGCAACTACAATGCCAAGATCTACTTTCATGACAAGAATATGGGAAAAGGCGCAGCGCTGAGAACCGCTCAGCAAAACGCAACAGGCGACATTATCTTGATTCAGGATGCTGATCTTGAATACGACCCGCGTGAGTATAATGAGCTGCTCAAGCCGATTTTGGAAGACCATGCAGATGTGGTTTATGGATCGAGATTGTCCGGCGGAAAGCCGACAAGAGCATTCAAAATCACTCACTTGCTGGGCAATAAGTTTCTCAGTTTTCTGACAAATGTGCTTTACGACTGCACCCTCACCGACATGGAGACTTGCTACAAAGTCTTCAAGGCAGAGTATTTCAAGAAGGTGGAGATTCGCTCGAATCGTTTTGATTTTGAGCCGGAAATTACCGCCAAGATTTTGAAGCAACGAGTCCGTCTCATTGAGCTGCCGATTTCATACTTCGGCAGAGACTATGCGGAAGGCAAGAAGATCACATGGCGAGATGGATTTGCGGCCATTTTTGCACTGGTGAAATTTCGATTCATGGACTAGAAGACGCAGCAAACGGAGTGAAGATTGAGTTCTACGGCGACATCGGAAATGCAAACGGCATCAGCAAAAAGCAAAGCGCTTGAGCTGTTTATTCTCAGCGCAGTTTCGCTTTTCATAGAACTGCTGGTGATTCGCTGGATGTCCGCCGACATACGCGCGTTTACGGTGTTTCGAACCTTTCCGCTGATCACCTGCTTTGTCGGGCTCGGTGTTGGTTTTTCGCTCAATAAGAGTGACAGCTATAAATTGCTGCCGTTTGCGATTTTTTTGTTTGCGATTACTATGAAAGTGGCTGATTTCCTGGGCTTTGGCTTGTGGAGCTTCCCATCCATTTCGGTTTTTCAATGGCAAAACTTGACCGGTCTGGTCGATGCAAACAGCAGCTATGTGATGATGTTCCTGCTCTGCATCATCATTATTTTGGGCATTCCATTCGGCATGTGCGTTGCGATCGCATCGCGCATGGGGGTTTTGTTCAATGAGTTGGAATCTCTTCCGGCATATTGCTACAACATTTTGGGATCGCTGGTCGGCGGCATTGTTCTTTCGCTTTTGTCGAATACACGCATGGCGCCATGGCAGCTGCTTCTTGTTGCGCTCGGCGTGATCGTCCTCATGCAGTG
>CAZHEZ010000056.1:0-38132 GCA_964531315.1 uncultured Candidatus Obscuribacterales bacterium | reverse complement strand
TGAGGATACGCGTCTTTGACTGCCCCTTCGAGATGTGAATTTCCTCTTTCAGAATCTCCAGATCATTTCTAAAAGGCGATTCGTTTCCCCCGCCAAGAGATTTCGACAATGGTGCAAACGAGAGATCGTATTGTAGACCTTCAGTCTTTACAGATAAATCAATTCTTCTTCGATCTGTTTCGTTGTACTTTCCTGACCAGAGAACGGAAGACATGCCGCCCTCTTCAGATACGTTTCGAGCCAATCGTCCTGACGCCGTCGAGGCGAGCAAGTAGATGGCCCGATATAAATTGCTTTTTCCAGAACCATTTGGACCAACAATTACAGTGAGCCGATCAAGTTTCAGCCAGGCCGCCTTGACTGATCTGTAATTTCTAATTGAAAACTCGGTGAGACTCATTGGCTGATTCAGTCCTCATCCGACACTTCAGAATCATCACCTAAAAAAACACGTTTCTTTTGATCAATTGTTCTCGCTTTACGAATACCTCGAACAGCGGTGGCACCATCAACCTTCTCCAGTTCAATAACGGTCGCATTCTTAAGGCGCAAAAATCTGGCCAGCTCTTTTGAATGCGTGGTCAAAAGAATCTGCGAATTTTCGGATGCGGCGATAATCAGATCTGCCATAGGCTTTAAGAGATCGATGTGAATACTGGTTTCTGGTTCGTTCAACACCATGAAGGGAGCAGGACGGGGGGTCAACAGTGCAGCCAGCAAACACAGATATTGCAAAATACCGTCTGAAAGTTCATGGGCAGTGAGCCGCCTTTCAATTCCGGGAAAGCTCATATACATGTCGACAATTCCTTCCTCTTCCTCAACTTTTAATTGCGAGTTTGGAAATGCTTTTGAGATAGAATACTCCAGCTTCTTCCGATCGCCGACTGCAAGAATCGTAGCAATGGTGGCGGCCAAGTCCCTGCCGTCATGACTCAATATCGGAGTCATTGTTGCCAGTTGCGGTTCACGAATTGGGGAATCTAGATCCGTTCTGAAATCATGGTAGAAACGCCAGCGTAAAAATTCCGATCTCAGTATAGAAAGTTCAGGAAATCTTTGTGGTTCTCTCAATTCAGAAAGCACAGATTCACTCTCAATGAGAGTATCAGGAAAGACTTGTTCGTTGCCATCGACGTCTTGTGCAATGACAATGGAGCGTTTCCTTTTTAGCAGATTGACCAGGCGCTTGCCTGTCTTAATCTCTACCAACTCTTCCTTTATGTCGGGATCGCGTTTAAAAATTGCTAGTTCTTCTTCCGGCGGAAGGTAAGGATTCTGAATCCCTTTCATTCGTTCACTGGCCGGTATGATGCCGAATTCCAGCGTATAACGAAGTGCGTCAAATTCAACAGAAAGCCTTGTGCGCGGCTTGTCTTGCTTGCTTCGTCTTCCCGCCCAGAGAATCGATTGCATCCCGCCTTCTTCGGCAATGCGCCTGCCAAACTGACCGGTGGCGGCAGAGGCGATTAGATTTATCGATTGATAGATATTGCTTTTTCCGCAGCCGTTTGCGCCGACGAGCACTGTGACATTGCTCAGTTCAAGCTTGAGGTCGTCAATAGATCGGTAGCCGGAAATTTCAATTTCTTGAATATTCATGAGACTACTAATCTACACCTTCTTCAGGAGTTTGGTTAGCTCTCTGTCGAAGCTGGAAGCAAATTCGCGCTTTTCTTTTTCACCAAATTGTTTCGGTCCGCCCGTCATCACTCCTACATCGCGCATATCTTGCATCATGTCGCGAATGGAGAGGCGCTCGCCAATATTGTGTTCGTCAAAGACAACCCCTCGGGGGCTGATTACAACAATATCTCTATGCACAAGAGGATGAGCAAGAGGAATATCCTGCGTAATAACGAGGTCACCTTTTAGTGCTTGTTCCACGATGTATCCGTCGGCGGCGTCAGGTGTGTTTGCGACCTGGACAAATTGAACAAGTTCAGAAATCGGCAAGGCCAGGGGTTTGTTGGCCACAAAGATGGTCTGTATCTTGCGGCGGCGAGAGGCAGCGAGAATTATGTCCCGCACAGCTCCGGGACAAGCATCAGCATCAACCCAGATCTTCATTTATGGCACCACTGAGCAGAAAGTTCATATTCGTGCAAAGGCTCAAGGCTCCTTGCGTGCGGCATGGACAGGCGGGAGTCCGTTTTTAGCAGCAAAACTGTGAATAGAATCGACCAGTGCTTGTGCAAGTCCAATTTCCTGAAGTCTCTCCATAGGCACGTTGTGCACGATATCATAACGCGCGCCGTCTTCCATCAAATGCTTATCCAGATAGTCGAGAAAGTTTCTTCCCTGCATGTCGGCCTGTCCAATTTGAAAAAATACCACAGTTACATCACGCGGATCGCGCATTCTTTTGGTTGTGTCAATCAATACATCCGCCACCATAAGTGGTTCACGGCGCGGGGCCGGAACGCCGTCAGTTATGACTGCAATCAAAAGCGGCTTGCTACTGCCATTATTGCCTTCCTTAGAGAAGTGGAAGCCCAGCCTTTCAGCGAGCGGTTCGGCCATTCTGGTGCCCCTAGTGAACATCGGATTTTGAAACAGACGCAAAACGTTGTCCGGGGAGGAATTGTTGTAGACGTTGTAACCGCCTCCAAATGTCGTCAAAGTAAATCCGTTGCGTACGAATGGTGCCAACTGTTTCGCCAGTTCGCCGGCTTGCATTCCACACCAATCCCAACGCGACAGGCCGCCCGGGCAATCCATTCTCCGCATCGACATCGACTCGTCTACCAATAATTCGATGTCGTAGTTTGCCAATAATCTCAGTGTTTGAACAGTACCCGCCAGTGGAGCTTGCTGAAACGCGGACACATCAAATTTGCCGGCACCGGAGGAAAACTGCGGATCGTTTTCCTGAATACCCTGGTTGAATTTTGCTGCATTGAGCGTGAATGGTGGTTTTTGAACGCGACTTGCTTCTTCTTGCTTGGAAGCATTCAGCGAGAACGGTGTATGCTGACCGTCGGTTTTCTCATCACTTCTAAACTGATCCGGTCCGGAGGATCCGTCCGGCGGTGGAGCTGCCGCAGGCATCTGGGGATCTTGCTCGGGAGGTTTGCCAATTGCCGGTGTCAGTGCCCAGGTGAGAGCGAAGACCAGAATCAAAACCCTGGCAATCAAAACCCCTGAGTGTGACTTGTCGCTCAAAACACCTTCTTAATGAAATTCTTGGTGCTGCGATAAGCTTTCTTGACTCCCTTATCGGTTTCTTTCAAGCCCTTCTTGGTTCCGCCGACGGTAACTTTTAAACCCTTTTTGACGCCACCTTCCGTGACTCTAAGACCTTTCTTGGTCCCTTTCTCAACAACATTGACGCTTTTCTTGACGCCGTTTTCCGTGGCGCGAGCCCCTTTCTTGACGCCATTGGTGACTGTGCCGGCATCTGCCGCCTGAAGTGTTCCAAAAGCCAACACCAAAACCGCTAAAGAGGCAACCGCATACCTATTTAGTTTCATCATTTCGACCCTTCCTGTAAACGGACAAGGTTATATTCTCATATTCGCTTTAGGAAACCAGTGAATTTATAGACGCAAGACTGCCGCTGCTGTTCCGGCCGGGTTCCCAGCCGGACCATGGCCAGGCAGCATGTCCATGTTTTTCCGGGCTGGATGCCGCTGAAATACCTATTGGGCGCCCTTTCTGAGCTTTTCAATAGAGGCCAGGTCGGCCGCTGCGTTTTTCGACTTGGCTCCCTCGATGGCCTTATAGATACGAGAGCGCAAGGAATAGCCGGTGGTATTTTGCGGCTCCAGCTCAATCATCTTTGTGGCGTCGGCAGTAGCCTCTTTGAGCCGGTTCGCTCTCATAAGAGTTTCCGCACGCAATTCCCAGTCTTCGGTGCTCTTCGGCGCCAGCACAAGGGCTCTATCAATGTCCTTCAATGCTTGCACGGAGTCCTTTTTACTGTCACGGTAAAGCAAGGCTCTCTGGATGAAAGCCCAGTGAGTGCGCGGATTTGCCTTAATGGCGCAAGTATAGTCAGCAATAGCTTTGTCGGTCTGCCCAAGTTCGGCATACTGCTTGGCGCGATAGCCCAGAGTTTCAACGTCACCTGGACGCATTGAGATTGAAGCATCAAAATCTTTCAAGGCCTGCTGAGGTTTGTTCAAGCTTTGATAGAGCTTGCCTCTGTCGAATAAACCGGCAGCATCCTTAGGTTCGATTCTCAAGCCCGCATTCAGGTCTGACAGTGCAGGTTGCAACTTATCGGATTGATAATAGGCTTGCGAACGCAGTTTGAACGCCCTGGCCTTCTTTGAGTCCAACTTCACGGCATAAGCGGAGGCAAACGCCGACTTGCCGGCATTGTCCGCATCCAAATATCGCTGAGCGAGATCGCAAAGCTTGGTGTACTTGTCGGCATCATTCAATTTGGCATCGCCGGTGATGGCAGCAATTTGTCTTGTAGGCGGCTTGTTTGCATCAGCTTCAATTGCCTGCGCGCGCTTCTCAATAGGAACTGCCTCTTTAGCACGTCCGTGTTTGCGCAGAAATTCGGCGTAAGTTTTCAATTGCGGCATCAACGTATAGTCATCGATGCCATCATGCGTTTCGCGGTCCGCCACTAATTCCTTGTATAGCTTTTCTGCCTCGGCAGTTTTGCCTGAGGCATCATACAATTCAGCCATGGCTCTCTTTTCGGAGCTTTGATCTAACTTCAATTCCTGCCTTTCCGCCATAATTTTGCGAATCGCGGCTTCGGCGTCTTCCCACTTCTTCTGTGCTTTCAGTTTGTCAATCTGCCGCATCTGCGCCATCCACTCACCGCTCTTGATACGAATCTTCTCCTGGACTTCTATGTCGTCTGCCCAACAAGCGCTGGAAAGCATGACAACCGAGCTGAATGCAATGACAACTTGTTTCAACATGATGCAAATCCCTACAGGAAAGACTGATTTTAACGCGGCCGCCCACTTAACCTTTCAGCAACAGGCAAACTTAAGGACGAAAACTGGGGTCGAGAGCGACCCGCCGCTCCACAAATTTCCACTCACCAGCCTTCTTAATTAGGAGGTCATTGTAGACACCGGTGGCCAGTAGTCGAGCTTCGTTAACGCGGTCAAAGACCAGCATGTAGCAGCGCTGCTCGGCTCGCTCTGCGTCCCCTTTAATTACGAAATTAGTCATTACGTGGCGCTTGTTTTGAATGCGCTCGCCAAGAGCCGCCCAGAGTTCATTCAGTTTTTCAGTGCCTTGAAATTCACCCAGGCGTCCGGACCAAAATCCATTTTCATCCCAGGTCGCCATCCAAGCATCCAAATCCGTCTCATCCATGGCATTGGCATAGCGTGCCGTCAATTCCTGAATTTCCACCTTATCTTCGGTTTTCATATATACCCCTATACGCAATACGAAAAATTGAGAATGAAACTGTCTCTAGCTGAGATGCTCTTCTTTGAACCGGTCGCTATTTTCCAATAGTGTATGTGTTGGGGACTCAAGAAAGTTCCTGAGCGAAGGCACGGCGATCCAGGCAACAATATACGCAATTACCAGCAAGGTCATCAGTGCTATTAGCCAGTAGATCATTTTCTTACATCCTCGACAAAGAATGACTGAACATACCGCGATAACTTGTCTCGCTCTTCATTGGATAGCTGATCTTTCCAGGGCGGCATGCTGGTTCCTGGTACACCTTCTTCAAGCACTGTCAGCAAATCATCAGGCTCCGGCTGCACTTCTTTGAAATTAGTAGGCTGGCGCTCGAGAGCGGCAGCATTCGGCCCTTTGCCATCGCCCGCAATACCATGACAGGAGACGCATTTTTGCTCGTAGATTTTCTTGCCGTCCTGCACTTCTTTGCTGGCCATCTCCTCTGGAGTGGTTATGTACACCGGACGCTCCGGCAAAGTTTTCAGATGGGCGACAAGTGCCTCCAAGTCGCCCTTCGGCAAATCGCGCCATGCCGGCATCGCTGTTCCAGGCATGCCATTCATAAGCACAGAAGTGAGATGTTTAATGGTGAAATTGGCTTCAATCAATCCAGCCGGTTTTGGAAACAGTCCGTCCGCCGCCGGTCCATGTCCGTCTGCCATCTCGCCGTGGCAGCCCTGGCAGTTTTTCGCAAAAACAATGGCGCCTTTGCGCTGCAGATCAGCTAATTTGGCGGGATCGTCCGGCAAGTGAATATCGACGCCTGGACCAGATGCGCGGCGAGTAGCACTGCTAGCATCGAGCGGAACACGAGTGGTCTCAATTTTCTTTACGTCTTCGGGGCACTCACAATTAGGAGAAAGAGTCCACTGTTTTGCATCATCACCGGCTAATTGCCGGGCTTTTCCAAGCGATTTTATATAGGCGAGTAAATCTTCGGCTTCCTGCTTCGGCTTTGCCGGTGAGCCGTCAAACAGCCATGGAAATGCAGGCATTACCGAATCTGGAACAATAAACCTGGGATTGTACATATGAGTGAGTTGCCAGTCGTCTGAGCGAATGCTGGTCTCGCGCGAAAGGTCAGGGCCAATCCTGCGTGTACCCCACAACTGCGGATAATCATATCGATTTTCCCAGGCGCGAGTCGGCGCACCAAAACGATCCACATCCTGTGGAACCGTACGAATTTGCTGGGTGTGACAATATGCACAGCCTTCCCTTGCATACACAATTCGACCGCGCTGCTCTTGCTCAGTAGGATTGAGCATGGTGGCAGGTTTGGTGCGGGTGATCTCGCTTTGCAGTGCAAAACCCGGTATTACAGCAAGAATTCCAAAAGAAAGAGCAAAGAATCCGACGCCGCCTATGCCTGCCGCCGCGTATGCCATCGACAGTCTTTTTGGAAGTACGGCAGGGTGAGCTGCGGCATCGCCAGCTTCACTATTGTTTGTTCCACTCTCAAGTGATTCCTTTCCACTTGCTTCCGGCTCTTCTGATTGCTTGGCAATATCGCTGGTGCTCTTACCGGTAAAGAAAGAGACAAAGAGCGATATAAAACCGGCGGCAATTAATATTGCCGTCAGCGACCTGTACAGCCAATAATCCTTCACTGCTCGCACGGACTCGATCCAGGGCAGTGAAGATTGCCAGAGGTGAGCTTCGACCAAACCTCCGGCGGTGAGGACTGACACCATCAGTGTCATGCCGACCAGAAGGAGCCAGTAGGCATGGTTCAATGCCCTGCGGTTGAAACGGACATTGGGCATTCGCTGCCAGACGTGAGACATGCCACCAATGGCTGTAAAAGTAGCAAACCCCAGCATGGCCAGATGCGAATGTCCAATCACCCAATCGCTGAAATGGACCAGCCGATTAAATGGCATGAGAGCTTGCATAGAACCCTGCAAGCTGACAATCAAATAAAGGATGGTGCCCATCCACACGAAACGCAGAGAAACATCCTCTTTCAGCAATTTCGAACAGCCGCGCATCGACAAAAGGAGATTAGTAACAACCAGAATTACATCCATTCCTAAAAAGACGGAAGCGACAATCGCTCCTTTTTGAGCGTCCATCGGAATCGCTGAAAAAACGTAGTGGTGCGTGCCGTTGAGCGGATAAACAAAAAACAAAAGCCAGAATCCGAGCATTGAAAGAAAATGGCTGTAGATCGGTTTTTTCGTCGCAATTGGCACCACTAAGAATGCCATCGCCAGCGCCAGGGGCGTGACATAAAGTCCGATCGCATCGTGAATCCAGAGACCGCTGAAGGCAGCACCTTGTGCTCCCGGCACCAATTGCGGGACGACATTGCCAATTGGGTATGCAAGGGTCGTAAATACAAGCGCACCGAGAATGTACCAACCAGAAACATAAAGCGATGAGAGCTTCGTTTTCAAAAGCGGCACCGCAAACTGCAAAAGTGAGGCGACAAAAGCGAGCACGACAAAGGCGTCCACAATCAGCGGAAACTCGCCCCACTCCAGAGGCTGACTGAAACCAGCCAGAACAAGCATCCACCCGGGCAGTACAACTGCAAAATTCCACAGTATAAAAAGCACCCATCCCAATCGGCGATTGAGGATCGGACGCATGGACAGCATCGGCACAGCATAATAGAGAAACATCAAAAAGGCGTTGCCCAGCCAACCGAAGAATATTCCTTGTGTGTGGTTGTAGCGCAGCCGTCCCCAGGTAAGAAAGGGATGCGCGCTGGCAAAGTCAGGCGTGTGCAGTTTTATCGATACGAGAATCCCGAAAGTCACCGAAATCAAAAGCGTCACCATCGCCGCGATCGCATGCGCCTTGATCAGTCCAAATTCAACACCTGGCACTGCGGAGCTGGAAGAAACAGATTGTTCTTGAGCTTCACTCATCTGTTTCTACCTTATTTTTTGAGTTGTTGAAAATCCAAAATGCAACCGCACGGCGCTCCTCAGGCGTAAGCGTCATAACCGGACCCTGCTCGTATCCATCCCAGACACTTTTCGGATGTGTGGCGGCAAAACTGATGGCGCTCAGCACTGCGGTGTCGATTTGATCGTTGACACCCGGGGCCGGATTGCCTGGAATGTCGACGGATTCACCATACTTGCGACAGATCGCGGAATAGGAAGGACCGATCAGCTTTGAATTTACCGAATGACAGCCGGCGCAGCGTTCCTGATGAAGGAGTGCGCCCACTTTCAGCAGTCGGTCCGCTTCTTCTTTGTCGTTTGGTGCGGCCACCGTCTCAGGCGGTGCCTGCGAAGCTCGAGTGGAAGGCATGCCGGCCGTCAGACCATTGCTATTGACACCCCAGATTGAGACACCCGCAGCCACAACTGCAATCGCAACAGCCAAAATCTGCGGAGTCTTTTTACTGCCGCTTTTATCTGAGTATTGAATGTTTGGAAATTTGAGTGCCATCTCTAATGACTTGCCGCGCTTGCCGGTTTACCTTTTATTGAATTGAGATATCCAATTATTTCGTCTGCTTCCGTTTTGCTGATATGAGCGCCATAGGTTTTAACCATCTTGTCCACTTCTTTCGTCCATGTCTTTTTGGGAAAGTCCGGTTGCATGGTCACATAGCGCAGCGAGTGACAGACTCCGCAGCGGGAGATGAAGAGATCCTTTCCAGGTCCGGGCGGGAAATCCGGCTGGTAATGCGGCAGCTCTATGGCTTTGCCTGTGATTGCAGCAACTGATTCTTTACCAGTCTTCTCAGCAGTCTCTTTGCTGCTGCTGATTTTCTCATCACTGACACTATCTGTTTTCACCGGTGATTGCGCAAACGCAGCATCGAGATTTTGGTTATCAGCGCTTAGAGACTGGGTTTGATTGGAACATGCCACCAGATAAGGTACTGAAGACAGTATCAAGATCGCGAAAAGTGGCATTCTTATAATTTTCATAACGCTATACTACCGGGACCTCGGTTTGCTCGATTCCGTTTCTCATATAGCCGCTTTTGTTCCAGTACTGCACGCCCTGAGCCTGCCCGTTCAAGCTGGAAGCGCGCGACATTATCCGGTAACTACCAGTGGCAGCCGGTGTCCACGCCAATCTCCAGCGCCTGAAGGAAAAATTCCCATAGGTGGAATCATCAAGTTTTGCGGCGGTCCAACTATTGCCTCCATCAACAGACACATCGACGGATTTGATACCAGCGCCGCCATCGAAGGCGATGCCCTCGATCTCATATGTTTTTCCTGCCCGCACGACATCTTTGAAGTCGGGACGTACGACTATGGAGCGAACATTCATTTTATTAATCGGCACCGTATCCTTGGCAAGATTTTCGGGAGTTTCACTGGCATTGGCATTCTTCGGAATTCTGTATGCCTTCTCCATCCAAAAGCCTTCAAATTTGCTCGGCAATACTTCAATTTTGGCCAGAGACTTTACCCAATAAGTCGCATACCAACCGGGCACCACCAGGCGCAGCGGAAAGCCATTGAGCATGGGCAACATTTCGCCGTTCATCTCATATGCCACCAGGACTTCATCGCTTAAAGCATGATCCATATCCAGCGCTTTGACAAATTTATGCAGGCTATACATAGGTGCTTCGTCAAGTCCGGCAAATGTTACCTGCAGGGCTTGCGCCTTCACTCCGGCGCGATTCAAAATGTCTTTGAGGCGTACACCCGTCCAGCGAGCATTTCCGACAGCACCATGCCCCCACTGGCCGCCCGGCACCTGAGGTGTAAATAGACTGCGAGAATTTCCAGAACACTGATTGACGGCCACAATTGAGACCGGTTCGAACTGTTTTTTCAGATCATCGAAAGACAGAGACAGCGGCTTTTGCACATGACCGCCGACCGACAATTTGAAAGTTTTTAAATCTACCGAAGTAGGAATTCCTGAAAAATGCCAGCGCACAAAAAATGCTTCATTGGGAGTCAAATCCTGCCGGTAATAAAAAAGCGGTGTTTCCAGTTGAGGCGGTCTGTCCGTCAACATGATCAGCTCTTCTTTCTCAGGAAAGCGAGCGGCTGAAAGACCCTTGCCGATTTTGAGAATCGCTTCTTTATTCGATTGATCGGGGCCGGTAGAACAGGCCGTAGCAAAACCACCGGCAGCGACAGTCGCCGCGAAAAACAAGAATTTCCGCCTGCTTACTAGAATGCTTTCTGAAGAATCAGTTGCTGCTATGTGCGTCTCGTCTTGATGTATTCTCATCGGTCGGAGCAGTTACTTCCGCGTTTTTGGTGCAGCTGACCGCTTGCTTAACCGGCAGATGCTGCTTCTGCCAAGCCTCTATCCCACCTGCCAGATCGGTTACGTGAGTAACACCTCTTTGACTCAATAGGCTGGCTGCTGTAGACGAACGATTGCCAGTTGCGCACAGTATAACTAGTTCGCGATCACGCGGCAAGCTGTCAACCTTGTCCAATAAACCGATCAGCGGCATGTGCACTGTACCGTCGATATTGGCAGTGTTCCATTCAGAATCATTGCGCACATCAACAACCATGGGCGGATTCTTCGACTTCATCTGGGTGGAAAGTGTTTCCGGTGTGACACGAACATTCGATGCCACCAGATCGTCCCGTTTTTCAAAGGCGCCGATGCCATCTTTCACATAGCCGACCACATTGTCAAAACCAATGCGACCAAGGCGCATCGCCGCTTCTCTCTCTTTGCCTGGATAGGAAATAATCACCACCGGTTTATTGTGATCGATAAAAGTACCAGCCCAGGTGGCGTAATGCCCTTTCATAGGAATACTGATCGCATCGACAACATGTCTTTTGGCAAAATCGTCCGATTCTCTGCCATCCAACAAGTGCGCACCGGCATTGCGCTTTTGAATTGCCTCATCAACAGTGAGAGGCTTCATCGACTTTGCCAGCACTTCGTCGAGCGTTTCGTGCTTGGTCATATTGTAATTGGCGTCATAACCGAAGTACTGAGGAGTTTTCGGTTGGTCGGCGGTAATCAGTTCGATAAACTTTTCCTTGCTCATCGGTTGCAGAGCATAGTTGTTTTTCTTCTGAGCACCAATTGTAGAAACTGTTTCCGTGCTCAAGTTCTTACCGCACAACGAGCCGGCACCATGAGCCGGATAAACCAGAGTTTCGTCAGGCAATTTCATCAGTTTCTCGCGGGTAGAGTCATACAGAAGTCCTGCCAATTCCTTTGCAGTCACACCCTGCGAAGCAAGCAAATCCGGACGCCCGACATCGCCGATGAATAGGCAGTCACCAGTGAGCACTGCATAGGGGTTATCCTTGCTTACTTTTGCATCGTAAACAAGAAGAGAAATAGCTTCAGGTGTGTGACCGGGCGTTTCTAAAACCTTGAGTCGCACATTGCCCAAATCAACTACTGCACCCTCTTCCAATTTTTCGAATTGAAAATTGGCTTTACTCTTGGCACCCAGGCAGATCTTTGCTCCGGTTTTCCTCTCCAATTCCAGGTGTCCGGCAACGAAATCGGCATGGACATGAGTGAGGAAAACATATTTGATTTTTAGCCCCTGTTTTTTGGCTTCCTCTATGTACTGGCTGACATCACGCTGAGGATCGACGACTGCCGCATTCTTTGTGACTGGGTCTCCAATCAGATAAGAAGCATGCGACAAGCAACCCAGGTAAAACTGGTCAAGAATGAGACCAGGATGATTCTGGGGCGCATTCTTGATCTCCCCGACAGCGCTTACTTCGGCAAAAACCGGAACCGCAGCCGCCGCCAGGCTAAACATGGTTATCAGCACGACGGAAAGGATTTTTCTCAACATAATTTCAACCTATATATATCTTTCAAAGAGGGAAGTATAGCGCTTTATCCGACGCTTCTCTAGCTCGTTACCTTGGCTTTTGCAAATTCGTTGCTGTAATCAGTCTCCGGCAGCATGTTGTAGCCGGCATAATCGATCGATATAACCTGACCATTGAAGTCGAAATCAAATTCGGCAAACTGACCTTCGCTGTAATACCCATTGGCGCTGGCAATCTTCAGCCTGTTTTCTCCGGCCAGTTCCAAAACCTGTATTTCCTGGTCTCGCCCAAATGGAAACCATGTGTTGGGATCGACACCAATAAGTTTTTGTCCGGATTCGACAAGGGCCAGGTCACCCCACATGCTCGTGTAAATTCCCTGGAATTTTCTCACTTGCTCAATGGTCGACGCATTTGCTGAATAAGCGCTGTTTTGGAAGTGATCGAAAACAGTGACGATTCCGCGCGCCATATATGATGCATCCCCGTCGATGCAATTGGTCAAGACGATAACCATCATGCGCTCGCTGGGATCGCAGATAGTCTTGGTGCGCTGTCCGGGCCACGCTCCTCCATGACCATAGACTCTTCTGTCGACTACATACTCAGCCTGAAGACCAAGTCCGTATTCCTCACCAATATGCGTGTTTTTCACACGCCATTGGGTTCGTTGCATCTCTTTTTTCGTCTCATCGCTGAGCAATTTTCCGGAGCCGATGAAATGAGCATCGAAATATTTGCACAGATCGCCTGCGGTCGAACAAAATCCCGTTGCTGCCGCCATCTGCCTCGTATCAATGTTTTTCTCAATGGGTTGCCTCTGCTTTTCTCGCCCGCGCCTGGTGTAGCCGACTACGAGCCGGGAAAGCATCTCTTCATTGATCTCGGATGTAGTGTTGGACAAACCCAGAGGCTGAAGAATTTTAGCCTGCACATAACTGCCGAACGGCATTCCATAAACTTCTTCAACTACACATCCGAGAAGCGCATAACCAAAATTCGAATACTTCATTTGCTTATTGGTATCGAAGACCAGGTCGCAGCTCATCAATGCTTTTTTAAAGTCGGTCAGATCATGGAATCTGTTTGTCAGTTGCCAAAAATTGGCATCCATTCCGTCTCGGATCATACCGGCGCTGTGCGACAATAACTGACGAATCGTCACCTTCTCCATGCGGTGATCCCGATGATCGCGGAGCCAGGGAACATAGGCTGCAACAGGTTCATCTATACTAAGCAGTTTTTCCTCCGCCAATTGCATGATGGCAGTGGCGGCAAATGTTTTGGAGTGAGAGGCGATGCGAAAAACATGATCCGTCGTCATCTTTTCTTTTTGTTCAAGGTCGGCATATCCGTATGCCTTCATTAATTCAACCTTGCCCTCAATGGCAATGGCAACGACGAAGCCCGGCATTTCCAGACGTTCATAACGAAACTGGAGCCAATGATCGATAAATGGCACTGCCTGCAAGACAACATCTTTGAACATAACCCTCTCCATTCTCTCTTTTGCGAACTAATTCACCACCCGAATCGATCTTAATTGTCGTCTGCCACCAGACGCGCAAATGCGATTGAATCCGTAAAAGTCGGCTTCCTGATTTCCTTATTGCTTTGATATGAAAATGTACCTTCCCAATAACCGATTGGATGATTTTGTTCATCCAGGATAATCCGTACCACGCCCTTGCCGACGCCGTCGCGGTGAGCCATTGTCGTAAGCGGAGGCAATTCTTCCGGCGGGAAGTGTTTTACAGACGAACTATCAATAACAGTAATGTTCTGATACTTGATCGCTTTTCCATTCACCTCGGTTTCCTCTATATTCTCCTGAACACGAATGACGATCATCACATGTCCGGTATTGGCCTTTTTCACACCAGGCGGCGGTTCTGGTTTTTTCCAGGCAATCACATCGCCTTGCCGCAAATCAGAAACATGTCCAATTCTGAGCCAGCCGTGAGAAGGTTTGTCACTTCTCAAAGCACTGAAAAACTGTGTATAGGTTTTTGCTTGCGGATACTTTCTGTCCGGCTGCATTTCTCTTATTGGTTTGTACTGCCGCGGAAATTCAGACAGCACATAGCTGACAAAACCCGAGCAATCAGTGTTCGATTGGCAGCGTCCGTTGCTAAAACTCTTCACTTGCCTTTTGGCCGCTATCTGCTTGTGCCCATAGTGCACCAGCTCGGCATTGTTGAACACCCAATCGGCGCGTTCGAAGACCTTTTCAGACGGTGAAGTGATTGACTGGCTTTTTGCTTCGAGTGAATGATGCGGAACACCTTCTTGTGCCGATGCAGCACCACAGGTGGTAGCAAGGCAGACAAGCCATATCAATATGAATTTTATGGAAAAAACTTTTGCCATCATCGCACTTCCAAGCCATCCAACAGTTTTTCCAATTCTTCCAATTTAGTCGGCGCTTCAGTCTCTAGAAAATCTACGAGCGCATTTCTCAAGCTCGAAAATCTGTCCGGATCCATGGCACCCATTTTGTCTGCAGAAAAAAGACGAACAATTGTCAGGTCGCCGGCCGGCAAACTGGCATCTTCAAGCAAAAGATAGTTTTTACCGCCGATATTAACGTTGTAGCGAATGCAAAAGCTCGACGACTGCTCTTTCTCAACCGGCTGCAGAACAACATAAGCGCCGGCAGCATGCCGCCATTTTTCCTTTACAGCCAAGTTGGCGCCCGGCTGAACGGGCTCACCCTGGACGAACAATTGCCAGTTTATTGACTGCATAATGCGCATATTCTCGCACGCAGAGCTGTTTTTCGGAACAGCACGGCGGAGGGCGATCACACTTGGCTACATTGTCTGTCTATAACGACATTAGGGGATGCATTAAGCTCCGGACGCCTGACATAATGTGAAATCTCTCTTTGACGACTGATTTAAGGAAACGAAACATGCTGGGACGTCTTACCAAATGCATCGCCCTCACTCTTCTTATGCAGGCAGCGACAATCGGTCCGGCCCTGCTCACCACAGCCGGAAGCGGCGCAACGGCAGCCCCCAAGCCAATAGCCAAGACGATTGTCCCCGCCTGGAGCGCCAAGGTCAAAGTGCCCCACCGCGCCTGGATTCCTATAGACAAACCGAGAGAAGTGCTCTTGTGCGTGCACGGATTGGGCTTCAGCAGTGAATCGTTTGATGAGTTCGGCCGGGCCATGGCAGGGCGCGGATTTGCCGTATATGCCGTGGATGTGAGAGGCTTTGGCGCCTGGTTGAACAAACGCGAAGGCAATACCGTCGACTTCGATTCTTGCTTGACCGATATCGAAGCCGCCTTGAAAAACCTGCACAAGGCTTATCCAGGCTTGCCCATCTTCATGGTCGGCGAATCCATGGGTGGAGCGATTGCCCTGCGCGCGGCCTCTCGCTACCCACTTCTGGTCAACGGGCTAATCTCGTCAGTTCCATCCAGCGAGCGTTATGGGAGCCTGACATCCAAGATGCATGTCGGATTGAAGTACCTGGAAAATAAGGACAAACCGATGGATGTGGGCACTACGGTTGTTGAGCGGGCTACCGCCAACCCTACTCTGCAGAAGAAAATGCTGGAAGAAAAGGGCAATCGCATGGAGCTGTCGCCCAAGGAGCTCAAGCAGTTCAACGATTTTATGAAAGGCAATTTTGATGCAGCGGCTCTGATCGAAAAAATGCCGGTGTTAATGATGGCCGGTTTCAAAGACAAACTGGTTAAGCCTGAAGGAACCATTGATTTGTTCAACAGCTTGTCAACACCTGACAAGCTGCTGATGGTGATCGGAGATGGCGAGCACCTCTTGCTCGAGGAAAACCAACTAACCGATCAGCTCACTCAGTTGCTCAATGTGTGGATTAAGAACGAATCACGCTCTGCACATCCAGGTTTGACAGCTCACGAATGAAAAGAGACTAGTCTTTCTTCTCTCTTTTCTCCAGCTTGTGTTTCTGAATGGCGACGCTGATGTCGTTGAGGTCACCTTCCAGTTCACGCTTTTGATCGTCAGTAAGCGTCTTTTCGTGCGTCTTCGCTTTCATCTTCTTTTTCTTGCGCGACACGTCAGCAAGATCGCTGCGCAGTCTGTCCGCTTCTTTTTTGGTCAGCTGGTTGCCTTTCTGACCTTCATTAATGTCCGCCATCAATTGAATTTGCCTGGCTTCAATAGTCCAGACTTTTCCTTTTGCGATGACCGGATGCACAGCCAGGCAAAGCGAAAGGGCAACAGTTGTTAGGAAAGCAAATTTCATATTTTTTCTTCGTATTCGCAAGTGGGGGTAAAAGGGGAAAACTTGATTCGAAAAGAATCAAAACTGGAGATAAACCGAATTCACCAGCACGCGGCTAGCATACACTTGCAAGAGCAAAATTTCCAATGCCGAAACCAATGAACCTAGAGTCTGAAATGGCTTCGATAAGCAATATCAAGGTTTTTCGTGGCCATTTTTTGCGCTGCTTCATGAGGTTTGCCGAGGACCTCCTCGTAATACTGAGTGAGAGCTGCCTGTGCCTGAGGATAAAGAGTTTGCAGTTGAACGTACTGATCGTGAAAGGCTCGTGCACCTTTCTGCCATTTTTTCAAATGTTTGTCGACCTGTGCTTTTGTCGCGTCAGGCTGAGAGAGGGCCCATGGCCTAAAAAGCAAATTGCCCCACATCTTCTGGACATCATTTTTCAGTCTATCGGTTGGATGCATGGTGCCTTCATCTTCTTTAGGGATGCCAATGATTTTGTCAAGCAAAACAGCGATTTGCGACAGCGGCCCCTTTGGCAAAAGAGAGGATGCATTTTTAGATGGTGTTTTAAATCTGATCTTGCAAATGATCTTGCCTTTTCCGTCTTTGTTGGGCGCATAAACATCCCAATCAGACATGGCTTCGGCCGGATGCTGAGTATCTATGGCAATAAATTTCCCGGTTGCCTTATTTCTGAGAATCCACGGCTTCTGCCAGGTATCGCGGGTAACAGACACGTACCCTTCAGGCAGGGTATCAGGTCCAATCTCAATGTTGTCGAGTTTGTTGAAAACCTCATCGGGCGTATCTTTTGACTTGGTCAGAAGAATGTTGAACCAGTCGCCTTGCCAATTGAAATATTTCTGCCGTACAACAAAACGCGTGCCTTGATAGGGCGTTTTTTGGACGCACATGAATTTCGATGCCGGAGTGTCTGATGCCGCCACATCTGACTTCGAATCACCGGACTTTGCGCTGTCGGATGAGGCACCATCCGCGCCGGCACCCCCAGCTTTCTTTACGGTAAATTGAGTGGTATCGGCTGTAATATCAGATGAGTCGGCAGGCCAGACAACCAATTCTTTCATCTTTTTGCGCACTTCTTCCCCGGCTGCGAACGCATCTGTGCAGTCCGACTGAAATGCCAGCCTGGCCGCTTTCAAAACCAGTTGGCTGTCCGCATTGACAGGACCAGCAATTATGCACGGGTAAGAAAGAGAAGGTTTTGATTTTGACGGTCGATCAGTTTGTTTCTCCGAAGTGTTTTGTGCAGCCGAATGCGGTGCGGCCAGAAGAGAGACGGCAAGCGCACAACTGAGAAATACAGGCGGGCTATAGATCGTATTCATAGAACTCACAAAGAGATTGCCAACCGCACAAGCTTACTATAAGCGTTGCAGACTCCACGCTCTTTGCTGGTTTTCAATATCTGATTTTTGACTCTGTACTAAATAAGCATCACTTGCGGCCAGTCCAGATTTTCCAAAACGCGCTTAGCGAAGCTGGGTTCCGCTCGACTTACAGCTCGTTTTTAGTGACGATTCTTCGCTGTTTGGTACTCTAATTGGTCTTTCATTTGCGCCGCCAGATTTGACTTCAAAACCTTAGATAGCAAAGCAGGATCAACATTTGGACTGATAAAACAATGGGCAACATCGGCTAACGTTACACCGCTTCGGTCGCCACCATCCGGTACTATTAGATCCCCTGTTTCAATCTCACCTTCTTCAACCACAGCCAGGTAAAATCCCCATTTACCACTCTTATAAAAGCGCCTGACCATGCTTGGATCGGCAAGTCTGATTCCCAATTTAAAACAGGGCATGCGCGGTTGCGTCACCACAAAAAGTGCGGTGCCGATTTTTAGCTTGTCCCCGATGCAAATTGAATTTTCATCAAAGCCCGATGTCGTTAAATTTTCACCGAAACTGCCCCACTGCAGATCGCGCTCGGGTAATTCTTTCTTCCAAAATTCATACTGTTCGACGGGATATGCATAAACCGCTTTGTCAGGCCCGCCATGGACTGTCAAGTCGGCTTGCTCGTCACCATCCAGATTTAGTCTGCGGACCCCTACCTTTCCGTCAACAGGCATTTTAAAAATACCAGTAGCAAGCTGTCTTCCATTCCAGTTGACATTTTTTGCCTTGCTAACACAAATACGTAGGATGGCGGATGGATTCAAAGTTCTGCACCTACTTTACTGAGGGCACCAGTCTAATCGCAAGCCGTACGAAAAATCAAATCCAAACGGGGACGGGCTTAGGTTTCTGACTGCCAAAAGAACGGAAATATACGCAAACAAAGTGGCAGTCTAAGCAATTGATGTAAAGAGAAAATAGAACCAAAGTACCTCCTATAATTCTGAAAGGTGTTTAAACGAATCCGGCAAGCTTAGTCCTTCATAAATGGCTGTTTTTCACTTATTAACTTCGGGAGAACAAAAATGGCTCAAAAACAATTAGGCAACTCGCATAAGCAAGTTTTTTACCGCACCGTCAAAATTGAAAATCTGGATATCTTTTATCGTGAAGCAGGCGAGGAAGGTTCTCCCACAATCATTCTGATGCACGGTTTTCCCACGGATTCACATATGTTCCGCAATCTGATACCAATGCTAGCCCAGAAGTTTCATGTGATAGCTCCAGACTACCCCGGTTACGGGCGCAGCTCAACTCCAAGCGTGAAAGATTTTGAATACAGTTTCGACAATCTGGCCCGCATTATGGACAAGTTTACTGAAGAGTTGAAACTCAAGAAATTTTCGCTGTACGTTATGGACTACGGCGCACCGATAGGGTATCGAATCGCTGCCAAACACCCTGAGCGCATTCAGGCTCTCGTCGTCCAAAACGGCAATGCCTACGAAGAAGGATTGGATAATGACTTCTGGAAGCCATTTAGACCGTTCTGGAAGGACAAATCAGAGAGCAATGGCGCTCCATTAAAGCCACTGTTTGAGCTGGATGCGACAAAATGGCAGTATCACACAGGTGTGCGCAATCCGGAAGCAATCAGCCCAGACGGCTGGGTGCACGATCAAGCGGGGATGGATAGGCCAGGCAACAAAGAAATCCAACTCGAACTATTCTATAGTTACGGCTCAAATCCATCACTATATCCTCAGTGGCAGGAATATTTCCGTACGCACCAACCGCCGATGCTAATCGTCTGGGGCAAAAACGACCAGATTTTTCCGGCTGCAGGAGCAGAGCCGTACAAGCGAGATCTGAAAAATCTAGAGTTTCACCTGCTCGATACTGGACACTTTGCTCTAGAAGAAGATGGAGAAGTGATAGGCGATTTGATGAATGAATTTCTCAGTAAGGTGACACCCGTCCGGGTTAGTGTTGCCAACTAACAATTTCAGTTACGGCATCAAAGAAATTACCTCGTCAGTCGACAGTACCGCGTGTGCTAAAAACTGATAATTGATCAAAGCTGCCCGGTATCCGTCTCCCCAAACCGGATGCCGGGGTCCGGCCACTGCGTCTTTTACAACAGCAATCTCAAAGCCCTGTTCGAGAAATTCGCGCAGATGTGATTCGACGCACATATTTGCCAGCATCCCTGCCAGAATAATCTTGCAGATTGCTCGCTTGCGCAATTGCAATACGAGATCATTTGTCTGGGGACCAAAAACTTTGTGGGGGCTAACAACGAGTGTTTTTCCGTCCTCTATATATGGCTTGAATTGATCAAGCCAATCAGCGCCTGAGCCCACAAATCCCGTCAGATCCAGCTGTCCACTGCGGGCAAATGTCTGTGTGCGAAATTCGTCAGACTCAAGCGGTCCATTGAATCTCCAACTTGAATCAGTGGGAAAAAAATAGTGGGGCGATATGAATACGTCAAAACTCTTTTGTTTTGCAATCTTGAAAATGCGCTCCATATTTTCAATAGTTTTATTTTCAGTAACACTGGCACTCACCGAGCCTTGTGTGCGTGGCATATTCCGGTGTGAATAATGTTTCGCACAAGGAGTAAATCCTTATGAAACAAATTTTCCAGACACCACATATGGTAGCAGCGTTTAGATGCGGCGCGCTTGCTTCATTTCTGGACGACATTGCACAAAAGTTGCAAAATGACCGGAGAGGGCTAGAATTCGATCGCCAAAGAAACTCCGGGCGCTTTAGTAACGCCCTTTTGAATCCCCGGGTCGCGTGGCAGGGTTTTGTCATCAAGATTAAACGCCTTCCCCGCCTTTTTTATCCTCCATTCACGCCCTTTCTGCTACAGTGTCGATGCAGTCCAGAACCCGCAGCTCAGGGCTGGGTGACGCTACGAGACATTTTGTACTTTTAGTACAGAGTCGAATCGGGAACGCCAAACCGGTAAGAGCGTCAGTCTGCATGCAGTCTCAGGCAGGTAAAGGTTTGAGCGACCATCTAGTGAAAACAAGCACAGCCAAGTTCAACCGCCCAAAAGCGGCGGCCATCTCGATTCTAATTTGTGCAGCCAGCGCGGCCTTTGTCTTTTTCCTTGCCGGAACCTTTGAGCTGCCCTTTTTCTGGGCTGTATTCATCATTCAGGCAATCGTTTCGGTGATCAGCATCTACACACTGGAACCGAATCTTTTGAAAGAGCGGCTGAAACCTGAGGGCGTGGATCAAGACAAATACGGTCGACTGATCGTCACCGTTCTATACCTATTTTCAATTATCATTCCGGCGCTGGACATTGGTCGTTTTCATTTTTCAGACAATATCCCGCTGTCCGGACAAATAATCGGAATCGTGCTGAATATTCTTGGCTGGGCAGGCATTGTCTGGGCAATGCGCATTAATATGTATTTTTCATCCGCGATTCGCCTGCAGCCGGATCGCAATCAACAAGTGATTACAACCGGACCTTATCGAATCATTCGCCATCCAGGCTATTCATTTGCAGCGCTGGGTTTTGTCGGGCAAACCTTGATGATGGGCTCGTGGCTCGGATTCCTTCCCATTGTCCTTATGATCGTTGACTTTATCTACCGGTCATTGCTTGAAGAAAAGATCCTGGTCGATGGACTGCCTGGATATAAGGCTTATATGGCACGAGTCAAATCGCGCTGGGTGCCTGGACTTTTTTAACTCAAAAAGTGAGAACAGCCAGGTTTCCCTGACTGCTCCCGTTCCCCTTCAGTAATGCTTTAGTTTCCGCAGTGTTGTGTTCTGCATTGCGGCTGCTGGATTCTGGAATAGTTGCGCAAGTATTCCTTTGCAGCTTCCGATTCGACCGGAATATGCTGTTCGTTGCCGTTTTGATCTCTGGTCACATAATATCTGCCGCTATAATGCGTCGGCTCTACCGTCTTGACTGGAGTGTTTCGGGCATCGAGAGCTTCTCTTTCCTTGGCAATTTGGGCGCGCAGTGATTCCAGTGCTTGCTTTTCGGTATTTATTTTGGCCCATTCGGTGTCAAAAAACTTCTTCTCATCTGCTCGTTGCTTTTGGAGTTCTTCACGCTCGTGTCTCAATTTCGCCTTTTCTTCTTTCAGATATTCCTGTGCATCTCTCTTTAGTTGTTCCTTCAATTCACTTCTCAGTTTGGCCAGCTCTTCCTGTTTCCAGTCTTTGTTTGCTTCAGGCTTATTGGCTACTTCTTTGGCTTTGGCATCTTTTACTTCGGAAGGCTTAGCATCATTTGCTGTTGCTGCCGGTGCCTTATCTGGTCCTTTCACTTCTTGAGGTTTAGCATCTGGCGCTTTAACTTCTTGCGGTTTTGCCGCTTTGGCATCTACAGGCTTGAGGAGGCGGTCTTTTTCGCTGGTCTCTTGCTCTTCCTTAACGCGTTCGATGATCCGGTTGGAATATGCTTTTAGAACAGCATCAGGGAAATATAGAGTGTCCGTGGGCCTACCATTATGCGTTACTTCAGCGCTCTTGGATGTGATTTCCAATTGATATTCGCTGCCTTTTTCTTTGACGATCAAACGTCCGCGTTCACTGACCGACACATCGATGTCGGTGTGATAAATATCAAGGGCTTTCTGCACTTTGGGCGCTACCCGTTTCAACCCGTCAGTCGTATTGTTGGCGACAATCGCTTTGAGATCATCAAGGTTGGCAGAAGTGAGCTGCGTTTCGATATCTCTAGCCAACTTTTGCTCATTTCTGATTTGCCCGATTGCGCTCTTCCATTCCGGAGTTGCCTTGCCATCCTTGCCCAGTCTTATTGATTCGATATCCTTGGCTCGCTGTCTGAAATCAGAACCGCCATCGCTTGTGCCCTGCAAAAGATTTCTGGCATTGTCGACCAATTTTTGTTGATCTTTAGCATCGCGGCTTACCAGTCCGTGCAGAATAGCGAAATATGGACCTTCCAGAAGACTGGTCAGGGGCCTTTCTGCCAGTTGATCGATGGTGGCGTCATAAGTTCTTTCAATTTGTTCTTTGGTTTTATCGTATCCGGACTTCAACATATCTCCGGCAGCCTTGATCGGCTTATCAAAGGTTTCTTGGTTTTCTTCATAGAGGCGCTTCGGAGCATAGAAAGGATCAAAAATGAGTTTCATGGCTTCGGTGACCAGCGGATCGATGGGATCTTCCTGTGGCTGCGGGTTGAAGTTCAAAAGATCTGCAGAATCGCCTGGGTTTGGCATTGCTCGGTCCTCAGCGGGGATATGCCAACACCATAGTGGTCAATTTTGAAGAATTTTTGAGCATCCGCCAGGGAATTGCCTCCAACTCCTCCAGAAACCGGTTAATGCCGCCCCTGATTAGCTTTGAGCGTTTCAAGACCGCCCCCGCCAGGTTTGATACACTGGCTGGGTTTCCGCAATCAGCCGGTTTTATGCGATTCGATTTGAAACTGTCTCAGAAAGTATTGATTCTGGTCAGTATGCCGATTGTTTTCATGCTCGTTTTCGTCTCCACTCTGAGCGTCCTTCAGAATCGAGCCGAAAATGCCGTGTGGCAAGAGAGGCACTCCAAGGACATATCAAATGAATGCAACAGTCTGATGACCAATATCTTGCAAGCCGGTCTCTACCTGGCGGTTTACAAAACCAGCCAACAAACTGGCTTTCTACAGCGCTTCGACGAAGCGCAAGAGATGATTTCCGAGCAGATAAAGACCCTCAAATTGATGCTCAATGACAGTCCCAATTCGCTGGCAGCGGTGAAAAGACTGGACATCGCCTCTGAAAGAGCCATGACTGCGCTCAATCGCGCCCGGGCCGGCACCAGCAGCCGCATGGGTCGATTTTTGACCAGTCGAGAAGAAATCACCTCCAGCAGTCAGGAGTTGATTAGCGTATTGCGTGATTTGGTTAAAAGCCAAAAAGAGCTTATTTCACCGGAAGTTCAAAAGGAAGAACAAGCAAGATTTTTGATCTCATCCTGGTTGTTAGCCGGTGTCATCCTTAGTGTGGTAATTGCCGTGGTGGCAGCCGTTTCCTTCAATGCCACCACGACCAAACGCTTGCTTGTGATGGTGCAAAACACTATTCGGCTGGGCGCCAATAAAGAACTTTTGCCTTCAATTGCCGGTACAGACGAAATAGCCACCCTCGATCGCTCATTTCACTTGATGGCCAAATTGCTTGTCGAAGCATCTCAGCGCAAGCAAGAACTTATGCAGATTGTCAGCCATGATTTAAGAACCCCGCTCACATCAGCTCGCAGTGCTTTAAGCTTGCTGTCGAGCGAAGTTTACGGCAAACTGCCGGACAAAGCCGTGCCGGCAGTAAAATCCGTCGAGACCAACCTCGAGCGTCTGATTGTATTGATAAACGATCTACTTGATATAGAGAAGTTGGAATCCGGCACCTTTGAACTTGTCAAAACAAAGGTAATAGTCGAAGAATTGTTCGAAAGGGCGACAGAAGTTGTAGCCGGTCTGGCCGAACAGGAAAAGATCAAAGTTTCCTATGAAGAAACCGATCTGATCATTGAAGCTGACGCCGACCGCCTCTCGCAAGTTCTGGTCAATCTTTTATCCAATGCCTTGAAGTTTTCACCGTCCCAATCCACAATCACTATGTCGGCGGCAAAAATTGATGCCGTAAAATGTGTGGAACTGAGGGTCACCGATCAAGGACGAGGAATCCCGAAAAAATATTTGAAGACAATTTTTGACCGCTTTCAGCAAGTCACCACAGATGATGCAAAACGCGGCAAAGGAACCGGACTTGGTTTATCCATTTGCAAAGCATTCGTAGAAGCGCATGGTGGCACAATCGGCGTTGACAGTGAAGAAGGAAAAGGGAGCAGCTTCTGGATTCGCATTCCAGCTTAGACTGTGCGAAGGTTTTTTACTTTGAATCCAGTCGATAGCCCATTCCATGAATGGTGCTCAAGATCTGCGGCTCATCTTTGGCAGCGATCTTCTTTCGCAAGGTCTTCACAGTTGTGTAAACAGAAAGAATTGTTGCATCGGACTCGCTGCTCCACACTTTTTCAAGCAGCGCTTCCTGACTGAATATTTGGTCCGGATGGCGCATAAAATACTCAATTAAGGCAAATTCCTTGGGGGATAATTGAATCTCTTCACCATTTTTCTTCAGACGTTTTTGCACGGTGTCCAGTGCCAGACCCCGTACTTCCAGGACGTTGCTGGAAATTGCATGGGGGCGCCGTAGTAATGCGCGAATTCTCGCCGACAATTCCTTCATGTGAAAAGGTTTTGTCAAATAATCATCAGCGCCGGAATCAAGGCCGGTTTCCTTGCTTTCAATCGTTGTCTTTCCTGTCAGCATCAGAATTGGGATACTGCCGCCCTCTGCGCGAAAAGCTCGACAGACTTCAATTCCGGACATCTCAGGCAACTGCCAGTCCAAAATTGCCAGCTCATAATCGTAGAGCCTCAGGCGCTGGCTGCCTTCTTTTCCATCGTGCACAGCTTCGACCGTATGCATTTCATTGGCTAGCCACGCAACCACCTGGTTGCATAGATTGATATCGTCTTCTACGATAAGTATCTTGGCCATGGACTTGTCTAAAAGTGGCGACGAAAAAAACATCATACCAAAAGGCAAAGGCGGGATGTTCCGGAAATCCTCAGCTTTTAACTATTATCGCGCTTGTGCCATTGTTTTCCGGTTGCAGTCTCAACCCGCGCTGGAGCGACTCTTACGATCAAAGGCAGTGGGAGGGAAATTATCTAAGTGGGCAGGCGGCCTACTTTGCACACAAATATGGCGAGGCCTTCAAGTTTTACAGCGACGCTGCCAAGCATGGAACACGTCTGGCACCGGAGAGCGCCAAGTATGAAACTGCTCTGACCGCACTGGGCAGATGCAGTATGAAGTTGGACCGTAAAAAAGAAGCGCGCGACTATTTCACAAAAGCTGTTTTCATCGACAGAAAACAATTAGAGAAAAATGCATCGCCCTTCGAAACTAATGAATGTCGCCGTGCACTGGCATACAATCTGCTTTGCCTTGGTGAATGCGATATCGCCCTTGATGACAGAGAAAATGCCCGGACGATTTTGACGGAATCAGTGCAAAACTATGAAATTCTCAGTGCAAATTCAAGTGACAAAAATCTCGATTCAACGTCTGCAACCAACTATACCAGTGCTCTGGCATCTTTATTGGAAACAGCTATTCATTTCAAAAACCTGCCTGAGGCAAGCAAATACTTCAACAAACTCGTACAGCCCCAGCTCAGCATTTTCTGCCCTCCGCAAAAAATGAACGACGCAAAACAAAATTATGCAGCTTTGCTTTCCAGCCTCGGTCAGAAAAAACAAGCAGAGCAAATACTGGCGGAAAATAAATGGAGCCAGCAAAACGAAATTGCCTGGATAGATTTAAAGCAAAAACACTATGAAGAAGCGCAAAGCGCATTTAGACAGGCCCTTACTGCTGCCGGCGAAAGCGAGAAAAACACATTTTTCTTGACCTCTACCTATACAGGTCTGGGAGAAGCGCTTCTCTTTTTGGGAAAAGAGGCTGAAGCCGCCAGTTATCTCCGGAAAGCTCTCAATCAAGAAGACACCAGCGACATCAATCAGATTGCCCAAAAGGATCTGGCTGCCGCACGCCTGGTGCGCATTGATCTTTTTCGGCCATTTCCCGAGATAGACGCACTTTTGCAAAATTGGCTGCGCCTGCGCACTCGAACTTTCGGCGCTAACAGTTATCAGGTAGCAGATGTATTGGCGGCTCTGGCAGTGGTTTACGACTATCATCACAAAGAAGACCAGGCAGCAAAATATGCGCTGGAAGCGGCCAATTTGTTTAAATCATGCCGCCAACCGGACATGTTTGTCTCATGCCAGATGGTGGCAGATCTCTTGTTTTGCCTGAAGCAATATGACCAGGCAAAACAAACTTACGACCACTGCATCGAATTGGATGAAGAATCCTTGAAATATCAAAGACTCCGCCAGGCCGACGTTTTAATTCGCCTGGCCGCAATTGAGTACGCGCGCAGTCAAAGCAATCTGGCAAATGCTGATATCACATCAGCACAAAAATTGATTGTGCGCGGACCCAACACATCAAATCGTGCCTATGTTGTGGCAAAAGGAATCTCATATTTGCTTCGTGATTTGAAAGAACACAATCAAATTCGCGCCTGCAATTACTTGTCTAAGGCACTGGAAAGGATTATGTCAATGACTTCTCAGCCTCAAACTCCACAGCAAGAAAAAAGCCGCCAGGTGGTGGAAGCAACCCTGACGGCTCTTTCTCAAGACAAATTACCTCCAATAAAACGTCTTCTTTCGAAGCTGGAACCGGGCAGTTTTGAGGCCTCAAAATAAATTTAGCTGATTACGCCCATTGCGCCCTCTTGATAGTCCTTCAATGCTTGAAAGATTTCGTTTTGCGTATTCATCACAAACGGACCATAGCGAGCCACTGGTTCTCCCAGCGGCAATCCGCCCAGAAGAAGAACACTGACCTCTTCATAATCCGACGCCTGAAGAAAAACATTGTCACCACCTGCGCCGAAGAGCACCAATTGATCTCTTTCAGCCGGCAGCTTTTCCTGACCGAAATATCCTTTGCCTTCAACTACATAGGCAAATGTGTTGTACTGATGCGGAATCGGCTGATTCAAGGAGGCTCCAGGCTGCAGTTTTACATGCAAGAAAGTAATCGGAGTGCGTGTGTCGATGACTGCTTCCTTTCCCATCGATTGTCCGGCCACAACTTTCACCCAGACTTTTCCATCTTCACTTTCAGCAATTGGAATCTTGGCTGAAGGAATGTCCTGATAGCGAGGCGCGATCATTTTGTCTTTGGCAGGCAAGTTGACCCAGATTTGAAAACCATGCAAACGCCCGCCGTTATCCAGCAAGTCATCATCAGGCATTTCCGAGTGCACCACGCCCTTACCGGCCGTCATCCATTGAACATCGCCGGGACCGATGGTACCGGAGTTGCCGGCCGAGTCTTTGTGCACGAAGTGTCCTTCCAGCATGTAAGTAACCGTCTCGAACCCTCGATGCGGGTGATCAGGCGCTCCCCTGGCCGCGCCGGGGGCAAGCATAACCGGCTCCATATGATCCAATAAAAGGAACGGATCGACAAAGCTGAGTGACTGCGTCGGGAACGGACGTCGGACTGCAAAGCCTGCTCCTTCGCGCGTGGCTATCGATGTAATGATGCCTTTTACTGAGCGAGTTTGCGTCTTTTCCAAATTGACATTTTCTGTGCTTTTCATGATTCCACCTGTCACTGTAGACTTGGGTCTGCCTGCCCACGTATGTGGTCGGCGCCCTGCCCCAGTTTTTTCAATAGGTCTACCAATTGACGTTGCTCATCTTTTGTAAGAGGTGAGACCGCCAATTCAAGATGCTTTTGGTGTTCGGCAAAGGCGACTTTTATTTGTCGGGCGCCTTCTTTGGTCAGACTGACGATTCTCACACGCCGGTCCGATGGCGAATCCATTCGCTCCACAAGCCCTTTGACCTCCAGACGATCCACCGCTGTTGTGATCGATCCGCTTGTGAGCAGGACCTTTTTACCGATTGTATTGACCGGCAACGGTCCTTTGTGAAGGAGAACCTCCAGGACGGCAAAGTCGGTCAGGCTCATACCCAAACTGGCAATACTGGCCAGAGCGTGGGTTTCTATAGACCGACCGGCTTTAAACAAGGAAAGCCATACTTTCGTCCCTGCCGAGCCCTTTTTATCGAATGAGTCTGCCTCTGCCATGCCGGTGATTTTTCCTGGATGTCCTCAGGAGCGCCCTGTTTGCGCTCACATTGCCTTGACTTCAAGTATCTTGATTTCAAGATACTCTCAATTCCAGAGACCGTCAATCAGGCACTTTGAGGATACCGACCGCCCCCGGCAAACACTGGAAAAGCTGAACTGGCCAGGTTTGGATAACTGGTTCTCCAGCGGTTTATCATGGGTATGTAGTGAAAAGCCGCGTTTAATCTTTGAGGTAGAAAGTCGAGCCATGGCTAAGGGGTTGCCGGGTCAGGACCTGGACGACGAACTTGATGTCGAGAAGCAGCAGAAGACGAAAGCAAAGCGTCCGAAACTATATAAGGTATTGCTGCACAACGACGATTTCACGACCATGGAATTCGTAGTCTTCATTCTGCAGACTGTTTTCCACAAAAATGAAAATGACGCGGTTAAGATAATGCTAGCGGTACATCAGCAAGGTATTGGCATTGCCGGAGTTTTCCCCTATGAGATAGCTGAAGCGAAATGCTCGAAGGTAGCCGAACTAGCCCAGCTCAATGAGTTTCCGCTCCTCTGCACAACCGAAGAAGAGTAAGCAAAAATGATTTCCAAGGAATTACAAGACACTCTCAACCTGGCCCTTGCCGAAGCGGCAAAACGCCGCCATGAGTATCTGACGCTCGAGCATCTCCTGTACGCATTGCTCGAGGACAAGGGAGCGTGCGAAATCATAAAGGCATGCGGCGGCAGTGTCAAAAACATTCGCGCTGAATTGGACGAATTCCTCTCGGACAGTGTGGAGCAGCTTCCTAACGGCGTCGATGCAATGCCTTCTTACACAGCTGCGCTCGAACGTGTTTTGACCAGAGCCTATATGCAAGCAGAGTCTTCCGCTCAAACAACCATAGACAGCGGCAATGTTCTGGCCGCTATGTTTCAGGAAAAGCGATCGCATTCCGTTTATTTGCTTGAAAAAGAAGGAATTACCCGCCTCGATGTTCTCTCTTACATTTCCCACGGCATCTCCAAAGTCGAAGCCGGCCGCGGCACCAGTAAAAATACACCGCCGCAAGAAGAAATGGATGGCGATGGAGGATTCCCTGATGAAGACGCAGCCGACAATGCCAATCCTCTGGCGGCTTATACTTCCAACTTGATTGAGCGGGCGGCAAAATCCAAAATTGATCCTCTCATAGGAAGAGAAAACGAAGTCAAACGGACAATTCAAATTTTGTGCCGGCGCAGAAAGAACAATCCTGTCTATGTGGGTGATCCCGGCGTCGGCAAAACAGCTATAGCAGAAGGCCTGGCGCTGAAAATTCAACGGGGAGAGGTTCCCAGCGCTCTCAAAGACTGCAAGGTCTATTCTCTGGATATGGGAGCACTCTTGGCCGGCACTCGCTTCCGCGGACAATTCGAACAACGCCTGAAATCAGTAATAAAAGCATTGCAAGAAATTCCCGGCGTAATTTTATTCATTGACGAAATTCACACCATCGTCGGTGCCGGTGCAGTAAGCGGTGGCAGCATGGATGCGTCCAATATTCTCAAGCCGGCTCTTGCATCCGGAGAACTGCGTTGTATTGGTGCTACTACTTATCCGGAATTCAAACAGGCATTCGATAAAGACAAAGCGCTGGCAAGGCGCTTCCAGAAGGTTGATATCAGCGAGCCATCGATAGAAGACACTGTGAAGATTCTCGAGGGCTTGAAGTCATATTACGAAGAGCACCATGGTGTCACTTATACAGACGACGCCATCCGGCAGGCTGCCGAACTGGCAGGCAAGCATGTCAATGACAGCTTCCTTCCCGACAAAGCCATCGACGTCATGGACGAAGTTGGTGCAGCAGTCAAATTGATGGAAGAAAAAGACAGACCTTCCAAAGTAATCACCGTGCACGATGTGGAACTGGTAGTGGCTTCCATGGCCAAGATCCCGCCAAAATCAGTTTCTGGCTCTGACAAAGAAAAACTGCAAAGTCTGGAGACCGAATTGAAAAATGTTCTTTTCGGTCAAAATCACGCTATCGAGCAGGTCGTTAAAGCGATCAAGTTATCGAGAGCCGGACTGAGCCATCCGACCAAACCAATCGGGTCGTTTCTCTTCTCCGGTCCGACCGGGGTTGGTAAAACCGAATTGGCAAAACAACTGGCGCGGGTGATGGGTGTCAATTTCCTCAGATTCGATATGAGCGAATACATGGAAAAACACACTGTTTCCCGATTGATCGGCGCACCGCCCGGATATGTAGGATTCGATCAAGGCGGTCTGCTCACAGACGCTATCAACAAGACGCCGCATACAGTTCTGGTGCTCGATGAAATCGAAAAAGCACATCCTGATATTTACAATATCCTTTTACAGGTTATGGATCATGCGGCTCTCACCGACAACAACGGCAAGAAGGCTGATTTCCGCAACGTAGTTTTGATCATGACCACCAATGCCGGCGCCCGCGAAATGACTGCCGACGATATTGGTTTCAAGGGCATGGTTTCGACCGAACAAGAGAAGACAGAATCCTTCTCGCAGTCCAAGATATCGATTGCTCAAGGCAAAGGCAAGAGTGCAGTAGAGAGAACTTTCAGTCCGGAATTCCGCAATCGCCTGGACGCCTGGGTTGTCTTCAATCAATTGACATACAGCGACATTACCCGCGTTGTCGACAAATTCGTCAACGAAGTGCGAGCCCAGTTGTTTGAGAAGAATGTCAACATTGAGCTGGATGAATCCGCTCGCAAGTGGTTTGCCGACAAAGGCTTCGACAAGCTGTTCGGGGCCCGGCCGATGCACAGGTTGATTCAGCAAAAGATACGCGAGCCACTGGCTGAAGAAATACTCTTCGGCAAGTTGGAACATGGTGGAACAGTAAACGTTTCTGCCGAAAAAGACGAAATCAAATGCGAATGCACAGCTGCTGAGAAAGACAAGGTCAAAGGCTCTGAGAAAGAGAAAGAGAAAGACACAGCAGTTCCCTCAATTGAGATTAAAAAGCCGCAAGATGAAAAGGCAGAAACTCTCAAAGTGTTTGAGCAGCTTCAACCAAACGAAGGCGCCGCCCCCGGAGGCACTAAGGCGGAAGAGGACAGCAAGGAAGACTGATGTCTATGCCCAAGCCAACGCATTTTCTGGCCGCGCTTGCGTTCTTGAATTGCTTTCTTTTCATTGCCCCTGAAACTCAAGCTGAAACCCTGGCCATAAAGGCGGGAAAACTCATAAATACTGAGACAGGTTCCGTCCAAAAGAATCAAATAGTGATCGTTGAAAATGGAGTGTTCAAAACAATCGGCGAGACTGCCAATGTAACTGTTCCGAAAAATGCACGGGTAATTGACCTATCAGACAAAACAGTGCTGCCTGGCTTGATTGATTGCCATACGCACCTGACAGATGAAACAAATTTAGATCCGATTGTCGAGCTGCAAAAGACGGCTGCACAGAAAGCATTGGAAGCGATTCCCAATGCGAGGCACACAATAGAAGCCGGTTTTACTTCAGTTCGTGATGTAGGAACTTACAGGGCACTCGTCGATCTGGCGCTCAGAGATGCCATTGCCCGCGGTGATGTTGTCGGACCGGGGGTTTTCGGTGCCGGCTGCTATGTCACCGTCACTGGTGGCGGCGGCGCCATGACAGGTTTTGCTCCCGATGTGAAAATGCCTTTCGACCTGGAATACGGAAAAGCTGACGGTCCCTGGGAAGTAAGAGCACGCATAAGAGAACTTGCTCATCGCGGCGTTGATTTGATAAAGATCATCGCCACAGGCGCGGTGCTCACGCACGGAAGCAATCCTGGTGCCCAGGAGTTTACTCTGGAAGAAATGCAGGCAGCCGTCGATGAAGCCCACAAATTCGGGCTGAAAGTGGCTGCTCATGCGCACGGCACCCAGGGCATCAAAGACGCGGTCAAAGCAGGCGTTGCATCGATAGAGCACGGCACCTTCCTTGATGATGAGTGCATTGCCCTCATGAAAGAGAAGGGCACATACCTGGTCGCCGACGTGTATGACGACGAATTCATTATGGGCGAAGGGAAAAAGAGCGGCATGCCGAAGGATTTTCTGGAGAACGAAGCCAACCTCGGACAAATACAGAGAGACAATTTCGCCAAAGCAGTAAAAGCCGGGGTCAAAATCGCCTTCGGCACCGACGCCGGGGTCTATCCTCATGGGCAAAATGCCAGACAATTTGCCTGGCAGGTCAAATATGGGCAGACACCGATGGCGGCAATCCAGTCAGCGACCATCTGGGCTGCCGACCTGATCGGCAAGCAGGCTGAGCTCGGCTCCATAAGTGCCGGCAAAAAGGCGGACCTGATTGCCGTCAAAGGCGACCCGCTTGCTGATGTATCGGTTCTGGAGAAAGTTCAGTTCGTCATGAAAGACGGCAAAGTGGTCAAACAATAGCCCGTTTTTAGCCCGGAGCCGCAATCTATTATATGGGGATATGAGGATATGGCTCGCCATCTGCCCGGCTAAAAGGTTTTCCCTCGGCGCGCTCCATTTCCCGGTTCCATTTAATATCCTCGAAACCTTTCGCTGGTAAGCAATAGGGGTGAGGCTAAGGTGCAGATTTAATGATCTCCTACGTATTTCCCCCATTTGTCCCGGAGGCTCCCCTACGTACCATAATGCTACCTTCCTCATCAGTGTATCCATTAGCTGATAACCTTCGAAAAATCCTAAATGCCCCGCCTGGGCATGCCCTCTGGCATAATGGAAACAGGGTCTGTTTACCATAGAGCCAGAAGAAGCAAGGTCTCAGCTTTTTCTGACAAAACGAGTACCAACATGGGTCATCCAGACAGAGCAGAAAAATTCGATGCCACACCGAGTGAAGGGCATCACCACTCAAGACTGCACAGCGAAGCCAGGTCAGCAGCCTATTCTTCGTCAGGCAGAGACTATTATTCATTCAACGGCGGCCAGAAAACCTGGGACGCGACCGGACCAAATGACGCTATCGCGCCATTGCCCGGCGAAACCCACATGCGCCGCTTCGACAATCACAAGGGTCCGACTGAACTGGCTAAAGATAAGCGTGTCGGCTTAATCGACAAAACCAGCCCGGAAGGCGACAGAGCCTTTGAGACACGCCCGGAAAGCGATAAGTCCACGCCCAAGATCACAGTCGGCATGCAAGACTTGCAGAATCCGGACGCAGTCAAACCGCACTTCGTAGTCAAAAAAGACGGCAGCGTCGAAATGCGCGGCGATCCGGAAAAACTGAATTCCAAAGACATCAATATCGTGCTCGAGCGCGAGCCCGGCGATCTCAACCCGACTGCCAAGCAAAAGAGAGCGGCTGACGAATTGGTTCGCTACCTGTCAGACCGGATCAGAAGCAAATATCCCGATGCAGCCAAAACAGGCGTTGAACTGAACGACAAAGACGATGCTGTTTCAGCTGCAACAGAAAGAGCCAACAAATTGAGACCGCCTGCCGCAGAGCAAAACATGACACCGCAAACACGTGCCGCTGTCGGACAAGCCAATCGCATGAATGGCACAGACGGCGTCAACATGCCGCGCGAATCGACCGACCGCATGGGTTCGTTCAACACCAGACAAGTCGACCGCCAGCCTGGTGAAACAGACAGAACGGCAGCAGAGAAGGAAGCAATCGCTGGTCTCTTCAAGCCTGACGAAAGAGCGCCTTATGAAACAGTGCGCCGCAATCCCGACAATAGTATACGTGCCGGCCGCTACGGCTTCTCAGGCAGACAAATAAATAGCTGGCTGGCCGGTCTGGATCTCGGCGATCCGCCCGATCCCGCCAAAATTGAACAATTGATCAAAGATGGCAAACTGCCCAAGGGCTTCAATGCTGATTCTGTTGGCAAACTGAAAGATATGGCCAACAAGATGGATCAAGGCCAAGCACCCGGCAAAGATGACATGAAGTCCCTCATGCCGAAAGACATGCAGGAGCGCATGGCCAGTTCTTTGACCGATGGCTTCAAGCAGCAACTGGGCGACAACCCGGGCGCCATCACAGCCGCATTCATGTCCGGAAAGGCTCCCGGCGAAATAACCCAAGCCGACCTTTCCACACCGGAAGCCAGACAATTGATGACCGCCGGTCAGCAACTTTTCGATGTTGCCAGCCAGCGTCAGCAGTCTTCCTCCTCAAACGGAGATCGGGTTGTTGGAACAGTTCCCACAGGCCAACGTGCCGAGTTGATTCAACAAGCGCTTTCCGAGATCAACCGTGCTGCCGATCAGGGCAATGGCAAACATGTTGAGCCGTCGCCTGCCAACCTGGCGGCCATCAACTTGATCATCCAGCGCGAAAGCAGCTGGAAAGCCGACATCACCAACAACTGGGATTCCAATGCACGAAAAGGCACACCGTCCAAGGGCTTGATGCAGACGATCGGACCAACCTTCGATGCCAACAAGTTGCCCGGGCATAACAATATCCTCGATCCGGTAGACAATATTATTGCCGGCGTCAGATATGCAGTTAAGCGTTATGGCTCCATCGAAAACGTCCCTGGAGTCAGAGCCGTATCGAGAGGACAAGCGTACCGCGGTTATTAAACTTCAGTGACGCCAATCTGTCTGTCGCTCATCTATTTTTTCTCTTCGGCTTCTTCACTTGTTCGCCATGAACTTTTGTCGTGGCGCCGGACATCAATTGAGCTTCTGTAGCGGCTTCGCCGGTAAAGTCTTGCTTGAGTTCGGCTTGGAAAATGTCGCCTGGTTTCACCACTGCTTCAGGTCCCCGAATAATGCTGTCAGAAATTAAAAAGCCGCCCGGAAGTCCGGTCAAGATGCCGAGTGCGAATGCCTTGAGGCGACGATGCCGCATGTTTTTTCCGACTGGCTGCATGAATGCAAAAGATGGGTTGATGGCGCCAATCACGCCAAAAGCAACCGGCACCGCGCCCATGCTGAAGACGCCACCGCAGGCGGCGCCGGCTCTGACAGCCAGGTGCAGAGCCTGCTGTTTGAGCTGACTTGAAAGCGGAGAAGCAATTTCATTGTTGCGATTGACACCAAGAACTCTGCCTTCATTGCTGTTTTTGATGATGCGCGCTTGTGTAGCCGGCGTTGCCACCAGAGGCAGGTGATCGCCATTGGGAGTGACAATTTCATCGAAGTTGAAAGTAAGAGATCCGGCCATTCGCATCCATCTCTTGTTCAAAACCAGCTCAGCAAAGATCATCTTTCTGGCCGGATAGACTTTGGTGATATGTCCGATTACAGTCGAGCCGTTTGGTGCCACCAACTTTCCGCCCACCTTCAAATCGACCTTCAGCCGCCCTTCAACAGGATCTCCGACTCTGGCTGTTTTGCTGGTCACGGTGCTGGACATATACACAGGAAAGCGAGCACCGGCTTGTATGAAAGTTTTGTCGGGAGAGTCGGCAATTTCCTTGAAAGCAAATTCTTCAACAGCTGCTGCTTTGTAGTCATCGTTATCGACTACCATCACATCGTCAGGACGAACCGCTTCTTTGACAGCCAGAAAGCGCGATCTTTCAGCTGCACCGGAAAGCACCTCGCTCTCATCGCCTTCAGAATCAGAAGGGATAACCAGAAAATGAGGGTCGCTTGCTTGCCCATCATCTGCCACAGCCATGGCAGGGGCAGACATGGTGACGCACCAGAGTGTGACTGTGAGAGCCGCCGACAATAGCTTTACAGGAAAGCTGGACATGTTGAGACCTCCGCATATATATATATGCGCGCACTCAGAAAGAAAACGCGGAACTGCTTGTAAAGCCGGCGTTTTCAAATTGAATTTTTGTGTGAGAGGACGGACGCCTGGACAGGGGCAAAGTGTACCATTTCTAGCCGCGATAGAAGGCAAAGTGGTATCACTCGAAATGGATCAGGGGCGAGCCGTCCAAAAGCTCGGCGCTTGCTCACACGGCTTAAAATCGGCTCACAGACCAGGTATAGAAAAACCAGCCTGGCGATTAGGAACCGCCGATATAGTGCTGAATCATGTCGTACCAGTCAGGCCAATCATGGCCGAAACCATCCCATTCCCTGAATGCATGCCAGATTCCCTTTTCCCACAAGATTTGCGAGAACCATCGGTTATTTCCAAATAATGGATCTGATTTGCCAATTGGAATAATCAAATCAAGCTTTCTTATCTGGTCGATATGATTGCCATCCTGTAGCGAGAGCATATATTCGCAAGGGCTACCCTGTGCGATCACATCATTCATCTCGTTGCCAGTCCATTCTCTGACGTCATACACACCGCTCATGCCTAAGACTCGATTGAAGTGCTGGGGGTAGCGCATGGCGATGCTGTAAGAATGGTAAGCACCAAAACTGGCTCCAGTAGCAATTACATAGTCATTGTCATTTTTAGATTTGGTGAAAGGAAGAACTTCTTGAATTACATAGTCTTGATATTGCAGGTGTCGTCTTGCTTTGTCGGTCGGGCTTACGTGGCCGTTGAACCAACTTTCCGGGTCGACTCCGTCCACACAATATACTTGCAGCCAACCTTGATCGATATGATGGGAAATGGCATTGAGCATGCCGCGATTTTCCCAATCGAAAAACCTGCCGCAGGAGGTAGGAAAAACGATTACTCGAGCACCCGCGTGACCGAAGGAAAGCAATTCCATTTCCCGGTTGAGAATCGGGCTGTGCCATTTGTGATATTCTCGCAACACCTGTGTCCTCGCCTTTTTTGAGGTTTCCGACGGCGGATTGTAGCATGGCTAGGGGCGATACGGGTTTAAGGCCAGGATTTCCTATGCGATTTGTATCGCCGGAGGGCTTGCTGGTACACCTTATTGCGATAAAATCGGCTCAGATTAAAGGGAACCGGCCAGATTAACCATCCAGCTATGAATTCAGTATTTCTCAGCCCGCATTTTCCACCCAATTTCCAGAATTTTGCCTCCCGGCTTAGACAGGCAGGCGCCAATGTATTGGGCGTCTCAGACGTGCCCTACGACTCGCTCAGCAATGAGTTGAAAAGCAATCTGACCGAGTATTACAAGGTCAGCGACATGCACGATCAGGACCAACTGACCAGGGCTTTGGGCTACTTTACCCATCGCTATGGCAAGCTGCATCATCTGGATTCGCACAATGAGTACTGGTTGGAAACTGAAGCGCGACTGCGCACGGACTTCAATATCCCTGGCATCCAGATGGACCAGATCTACAACGTCAAAAAGAAGTCCGAAATGAAGCGGATTTTCCAAGAGGCAAAACTGAATCCGGCGCGCGGAAGAGTTTGCTCAACCGAGCAAGAAGTGCGAGACTTCATCAAAGAAGTTGGCTATCCAGTGATCGCCAAACCGGACAACGGAGTGGGCGCCGCAGCGACATTCAAGCTGGAAAGCGATGATTGCATCCCGGTATATCTGCGCGGTAAGCCCAATGCCGAATACATTCTGGAAGAATTCGTGACCGGACAAATTGTCAGTTTTGACGGACTGGTCGATAACAATGGCGAGCTGATTTTCTCTTCTTCACTGCGTTACAACAAAGGCGTGATGGAGGCAGTCAATGAGAATTCCGACATCTACTATTACACCGTACGCGAAATCGAGCCGTTTCTCGAGACAGCCGGCAAGGCTATTCTGAAAGCATTCGATGTAAAAGGCCGATTTTTCCACTTCGAGTTTTTCCTCAAGGATAATGCGGTCGTGCCTTTGGAAGTGAACATGCGGCCTCCAGGTGGCTTGACCCTGGACATGTTCAACTTCATCTTCGACTTCGATTGTTATGGTGCCT
>CAZHEZ010000055.1:0-38246 GCA_964531315.1 uncultured Candidatus Obscuribacterales bacterium | reverse complement strand
TTCTTGTCTTGCGCAAAAAACAGGACGGGCAGGGCTCCTACCAAATAAGCTGCGGTCAAGAAGTAATTATTGTATAGAGAAATACCCATGAAGCGTTTTCTTTCGACGATTGCTTTTGCCCTTTGCCTGCTCACCCCCCAGCACTCTTTTGCAGCGGCTCCGGTCAAAGCCAAACCTTCTGACAAAAAAATTGCGCCGGTCGGAAAAGCTATTAGTCCTATTGATCCTGTTGACGCGTACATCAAACTGGTCAGTCCAAAAATTCAGCAAGCCTGGAAAGTGCCGGAAACAACCACTGCTGAGAAGGTAGTAATTTCGCTGACAATTGGCCAAAACGGCAAAATCAACAATGTGGCAATCAAAGAACCGTCCGGCGACCAGGCCTTTGACGATGCTACCGTAGCCTCCTTAAAAGGCATCGGACAATTGCCTGTGATGCCCGCTTCTGCAAAGGATGGAATGACACTCGACTACACATTTCATGCCGGCAATCGCAATCAATCCACGAAAGCCGACCATGAAGCGTATGTGAGCGCATTCAGTCATAAGGTCAACAGCAAGTGGCGTAATCCCAAAGTAGATAAGGATTATCAGGTATCGATTGCAATCACCGCAGATAAGAGCGGCAAATTGGTAAAAGCTGAAATTGTCAAACCTTCCGGAAATAAGCTGGTTGACGAAGCCGGACTGACCGCTGCCAGACTGGCAGAACCTTATCCATTGCTTCCGGAGACAATGCGCGACAGGATTACTATCACCTATACATTTCAAGCCGGGCCCGGCAAAGACGTCGTCAACAAGATGCAGTTTAACGGCGTACCCTTACCAAAAGGAGATTATCAAATCTCCTCGGGCGGCGCTCAACTGAAGCCACTGGATGTCGACACTGCAATCAATCGCAAGCTCCAGGAGCGCGAAATGCAAATGCAGGAGCGCCTGCTCAATTTGAAAAGCAAGCTTGGACAGGCAGTGAGCAAATCCGGTGCGCAAAGTATTGAGGCAGCCAAACTGCAACATGAAATCGGTAATTGCGCCGTCGAATTACACGACTACAAAGAAGCGGAATCCTCATACAGTGCCGCTTTGCCGGTGCTTGAGTCAGATGCAACTCAAGCCACCGAGTTGCAGTCTCTCCTAGCTGATTACGCTCAAATGTATGTAATAACGGCTCGATTGAAAGAAGCAGATCCGCTGCTGAAAAGAGCCTCAGAGCTTGGTAAAACGGCTGCCGGAATAGATCCGCCCAAACAACGCAAAGTCACGGAAGACTATGCTCGCTTGCTCTACAAATTGGGAAGAAAGACCGAGGCCGACGAGCTCTATAAACAGCTGAGGGCAAAACCATAGTGCCGCCTGCATGGCCTCCATTTTTCTAACTGTCGGGCTCGAAAATCACGTCAATTGCCAGCGGTGATACATACGAAATTAACTGCGCATGGCTCAATCTTTCCGCTTGTGCACACACTTCCAGCAGAGACTCAAAACTCCAGCGCTGTCGATCAACATAACACCAGTACCTGGCCGAATACCTCTGGGCATACTTTCTGCTGATGCGGTGATACGTGGCACGCACGAATTGAAAGAATTTCTTGACCGGATTGCTTTCGATGTTGGCTTTTGCTGCAACATCGCGGATCTGGCTTTGCCCTTCCTCAAGATTTTGAAGAGCTCTGAAAGTATTGCCGGGTAACGACTTTACATAACCAAACAACTCGAGCATCGAGAGCTTGGCGCTAAGAGTGGAGACAGGAAGCTTGGTTTTCTCCAAAAGCACATCAAAATGAAGCGTTACCGGCAAAAGCAATCTGTAAATTTGTTGCTCAATCTCGTCTTTTGGTCCATCCTCCTGACTGTGACCATCTCGGTCTGCATTTGCCTTTCGTTTCTCGGCGGCGCGTTTTTCTTCTTCTTCCTGTTCTGCAAACGGATGTTCTCTTGCCGGTGTTTCTTTGCTGCGCTTGCCCACAATTGCTCTCAGTGCGGCCGACAATAGTTTCTTTGCATTCGTCATGTTTTTCATAACCAGGTGAGAAATTCCATGAAAAATATCATCTGCAGCAGATTGAGAAATTCCAACTCTCTTTGAAAATGCATTTGCACTTATGGCAATTCCATTTCCAGATAGGAAAATCGCAGCAACATGAGCTGTTATCTTTTTCACTCCATGAAAAAATGTATTGGCGGTTGCGGAATTCATTTTCTTGCATTGTAAGCACCTGACGTTGCGCTCTCCAAATTTTCGATGCGTGGACAACACTCCACATTGGCATCGCACTCCCATGGGAGCTGCGGTCTGAAAGAGCGCTTCCTGGCGATGCGCTTCAGTCGGAAACCTCTCGTAAAAGCGAGCAAAACAAAGATCGATCTCTTCTTTTGAAGAAGTGACTTTGGAATTAGCCAATCTTTTTGTAAAAGCAAACATACGCTAACGCCTCGCTTGAATTCACCGGCCTAAATACCAATACGTATCTGGCAGCAAAAAAGTTCAAACAAACAAAAAAGAAAAAACCGAATACTTGGCAGCCCGCAAAACCAGTAACCAATCAGAAAAAAAACGAACCGTTATCGGTTCGCTTTTAAAAGCTCAGAGGCAGGAAATTTGATTTTTACCACTTGAGAAGATTGAATCTTTCCATATCGACCGTAGCTGTATTTCGATAGATAGAAAGAACAATTGCCAGTCCGACAGCAGCTTCGGCTGCAGCCACTGTGATTACAAAGATAGCAAATAGCTGACCTTTTACTTGAATTGGATCAACATAGCGCGCAAAAGCGACCAGGTTGATGTTGACGGCATTGAGCATCAATTCAATCGACATCAGCACGCGAACAGCGTTGCGTGAGACGACCATGCCATAAAGTCCGATTGAAAACAGTACGGCAGCCAGGGTCAAATACTGAATCAGAGGGTGTTGGTTGAATGTGAGAGCGAAAAAACTGCCCACTGTTCCGACTGCCATGATGATCGATGTTTGGCCGCCCAGGAGTGCAACTATCGAGCCTAAGACCACAATCAAAATGAAGGCCAGCAGCTCGGTGTAGTCTTTGAGCTGCCAGGATTCCAGCAATGGCGCCAGACCCAGCACTTGAACAAAATTATCGAGACTGCCGGTCGCGTATGCAACGACCACAAAAATTGTGGCAAGCGTATAGGCCAGTGCGTAAGACATTGAGCCTACATTAGATTGAGAGTTAGTCATGGTGGGGCTGGTCATCCTATTTACCTCTTAGAAGCGACAGGCTCTCTGTCCTGTCTAGCATCGCCGGCGAGGGGGCCGTCTTCTAAAACCGAATATTCAAAGTCTTCTTCGCCGGGTTTGAGCGGCTTTTCCGCCTTTGCCAACATGATTGAGCCAATTAAGGCAGCAAGCAGTAAGACGGACGAAAACTCAAAGGGCAAAGAATAATCCGTTACAAGGGCTCTACCGAGCACCTCAACATTGTTTGTTTCAAGTGGCTCGCTGCTGAGCGTCCAATTTTCCGGTCTCACAGAAAGGTAAATGGTCATGAAAAGTCCGACAGCAACCATGAATGCGGCGAGCTGATTGGAGGGAGAAGCGGTGCTGAGCTGGCTCTTTTCCATGCGCGGATTGGTCAGCATCAGCGCAATTACAATCACCAGAGTGATGCCGACTGCATAGATCATGAGCTGCGCGAGTGCCAGGAATTGTGCCTGCAACAAGAGAAAGAGCCCGCAAATTGATCCAAACACGCCGATCAGAATGAAACCGCTTCGGATAATGGTTTTATCGAGAATGACACCATATGCCAGAGGAATGGCAAGGGTGGCAAGAATGTAGAACATTACGCTCTCGACATTGGTTTCAGCCCACGCTTTGAGCATTTCAAACTGGTCCATAATTCCTTTGTCCTCGCTCCTCTCAACTCAGTGCAGCTTTTTTCAAGCACTTTGCGATTATTCGTTCGGCTTGTCTTCGCCTTCTTTTTTCTCAGTATCTTTCTTCTCGGCTGCTTCATCCTTTTTAGTCTCAGCAGACTTAGCTTCGCCTTCCGCCTTAGCTTCGGCAGGTTTTGCAGCAGCGGCAGCCGGCTTCGCTTCAGCAGCTTTGGCTTCAGCAGGCTTGGCCTCGCCTTCCGCTTTGGCTTCGGCAGGTTTTGCGGCAGCGGCTGCTGGTTTTGCCTCGGCGCCTTCGGGAGGCTTGGCGGCTGCAGCGGCTGGTTTTGCAGCGCCGGCCGCGGCAGCGGCTGGAGCAGCACCGGCAGCAGGAGCAGCCTTGGCTGGCTTCGGCTTAGGCAGGGGAATGTCCTTGCGGTCGAAGTAATAGCCTGATTCTTCTTGACTCAAAGTCAGTTTGCGAATGTCATAGACAAGCGCCTCGCGGCTGTATTCAGACATCTCGAAGTCATTGGTATTGATGATGCAGCTGGTCGGGCACACTTCCGTGCACAACCCGCAGAACATGCAGAGTCCATGGTCGATCTTGAATTCAATCAACTCAAGTTTGTTGGTTTCCGGACTTTTGTGCGCTGTTATTTCAATGCACTTATCAGGACATACACGTTCGCACTGACGGCAGGAAATGCAAAGATGCTCGCCGGTTTCCGGGTTAACAGTCAGGGCCAACCGGCCTCTGATATGGGTATCGGGCATCTTGTCCGGATATACCTGCGTGATTGGCTCACGGAAAGTGTGCATAGCAACTGTCTTCAAACCGCGGCAGATTTGATACAGGCTGTCTTTGGCGCGTGTGACTAAACTAAGACCCAACATGAACGTTTACGAACTCCCTTGCAAAGACAACCAAAACGAAGACGATTAATGAAAGAGGAATGAGGCGCTTCCAGCCAAAGTCCATGAGCTGGTCGATGCGAAACCGCGGCAATGTGCCGCGAATCAGAACTGCAAAAAATACGATTCCATAGACCTTCAAAATCACCCAGATTGCAGCGAAAAGGGTGGGCGGATCAACCAGTTTGATTTGAATGAAGGGCGTGAGCACTTGATTGATCATGCTGGCCAGTTGCGGTCCACCCAACATTGTGCCCAGCCATGCCGGCACGGGGCAATCGCCGCCACCCAAGAACATGACTGCAAAAATCGAAGCGACTATAAATAGATTAGTGAATTCGGCAAGGAAGAAGATGGCGAATTTGATGCCACTGTATTCAGTGTTGTAGCCGCTCACCAACTCGGACTCGGCTTCCGGCAAATCGAATGGAATACGATTGATTTCAGCGCAGGCGCCGGTCATGTAGAGGCTGGCGGCTATCCAGACAGAGCCAATCAGAACCAAAACGGCAACAAATGAAAGAAGGCTGGCCAGCGATTCTTGCCCGGCGCCAAGGCCGAGGGCTGCCATTGCCGGGTCAGTGTAGGAGGTTTTGAGCACTTGATCAAAAGACTTTTCTGAGAGTTCTTGCAGAGCCGGAGCGGAGTTCGAAAATTTGAGGGCAATTGCGGAATCCAGCCCACGCAAAGCACCACCACCCAGGATATTCCAGTTGAGGATGCCGCCTGCTTGCTGCTTGGCGATTTGAACGACGTCAAGAGTGCCGGCCAAAAGGCTGACCGTGACAAGCGAAAGTACCAGAGGGATTTCATAACTGATTGCCTGAGCGGCCGATCTTAAACCACCGACCAGTGAATATTTGTTATTGCTGGCCCAGCCGCCCATCACAATCCCGACGACAGGAACTGATGAAGCCGCCAAAATGAAAAAGATACCGGTGGGCAAATTGACGATCTGGAAAAGCTCGTGATAATTGGTCACCGCAGCAAGAAGCGGCATCGCTCCAAAGATTGAAGGAGCAAAAAATACGATGGGCGCAAGTGTGAACATGAAGGCATCTGCACCGCGCGGAGTAATGTCCTCTTTGAAAAGCAATTTGACGGCATCGGCTGCCGTTTGCAAATATCCGTCCGGTCCGACCCGGTTTGGACCGAGGCGAACGGTAAATATCGCCAGTCCGCGTCGTTCGAACAAAACCATGAACATGGCATTGATAGGAATAAAAACCAGAACCGAAAGAATCGGAGTGAGCGCTCGGCAAGTCTCGGCTGTCATTCTGGCCGCATCACTTTCATATGACGAAAGCATCATCGGCACGGCCACACCGACCAGATAACAGGCGATCCAGACTGCACCGAATATGATGCACCACCAGGTTACGGTGAGTGTTCCCAGTTTCAATATTTCGGCGCCGTTTCTCATGATTCTAGAAGCTGTCCTTGTTTATAAGGAGTTGGGTTGGGGTGAAAAGAGCGTTTTTCGCTCCGCCTATCTGTCTACGTCTGGCAAAATTACGTCGATTGAACCAAAGATCGCCATTACATCGGCAATCGGATGGTCTTTCAAAAGTTCGGGCAAAATGGAAAGATTACAGAAGGACGGGTTGCGCCACTTGATGCGATAAGCGCGATCCGATCCGTTCGAGATGATATAGCAGCCAAGCGTCCCGCGTGGTGATTCAACGGCGGCAAAACCTTCTCCAGCTTTAACGCGCAAGCCGGCAATCTGCTTTTTGCCGGAGATTTCGCCGGCAGGCAGCATGTCCAGGCATTGCTTGATGATTTCGTTGGACTGACGCATCTCGCGAATCCGGAAAATATAGCGATCAAAAGTGTCGCCATCGCGATCGTTTACCGGTACATCGAATTTAAGTTTGGGGTAGACCGAGTACGGCTTGGTTCGGCGCAAATCAATGTTCACACCGGAAGCTCTTATGGACGGGCCGGTAAGGCCGTAATCCATGCCCAATTCTTTTCTCAAAAGGCCCACACCTTTCGTCCGTTTCAAAAAGATTGGATTTTGGGTGACGATCGCTTCATATTCATCGACGCGATCAGGAAATTCCTCGGTAAATCTTTTCAGTTTGGACAGCCAGGCATCCTTCGGATTGCGCATCACTCCGCCGATTCTGATGTAGTTGTACATCATGCGCTGTCCGGCGATTTCTTCGAATAATTCCAGCAGTTTTTCCCGTTCTCGAAACGGATAGAAAGGAAAGCCGAACATGGCGCCCAGGTCGATCAAGTAAGTGCCAAGCCAGAGCAAGTGAGAAGTAATGCGGTTCATCTCGGAAACCATGACACGCAAAAACTCGGCTCGCTCCGGAACTTCACAGCCATCTACAACTTCCGCCGCTCGAGCCATCGCCCAGGAAGTGAACATGCCGGAGAGATAATCGACTCTGTCGATCAATGCTTGATACTGAAACCAGGTGCGATTTTGCCCTTGCCATTCCTGAGCGCGATGAAGATGACCGAGAATAGGCTCGGTATGGCGGACAATTTCGCCGTCCAGAGTCAAGATCAAACGCAAAACGCCGTGTGTGGCCGGATGCTGCGGACCCATATTGATCAGCATCTCGTCCGTTTTCAGTCTTGGTGTCAGATCTACTTCTGTATCCGTTGCCATTTGGTCCTTAGCCTTTGTCTTTTCAATAACGCTTCCGTAAATACCGGTTCCCTTAGATTTTTAACGCATGCTGCCGGGGGCCTTGTCGTTGAGCGCATCAACCAGTTGCTTATAGTCGCGGCGCAACGGGTGACCATCCCAATCCCAAACATTGAGGATTCGTCTTAAATATGGATGGCCGTAATAACGAATGCCAACCAAATCATAGGTTTCCCGCTCGTGCCAGTTGGCTGCGCTCCAGAAACGAGCAAGCGAGGGAACAAGCGGCAATTGCCCTTCTACCACATCGGTTTTCTTCACTCTTACTTTGATTATCAGTTCGTTGTTGTTCGTGTAGGACCAGAGTTGATAAACGGAGTCGAATGTGTCGGCACTATCAACGCCACTGACAGCCACAAGATAATCAAGCTTGATCTCAGAAGAACCTCTGAGCAATTTCATGGCGGCTTCCAGATGCGCACCGTCAATCTCAATAGTTTCCACTGCAACCGAATCCGGCAAACGCGTGGTGGCAATGCCATGATCTTTCAAAAACTGCCCGCACAGCCCTGGGCCTTTCGGCTCTTCTGGCGGTTTAGCTGCTGGAGTTTCTGACATTTCGAATTCCTTTTATATTCTTAGCGTTGCTGCTTTAGCATTGCGGTCTTCATTGTGAGCGCTGCTTTTCTCAGCGCTGCGTTTTACGCCTTCTCCTGCAAGCTCTTGAGCGGATCTAAAGCTAATGCGGTTTCGTACTTAGCTTCATCAATCAAATCCATAAGCGGACGTCCGGTATCGTAATCAACATGCATGACAGCGTTTTGCCTGTATTTTTTCTTCTTGCGCTCAGCGTACGATTCAGTACGGATCTTTTGCTGCAATTTCAAAAGCGCATCAAGAATGCCTTCCGGACGAGGCGGGCAGCCCGGTAAATAAATGTCTACTGGAATAATTCGATCGACACCTTGAACTACCGAGTATGAGTCATTGAACATGCCGCCCGTGACAGTGCAAGCGCCCATGGCGATTACATATTTCGGCTCCGGCATTTGTTCATAGAGGGTGACCAGAGCGGGCGCCATTTTGCGGGTGATCGTCCCGGCCGTGATGATCATGTCTGCCTGCCTGGGAGTGCCACGAAACACTTCAGAGCCAAAACGCGATATGTCGAATTTCGACATACCGACCGACATCATCTCGATTGCACAACAGGAGGTTCCGAAAGTCAGAGGCCAAACCGAATTTGAGCGGGCAGCATTGGCTATCGGGCTGACGATCGGTGACAGCAGGTCTCCCATCGCTTCGATCATTCTTTCCAGCGAAGTCAGCGTCACTGTATCTTGCAGTTCTTCCGGTAAATCGTTAACGCCTTGAGCGTTACCTTCGGCCATCGATCTTTACTCCCACTCAAGAGCGCCTTTTTTCCAGGCGTACGCTAAGCCAACCACAAGAACGAATAGAAATATCGATATTTCGATAGGTCCAAACATCTTGAAATTAAGCGCTTTGCCAACCTGGTCGGTTGCCAGGGCCCAGGGAATAATGAATACGATTTCGATATCGAAAAGAATAAAGAGAAGCGCATAAAGGTAGTAGCGAATATCAAACTGCACATGCGCTTCTTGCAACGGCTTCATACCGCATTCGTAAGGCTGAATTTTGGTCTTCGACGGTCTGTGATAACCGAACATAAGTTGCAAAATCCAGGCCAGCAAGATCATTCCAAGCGCCGGAAGGGCAAAGCCCATCAGAACAAACAAGAAAATTTGCGCCAACTGAAGTTGATACATCGCTATCCCCGAGCCGAACATTTCTGGCGAAAGCGGTCATTTCCACCGCCGGCTAAAGCATATCAGGCCTGACTTAACGCCGCACAGTTACTAGATTATAGGCAGGTAAGAAGCGAGTTGAAATTAGCTTTAAGAAGCAGAATTTGAGCATACAAAGCCCCTTCAGGCTTACTTCTGAAATTTGCTCAATACTTGATTACCGCAGGCTAGAAAGCACCGACGCCAAGCGGTGCGCGTCAAAAAAACTGAACCGTTAACGGTTCAGTTTGAAAACTGGCAAAAATTTCAAGAATGTTTGGTCTGTGGGCAACCTGGCTGTGGGCGGGTTTTGAGCGCGCTCATCCCTTGACTATTTTCAATTCCAAGCTTGTCCAAAACGTTCAAACCCAGATCCCATGGGCTTACCACCGTCACTCATGCAACAATGGTTAACAAAAATAGTTCTGTTCCCTTCAAGTATTCAAGACAAGGGTGTTAGTACGTAAAAATAATGGATACTCAAAAGAACAGTTTTTTTGGAATCCCGAAGTAGCGGTAAATGACAGAAAATAATTCGCTCAACCCCAAACGCGTTAAGGAGCTGGAGCAGCTTTGCCAAAAGCTGGGCGTTTTGTTTGGACGCCTGGCCGTTTTGAATGAAGCCTTGACTCACTCATCCTATGCCGCCGAGGCGCCCGGTACTCGCGATTATGAGCGCCTGGAGTTTTTCGGGGACTCAGTCTTACGATTCGTGGTCAGTGAGTATCTTCTGGAGCGCTTTCCAGACTATGACGAAGGACAATTAACTGCTATTCGCTCAGTTCTGGTTTCCGACAAGACACTGGCTGAGATTGCCCAGGACTTTGGTCTGAGCAAATACATCCTATTAGGCCGGCAGGTGCAAATGCGCCCTTCCATCATGGCCCGTTCGATGGAAGCAATATTCGGTGCCGTATACAACGATCTCGGTTTGTTCGAAGTGCAAAATCTGGTTTTGCGACTCTTTGGCAGCAGGGCTACCGAAGTAGACAAGGATGAAGCTAAAGATAATTACAAGGCTCAGCTTCAGGAATACAGCCAGGGCGGCGGGCAGGGCGTGCCTGTTTATACGGTCGACAAGATTGACGGACCGCCCCACGAGCCTACCTTCTCGGTGTCAGTGGCGGTGGAAGGAAACACGCTCGCCTCAGGCACTGGCAGCACAAAGAAGGCAGCCGAACAGATGGCTGCAAAAGCGGCGGTAGAAAAAATAGGCGTTTCCGCCTTAAAGAAAAGCGGCCGCCAGAGCGACCGCTGAGTCTTTTCTTCTATTTCTTGAGTTTTATGGAGCCGGTGTTTGCGGCTGAGTTCCGGGAGCGGGAGCCGGGGCGGGCTCGGCATTGAAATCAACTGTGTTGATGCGTGTCGGCGTAAGGTCGACCGGTTGCTGCGATGCCTGTGCGGGCTTGGCTTGCGCGCCCACACCCAGAGATGGCAGGCTCTGAATGTCGACCGGAACGACTACTGGAGCCGAGTCCGAGATATGCGAAGGCAGCCCGGAGAGGTCGGCAAGTTGCTTGGCCTGAGTTCTTAAGCTGAGCGCTGCCTTGCTGGCAACGGCGGCTTTGTATTCTGCTTCTGCAGCTCGAAGTAGCGCCCGTGATGCTTCTAATTGCTTGTGGCACTGATCGAGCTTTGTCTTGGCTTGCTCCACGGCATGGCTGGAAGCAGCCAATTCCGGCGTTTCACCCGTCGACCCTGCTGTTTGCGCACCGGCGCTGATACCAAAAATGATTGAAAGTGAGAGGACGCTTGCCGCTCCCATTACTGATTTACGATAGAACCTTGCTGGCTTCATTTGCTTGCCTCGCCTGTCAAAACCTTGATGAACAATGGACCGAGCACATTATATGTCTTGTTTTAGATCAGCGCACAACTATGAAAAAGCTCACAAAATCAGGCTATGCAACAGATCTCCCTTGTCTATACACTGACGCACTTTTCAAACCAAACGCATATAGAGAGGTTGGAACCAGGCAAAACCTTGGAAGCCAAGCGAAGATTATGTCCAAATGTTTTCGGCACTTACCGTGCCCTCGACAGGAAATCGGCAGAAAAATTTGGCTGATGTAGAGAAAAGTTGCGAAGAATTAGCCGGGATTAGATAAATAGAGGATAAGGCGATTGGGCTAAATTCCCCTCATCTAAAAACCTGGAAGCGCCCGGAAACAGGCGCCTGAGCCACAGATTGCCGAAATTTGCGGACTGCAAACTATAAAGCAAGTCTAAAGGTTGAACCAAACCTCACTACATAACCTTGAAGTCCGCGCGCAGGTTGTCTTATATTGTACGTTTCCGCCGCGTGGCGGAAAGTTTCGGTTGCATGCCAAGATATAGATCTTGGGTTTGCGACCTGCCGACAATTCGGCGCGTCGATGCTCCAGCGAGTGCTCGGGCATATCGCGGAAAAACGTGAGCGAGGTTTCGACCGCATCGATGCAACAACTTCTAGAGGTTAAAGGAGTGGCAATTTCAGTGACGGAAAAGCAGTTACAAGAGCCCGACACGCGGTCGGAATTCGAGCGCCTTCTTGATGAGACGATGAATACCCGCCGCTACGAGCAGGGTGACATCGTTAAAGGTCTCGTCGTTCGAGTCGAGCGTGACGGAATACTTGTCGATGTGGGCAGCAAGTCTGAAGGCTTCGTGCCTCTCAAGGAGATTTCCAACGTTCCTGTCGACAACATCAAAGATGTAGTCAAAGACGGCGAAGAGTTGGAGTTCTACATTCTTCGTGAGGAAAACGAAAACGGACAGCTGACGCTTTCCTTGAAGAGAGTTGCCCAAGCCCGCGGTTGGGTTTTGCTCGAACAGCAAAAGAAAAACGACGACACAATTCGCGCCAAGATTTCAGCAGTGGTCAAAGGTGGCGTAGTGGTAGATGTCTACGGCTTGCGCGGATTTGTGCCGGCCAGCCAACTGCGCGTCAAGGGAACCACGCCGGAAGAATTGATCGGCATGGAAATCCCCATGAAGATTTTGGAAACCGACACCAAGCGCAACAAGTTGATCTTGAGCCAGCGCCTGGCAGTCCAGGAAGAGAAAGCAGCCCAACGCGAAAAGATCCTGAGCACGCTGGCAGCCGGACAAGAAGTAACCGGCGAAGTAGTACGAATAGCCGATTTCGGAGCCTTCATCGACTTGGGCGGACTGGACGGCTTGCTGCCTATTTCGGAAATATCATGGGAACGCGTGTCCCATCCTTCAGATGTTCTCAAGGTCGGTCAAGTGATCACCACCAAGGTGCTCAAGGTCGACCAGGAAAAGGGTCATATCTCGCTGAGCTTGAAGCAGATGCAGCCTGATCCGTGGAAAGAAATCGAAGACAAATTCCAAGATGGACAAGTGGTCTCAGGTACGGTCAGGAAGATTCAAAGCTTTGGCGCTTTTGTGCAAATCTACCCAGGTGTTGATGCACTATTGCCAACAGTTGAGATGTCCGACACCCCCAATGTCAAACCGGAAGAAATAGTTCAAGTCGGTCAGAACGTCAAAGCAATCATCAAGAAGTTCTCCCCCAAAGAGCACAAGATTTCTTTGAGCCTGCGCGGCATGGATGTAAGCGATTTGATCGGCGGCTAAGTGCCTCATCCGGTCCAAGAGCGAAAGCATTAAGAAGAGGCGGTAATTTACCGCCTCTTTCTTTTTCCCAGCAAAACAGAGACGCAAAGCGCCTTCTCAAGTTTCAGCCGCCCCATAAAGCGGCGAACAGACAATTACTATGTATGCTTGGCTGGAACGGCACCGCTTTGCAGACACTGCAAGAAGGCCTGCACCAGCGTCGGATCCCACTGTCTTCCGGCACCACGTGTGATTTCCGCCTGTGCTTCCTGGGGATCGATGCCGGGACCATAACGCATGTCGCTAACCATGTTGTGATAAGCATTGGCAAGGCAAATGATGCGTGCCTCGATGGGAATTTCGGTTTCTTTGAGACCAGCCGGAAATCCCTCACCGTTATATTCTTCGTGATGGGCTCGGACAATCGGCGCCAGATGCGCCAGATCGGGGAACGATTCCAAAAGCTCAGCCCCATCGATGGGGTGGCGCATGACAGTGATCAATTCAGAATCATGCAGTTCTTCTTCACGTTTTTGCAAGATCGGAGCAGCCGCTCCCAATTTACCGACATCGTGAACGAGAGCAACTTGCCGGACCAGATTCTGGGTGGCTTCATCCAGACCAATTCCTTTAGCGATGGCCACCGAGTATTCCGCCACCTGACGCGCATGTCCGTTTAGATATTTGTCCTTTGCCTCAATTTGAGAAACCCATCCGTCGATGCGACCGAGCATGCGAGCATCAAGGCCGGGCGTGGCGAAGATGTAGTCGCTGGTTGGATTGGCAGACGAAAGAATTTCCTGCAGTTTTGCTTGCGCTTTGGCCTCGTCAATTTCTATGGGCGGGCCCTGAATAAATTCCGGCTTGACGGCTGGCGCTTCCTCAGGCGGCGGAGCCTCGGCCGCTTTAAACTGCGATTTGTCTTTATGCATGGAGGCAAGCAAAGCGCTTCCTTGTGCGGCAGCACTCGGTGCTTTTCCTTTGCCGAGTTTGCCGCGCAGACCAGCGGCCGGGGCAGAATTGGCTGCAGCCTTGGGAGTTTGGATGGAATCAAGATCGCCCCAGGAGCCAGGCACGGCAGGAGCTGATGCTTTGGGAGTGGGTATCGAATCCAAATTTCCCCACCCTTCTGAAGCAGCAGTTTCTGCCGCCGCAGGTGTTTCGGATGGAGAAGCTAAGGCCGGCTCGGCAGGCGGAATTTGGGTAGGACTTACTTCTGGCGGCGCCGCCACAGTCGGTGTGGCAGCTTCTTGAGCTTGAGCTTGAGCTTGAGCTTGAGCTTGAGCGGCAGCCTGAGCCTGAGCGGTTGCCTGGGTCTGAGCGGCCGCTGGATCAGCAGGCGAGAAGTCCGCTACTTCTGCGAATTCTCCAAAGTCTATGTCTGCATACGGATCTTTGGCTTTGATCTCATCTAATTGACCGGTCAAATCTGCAGTGCGAGTAAGAATCTCGTCGGCGCTGATAGGCAGCACATCGGCAGTCGCAGAAGTGGGCTGCTGCAGAGGCTCCAAAATATTGGCGAAAGCATTGCCTCCGGCCGGGACAGAAGGCGGCACACTGCCCTGTCCTCGCACAACCGGAATGATGGTCGGCTGAGGCATTTCCGCCGATGTTGCTGCGGCGCCCTGAGATGGCTGCACCGCTGGAGGCGGCGGCGGTGGGGGTGGGGGTGGCGGTGGCGGCGGAGGAGCCGCTTTCGCTTGCGGCGGAATAGCCGGCTGAGAGGTTTTTCGTGCCGAGGGAATGGCTTGCGCACCCAATGCACCTTTGAGCGCATTGCGAACGGAGCCAATCGACGCCTTTTCATTGGGCAAGCCGCCACTATCCTGCACAACTCTCTGGTGCAGTTGCATGATCGGCTCACGAGCACGCTTTTCAGCAGGCAATTTGAGCAACGCCTCGGCAACCTTGTCGGCGACATTTTGAACCATGTCCAGTTCGCCACGCGTCCAGGCGCGCCGATAGTCGCACTGTTGCAGGATTACACAACCGTGCGTCGCATTGGCTGTGCGCAGCGGTATACCAAGCAACGACTTGACGCTTATCAGTTGCAGTTCGTCTTGCACTGGCGAAACATAGGAATTGAGCTGGCCTTCAAACACCTTGAGCGGAGTGCGGCTGAGCAACACTTGCGCGATCAGGGGCGAATGCGTGGTCGGCCAATAATAGTCCTGACAGCTCTGCACTTTATCCTGCTGCCAAAATTCATAACACTTCCAGCCTGCTTGCGTGTCGTCCGTACAAATGAAAAGACAACGGCTCGCTTGCAAAACCTTACCAAGGATATTTACGACCATGAACAGCGCATCGCCGATGCCCAGGGAATACGCCATGACGTTGCCGATCTCGACAAGGAACGTATCTCTGAAAGTATCGCGTTGAATTACATCGTTTATTTGCGCATGGCGAATAATATCGCCCAATTCTCCAAGCGCGACGCGCATCGAATTGACTTCTTCACGAGAAACATCGGCGCGCCTGGTCAGGCTTAAAGCACCAAAGGTTCGACCGTGGATGACCAGAGGCATCGAAACATTCGGTATGTTGTCAGGCAGCTTAACGTCTTTATGAGGCTTGAATTCGCATATCGAGGTGACGTTGGGATCAAGGGGATTGCTCACCATAATCTGGCAGGAATCGGCATTAAAGGTCTCGCCGATTTCCTTGACAGTGGTCTCCAGGATTTTCTTTAAATCCCTCACCCCTGAAAGTTTTTGCAATAAGGCTACGGTCATTGAAGTTCTTTCTAATCGCAAGACTCAAAGAGTGCCATGCGGCATTTTCTCAAGAGTCCTCAGCGCCCTAAAGTGCCCCTCAGAATCCTAGTATCGCTTATTTAGATCTGTTTGTGTTGCTCACTCTTTGAATTTAGAAAGAGCCATATCGACCACTTCTCTTACGTTTTTGGCTAAATTCAGGCTGCCAAGACCGTCAAGCGGTATCCAGGCTGCATCATGAACTTCTTCAGCGACCGTCAAAAGAGGCATATTTCCCGTCTCGACGCGGTCGACTGCACAAAGATAAGCAAGATCGATATGGTAAAGCTCGACCCCATTTTCCACGGCAAAAACGCCGTGTATGCACAATGGTTGCTGAAGAAAAAAGGCGTCGCTATCGATAGAAACGGGCAATTCAGGCGTCAACACCAATACTTTCACCCCGGTCTCTTCGAAGACTTCTCGGATGGCTGCCTCATGAGGCAATTCACCCTCGTCAATGTGGCCGCCCGGTGGCAGCCACGCACCAATGCGCCTGTGGTGGACCAGCAAAATATGACCTTCCTCTATGACGACCGCCGACGCCGTGAAATGATTTGGCACCGGCCTTATAGGCGGCAGAAGGTGCGTGGAAAGATGGGGTCCGCCTTTTGACATGCTTCACAGGACTCCTTTTAAAACTGAACCGTTAACGGTTCAGTTTCAGAATATAACCATGGCAACCGCCAGGGATTGAGGCGGCGCTCCGACAAAGCCCGCTGCACAGGCCGGGAGACTGGCCCGGCAGACAAATATAGGATTCGCTAGAATTGCAAGGATGGAAACTGCAGCTTTTGAACCACCACCCCAGCAATTACAGTCGGTTGGTGACCTTATCGGTCGCGCCATCAGGCTATACCGAAAGAATATCAAGCTCTTCTTTCATGTTCTTTTGTGGCCCACGGTCTTCCTTACCGCCGCCAAAGTAGCGTTCCACTGGGGCGTCACCAATTTTTCTTTGCGGCTGGATCAAAAGGATTGGACAATGATGGGCCTCTCTGCGGTAGCAGCCCTTTTGGGCATGCTCGGTTTGATTGTCATCGCCTTATTTCTGCAGTTGCGCCAGCTCTCTTTTATCCGCCTGGTCACAGGTTTTGCCGATAATTACACAGAGGCATACGCGTACATTTGCAAACGCAAATGGAAAATCATCGGACTGGTAATGCTTTCTTACATAGCCATCTTTGCTTCGGTGATGTTCTGGAGTGTTGTGATTACCGTTTGCATGGCTATGTTCAGAGCCAACTCAGCGACCACGTATGCACTTCTGGGCGGCATGATTTTCGGACTGATCGGTTTAGCTGTCTCGGTGACCGTCACCAGCATTGCCCTTTACTTTGCTTTTGCCGTGGGCGCCTGCGAAGACCTTTCCGTGACCAATTTGTTCAAACGCACCATATCGCTTGTCTTTCAGGATTTCTGGCGGGCCGGCTATTTTTGCACTCTTCTTTTTGTTGCTCTGGTGGTTATCAGTTATCCCCTGTCACTGCCCCTGGTGCTGGTGTCGATCTTTGAATTCATGCGTCAGGGCATGAGTCCCGATTTCTTGACGGACCCGGGCAAAATGCCCTTTTATTACACCCTTTTCAATCAAACCTGGGAATCTATAGTCAGCATCATCACCTGGCCGATTTCATTTATGGCAACAGGGCTTTTTTACTACGATGTGCGCATGCGAAAAGAAGGTATTGATCTGGTCCGCCAAATTGACTTGATTGCGGCGCCTGCAGTTTCCGCCAGCCAAGAAAAACATTGAAACAACACCATAATTCATGGACTTCAAAGATATCACCCAAGAAATTGCCGACGTCGCCAGTCGCTACCATTATCACAAGCCGCCGGAATTTCTCGTCTATCTGCAAGAGCTGCTCAGCCGCGTGCTCAGGTTTCTGAAAGATCTCTTCGAGCAACTGCATCTGTTCAATTCAGGATTTTCAGATACACGCATGGTCGGCAATTTGATGCAGATTCTCATCTACGCAGCCGGTGGCATTTGCGCACTTCTGATTATCTACTTGGTTTTCATGCGCATGACCAAGCTGACTCAAATGAGCCGCCTTGCGCAGTCCGGTGCACTCGAAAACGAGCTGCTTTTGACCTCGCAAGGATGGTTGAATGAAGCTAAGTCTCTGGCCGAAAAACAGCATTACAAATCGGCCTGCCGGGCCGCATATCTTTCTTTCCTGCGCCTGCTCGACGAAAAGGACGTCGCTCCTTTTGCGCCGACACGAACCAATTATGAGTATTGGTATCAACTCAAAAAGAGCCGCGAGATCCAGCTCACATTTCGCCAGCTGGCAGACATCGTAGAACTGGTTTGGTTCGGAAATAAGCAGGCGGAGCTGAACGACTTCGAGCGCTGCCTGGAACTAATTGACTCGTCGCAGCCGGCCATTGCCAAACTTTCGACCGGCAACGGTTCTCAAATCAAAGTGCCTGAGGAGGTTTCATGACCGCTCTCAGAGAGGAAAAATCGAATCGTATATGGTGGCAGCTCTTTGCCCTGCTTCTGGTAAGCGGTCTGGCTGTCTACTCCGGATTCGCCTTTGACGAACAGAAGGACAGGTTCTGGCCGGAGACAGAAATTCTCATCTCGGTCTTTAATAAGAAGCCCAGCGGGCTTTCGGCAATGCTCGATATTATCCGCAAAGCCAAAATGAAGAGCATGACCTGGCAGTTGCCTTACCGAAACCTGGTTGACGAGAGAGGCATGCTGGTTATATTTCAGCCCACGGATCGATCGCTTTCCGATCTGGAGTCAAAGCAGATTCTCGACTGGGTGGAAAAAGGCAACGACCTTGTTTACTTCGATCACTTTTCCTATAAATTGTCGCGTCATCTTATCGACAAGCTCAATATCGACACCAAGGACGGCGAAGACCTGGTCGACAAAAAGTTGACACCGGCGCAGCCACCGATGCCGGAATTTGCCCATGTTCCCTCTCTGCTTGTCAGTTCCGAACGCCGGCTTTCAGGAGGAATACCGCTTCTAAAGGACAAATCCGGGGCTCTTATCACCCTGGTCAAGCATGGAAAAGGGCGAGTGCTTTTGGGCACGGTTCCCAGTCTCTGCTGCAATCGCCGCCTCTCCAATCAGGAAGCCTGGCCCAATTACCAGTTTCTGGCCAACTGGTTCAGCACCGCCAATGGTGCGATCATTTTCGATGAGCGTTGCCACGGTTTTTCATCAGCAACGAATGTTTTTCACTACCTCCTGAGAGGTCCAGCCGGCCTGGTTTTCTGGCAATTGGTCTTGATGCTCGCTCTGGCCGTATTGGGAGCAGCCCAGCGCTTTGGCTCCATGCGCCAGGTGATCGTGTCCAGAAAAATCTCCAATCTCGAGTTTATCTATGGACTGTCCAATGCCTTCAGACGAGCCCGGGCCAACACGGCGGTACTTGAGATTCTCGGACAGTCCTTCAAACACCAGCTCTGCAAGGCGCTTGGCATTTCTCCTCACGAGACGTCGGAAAATATCGTCTCCGCCTGGCAGTCTTCAAAACAAGCATCAATAGCCAACATGAATGAATTGATTGGCGATTATGAGCGGGCACTAACCAAGAAGCATTTAAGTGACTCGGATTTGCGAACCTTGGTCGGCACCTGCGATAAGATAGCCAGAACTTTTGCCGATTCTACAGAGGAAACAAAGGTCTAATTGATGACGGAAATAGCCACGGTATTTAAACGCTTGCAAGAGAAGCTCGGCAATGTAATAGTCGGGCAGCAAATGGTCATCGATCAGCTCCTGGTGGCGCTGCTTGCTGAAGGGCATGTGCTCCTGGAGGGCGTGCCCGGAACGGCCAAAACGATGCTTGTCAAAACCATGGCATCGCTTATCGGAGCTGAATTCGGAAGAGTTCAGCTTACCCCTGACATGCTGCCTTCCGACATTTTGGGCACGAGCATCTACGATCTCAACAATAAGACCTTCACTCTGAAAAAAGGGCCGATTTTCACCAGCCTGCTTCTGGCTGATGAAATCAACCGCACTCCGCCCAAAACCCAGTCCGCCCTTCTTGAAGCCATGGAAGAAAGACAGGTCACCCTGGATGGGCGCACGCAGAAATTGCCTGAGCTTTTCATGGTCGTGGCTACGCAAAATCCAGTCGAATTTGAAGGCACTTACCCTTTGCCTGAAGCTCAACTGGACCGCTTCATGCTCAAGATAATGATTGGTTACCCGGATGCTGATGCCGAAAGGCAAATGCTTCTCAACTGGCAAGACGGTTATTACAGAAAGAAAAGCCCGCCTCTTGAAACCTGTGTGACTGTGGAAGAGATCCTATCGGCAAGGCAACAACTCGACCAGGTGAAAGTAGAAGAATCGATTCTTACCTACCTGATGGAAATTGTGCAAAAGTCTCGCCACCTCTCCGATCTGCAGCTGGGCGCCAGCCCACGTGCCGCTCTCAGCTGGCTGGCAGCCGCCAAGTCTCACGCGGCCATCGAAGGCAAAGACTTCGTCACTCCCGACAATGTCAAATTTGTTGCCGAGCCGGTTCTGCGCCATCGCCTCATTCTCACGGCAGAGGCGGAATTGGACGGCGTCACCGTCAGCCAGGTAATTGCCAACCTGCTTCGGCAAGTGGCCGTGCCCAGATGACGGCGCCCTGACATGAAGATTATCGCCAGCCGCCGGCTTTACTTTCTTCTTTGTCTGGGAGCAATTATCTTTGCTCTCGCATACCTCTTTGAAGGGGCCCGCACTTGCGGGCTGGTATTCGATGCTTTGGTACTGGTGGCGGTGGCAGTAGATTTTCAGCTGACGGCAAGGCCGTGGTTGATTTCCGCCCAGAGAGAAAGTCAGGAGAGGCTTTCTATAGGCAGAAGCAATGAAGTTCTGCTCTTTGTTCACAACAAAAGCAGTGGGCCATTGCAGGTGCGTGTGCGCGATGATTATCCCGTCAATCTGAACGCCAATATTGAAGAATTCATCTGCACCATCGCCAAAGGCGAGCAAGTCACACTCAAATACGAAGTTACTCCCAGACGCCGCGGACTCTACAGCTTTGGCGACATTCATGTACGCTATCTCAGCTTTCTAGGGCTTTTCTACAGGCAGGCCACCATTAAGGCCGCGCGTCCAGCCAAAGTCTACAGCGACTTGAAAGCTCTCTATGATCTGTCCATCAAGCTGAGCCGTACTACCGAACTGGGTGAATTGCATCAGAGAAAACGCGGGCAGGGAACGGATTTTGCCAGCCTGAGGGAATACACGCACGGCGACGACAGCAAGCTCATTGATTGGAAAGCGACGGCACGCCGCGATCGGCCGGTGGTGAGAACCTACGAAGTGGAGCAGGAGCAAAGGCTGCTTATTCTTGTCGACGCAGGGCGCATGATGCTCTCTGATCTGGAGGGCCTGACCCGTTTCGATCATGCCCTCAACGCTGCTCTTTGTCTTGCTCTGACAGGACTGACTCACAACGATCAGGTTTCATTCGGCGTTTTTGCAGACAAGCCGCTTGCCTACCTGCCGCCCAGACGAGGCAAAGGCTACTTGAAAAAGGTGCTGGAGGCGGTCTTTGATATTGAACCAAGAATGGTTGAACCTGATTATTTAGGCATGCTCTCTTATTTCTCGTCTTTGCAAAAAGGACGATGCCTTCTGGTTCTGCTCACCGATCTTACTGATGCAGTCGGCTCGCAATCGATGCTGACCGGATTAGCCAGCCTGAGCGGCAGACACTTGCCCTTTTGCGTAACTCTTAAAGATCGCCAGGTCACCCAGATGTCGCAACAAGGTATACTCAAAGATGGTCTCGATCGCAGTGTTTCAGTCGACCAGATCTATCAGAGGGCCGTCGCCTGCGATTTGCTCTCTCAGAGAGAATTGGCTCTCAGTGTCTTGCAAAGGCGCGGTTGCCTGGTTTTAGATTGTCCACCCCAGGAGCTTTCCGACAAACTGGTCGACACTTATCTGGAAATAAAAACGCGCGGACGCCTTTAGAAGCAAGCAAGCCGGCAAACGAACACTTTAGACCAGATCGTTGTCGCACGCGTATTTCACAAGGGCGGTACGACTCTTCAGCTTGAGCTTTTTGCGAATTCGAGAGGCATGCAACTCCACGGTCGACTCTGTCAGGAAAAGGCGCTGCGCAATTTCGCGGTTGGCCAAACCGGAAGCGATCAATTTCAAAACTTCCAACTCTCTAAAGGAAAGCGGCGGTCCGCCTGCTTCTGAGCGGCTCTTGTCCTCCATTCCTTCAGGACGATTGTTTCTGGAGGCCATTTCCAGTGTATTAGTCAGTTGCTGGGTAAGATTGCCCAACAAATTCATGTTGAATAGTTGATCCTTCACTTGCATAAATGCTTGACTGTTTTCCAGGGCTATAGCCGCCTCTGCCGCCGCCACTTCCAGCATGTCCAATTCATTGGGAAGCCATTTTCGTGGTGCACCACAGGAGATGGCAACCACAACACCATAAATATGACCATGACGCGAAATGGGTGCTCCGGCTAAGCTGCTGAAACCATTGTCCAGGAACCATTCCAGCTCTTCTTCGCTGATTTGCAAATTGGGCCTTTCTGCCACTATGTCGGCCACCGCTTTGACGCGAGTCTTGAAGTGCGCGGCGGTGCGGGCGGGAAACTGCCCGGTTCGTCCCAGTCCCAGAGGGGAAACATCCGGCTCGGCAAATTCGTGCGTGACAATCGGTGCAGTCACCGCCTCGGTTCTCACGACCATACAGCGAGATACACTAAGAGCACGGCCAAGACTGTCTACAACCGATTGCATGATGCTGTCGCGGTCCAGAGTCGAATGCACGCGACAGACGATCTGACGCATCCATCTCTCCCAGGTAAGCTGGCGGGAAAGGGTGGCTTGATTGCTGACGTCTGCTTCCGGCAATTTTTCCTCTGGCTGCTGAGGTGTTTTGGACAGGCTGGCCGAATCCCTTTGATCGTATAAAATCACCGCCACCATTTTTTGTCGCACTTTCACATCGGTGCGCTCATCGGCAATCGGATAGGCCAGCAAGCCCACATAATTGCTGCCGGATTTGGCCGCAGTCAAGGTCAGATCTGAGGCCGACTGCGCGCATCCCTGGCTGACTGCACTCTTAATGCGTTCGGCAACGGCTGCTTTGGGCGTCAAAAGATCGCTCAAGTTGATGCCTTCAATTGAAACGTTGGCGCCCGTCAACAATCGAGCCGCACTGGTATTGGCGCTGAGGACGGTAAGCGTCTCGCGCTCGACGACCAGACAAGCAGAGGCCGCCTCGCTGAAAAAGCTGGCTTGCCTGTTGAGAGTTCTCAGAGTTGAGGCAAGATCGATGGCGATCGCCACTTGTTTCGAAAGAGCCTCTCCAACTTCAATCAGCTCATCGGAGAAATTACCTTTGCCCTCGGCTCGATGCATGGTCAAACAACCAAGCAGGTTTTCGTGACCAACCAGTGGAAAGGCCACCACGCCCTCATTTTTGCCGACAAAAGACTGAAGGGCAGAAGCACCACTTTCAAGAATGTCTTGCACCGGCAAAGGCCGTCCGTCTCTGAGCAGTCTGGAAAATTCGGAGCGCACACCTAAATGATAAATTTTGCCAATCAATGACGAGTTTCCATCGGCTGAGAATTCAGCTGTCACTTTAAGAGATGAAGCTTCGTCTGCAAACAACAGGACAGCACAGCGCTCCAATAAAAATGCCTGACCGAGCTGATCGACAAATTTCTTGGTTATGGCGGCAATATCGCTATTTTCTTTCAAGCAAGCCCGCACCAAATCGGCAAATTGATTCATCAAAACCCACTGATCGGCAGGATTTGCTTGAACTTTGGATGAACTTGCTTCTTTAGGGATGTTCAAAGAATTCTCCGCAGGAGGCGGTGCTTAAGAAATAGGTCTGATCCTAAGAGAGATATTCCAATTTTCCCCATAACGTACCTTGCTGTCCATATACGGGTTTTTACTAGCGAACGGACGACGCATACCTCCTAACCTCTAATGCGGGCCGGGGTTTTTGGCGGGAACATACTGCCAGTCGAGGTTGTCAAACAAAAAGAAGAGAAGCAGGGACAGGAGCCGAGAGCGCTTGCCCCCCAAAGAGTCACCGTCAAACTGCAGTCAGGGACGCGAAAGACGGATTAGCAAAAGTTTATTTTTGCTACAAACGTTCTCCCCTCTTGGCTAGCCGCCAAAACGCAAATACAGCGGGCGTTACGGCACGTTTCAAAGCGGACCAGAATTGGTATAGAATTAATGTAAGCTCATTTAATATAAAAAGGGAAATTTAAATGACCTCGGCATCACAGTTCAGAAACCTAAAACGCCAGTTTGGAAAACGCCTAGTCGAGTGTGCACTCAAATGCCCCACACTGGTAGAGGATATTGAACGCATTCGTCAGGAAGGCGTGAAGATTCGTTTGGTTGATGGACCCTGCCGCGCCTATTACGACCGCAAGAAGCGCACTATCTACATCGGCAGATGGTGTCCGCGCAATTACAAGCTGATCAGCATCGCTCACGAATTCGTACATGCTGTCATTCGTCCGACCATTGACCCGGTTCCAGGTATAACCGGCAGGCAGGAATTCGTCACCCGATGCCTGGAGGAAGAAACCGAAGCAATCGTGCACGAAATCAGCATCGTCAAAGAATTGCTATTAGCGGGCGTCAAAATTGATCCTAAAGAGCTGGAGTGGTTGAAGCGCTACAAACGCGGCGGGCGCGCGGCGATCATGAAAGCCCTGCAAAAAACGATCACTTCTACGACAGGCGAAGATTACCCTGAATATTACGGCAGCTGGTATGACGAAATCGTCCCGCCGGCTAAGCGTTTGCCATAGCGCAACTCAAATTGAAAGGAAAATGCACTGCCATTTCCCCATATAGGGGAAACACTTTGCCTGCTATCTAGAGCAGATAAGGCAAGGGCGAATCTTTTTCCTCGTCTACTGTGAAGGGCTCGGATGTAAGCGCGCAGGGATTGGGAATCATGTAGCGCAACTCTTCGGCAATGGCACGGGCTTGAGGCATTCCTGCATGCAGGTGGATGGTCTGGAAATCGATTTTGACGCGAGAACCGTCGGCGGCAATCACTTCACCGTGATTAATCAGTGAGCGGGCTTGATTCATAATCTCGTTGTGGGAGCGCATTTGCGCACGGCTGTGTGTGTGCGGCAAAAGATTGCCGTTATTGTCGTAGGCTCTGTCCAGCCATGCTTCCTGGGCTACGCGAATACCTGCCCGTTCTCCGGCTTGCAACAAATTGCTTCCCGAAGGTCCAATCAAAACCAGCCAGCGGTCAAATTCGGCAAGCGCTTTGGCGACGACTGTGGCGATACGCACGTCGTGCGACATCTGACGGTAAAGGAAGCCGTGCGGCCTGACCTGGGTCAGTTCGAAGCCGAAAGTGCGTGCCATACCGGACAGGGCTCCGACCTGATAAAGAACGGAAGCACGCAATTCTGATGTGGAAAGATGAATTTCTCTTCTGCCGAAGCCTTGCAAATCGGGATATCCGATATGCGCACCCAGGGAAAGCCCGTAATATCTGACCTCTTCAAGTGCTGCTTCCATCAGCGAGGGGTCGCCGGCATGGGCGCCGCAAGCGATATTTGCTGAAGTGACAAAGGGCAGAACGTCCGATTCTCCAGGCACTCGGTAAGGTCCAAAGCCCTCACCCATGTTGGTGTTGATATCGATGCCATGCCTGAGGAAAAGCTTTGCAGTGGGAGGCTGCTGTGACTGAGTGACCTGAGCGGGCGCTGTTTCACGAGTACCCCGTGGTCGCTGTCTTCCGCGTCGCATATTCCTCCTTGCTGCCGAATTTACGTCGGCAAGACCGATCTAAGCCCAGCCAAATGGGCTGAAGAACTGTTTTGAATCTTAGATTCTAGCAGGCAAACCGGTCAGTTTCCCACTTGTGCCGGGTGAAGCCGCAACTGTACTAAACATCAATTTTGAAAAACTAGGTTTTTCCCCGTTTGATGAGTGCAATTTAGTCTTACAATGTAATGAGCACAAAGTGTGCCTGTTTGTTTTGGGTATAGGTTTCTGGGATGCCGCCAACATCTGTAGAACCAGGTTCTTAATGCGAGCCATCCGGCAGTTTTTGAGAAGTGTGTCTTTGAGACGATTACCATTTGCAATTTGCGGCGTTCTCATCTGTCTTTTGGCCGGACTCGGCTTGAGAGCCAGTGCCGACAATCGCGCTGGGATGACCAGCGATGACCCATACAATCTCAGGGTTCTAGCCTTTCAATGCTACATCGAAGGGCAGACAGAATCAGCACTGGAAACCTATCAGCGCGCAGTGAAAAGAGCTATTGAAGAATACGGAGACGACTCTACAGTTGTCGCCGACATCTATTTCGAAATGGGCAGCCTGGCTTTTGACGCCGGCAAAGAAAATACAGCTGAATCCTGGCTGAACGAGTCTCTAAAACGCAATCCCAATTCGGAAATGGCGAGAATCAAGCTGGCGGAAATTTATCGGGTTCGCTCCAAGCATGACCAGGCCCTGGCTCAGATTCAAACATGCCTGAAGCGCAATCGCAGCTCGGTAGCAGCCCGGAAAGCCTTAGTGATTTGGCTGCAAGAAAAAGGATTTGTTGCCCTGGCCACCCAGGAATCCTATGTTCTCAATCAAATGGCCACAGGGGCCGACAGGCGCATTGCACCACCGGCTTCCAGCATGCAGGTGGCAACTGCCATCAAGCATCCTGCGCAGCCGGCAGTGAAAAAGGAAGAGCCGGCGCCGACCAAGCCGCCCGAGACCAAACAGGAAGCCAAACAGCCGGAGGCAAAACCGGCAGAGAAAATGAAGCAGCCTCCTTCAATCGTTGCTGCATTGATGAGGCGAGTAGTGACTGCGGCCAAGAAGAAAGAAACAGTGGCAAAACCACCGGCAGCCAAACCTGTTCCGGCAAAACCGCCTGTGGTCGCAAAGGAACAAAAGAAAGAACAAAAGAAAGAAGTGAAAAAAGAACCGGAAGTGAAGAAGACAGAAACCAAGAAAGAAGAGCCGAAGCAAGAAGAAACCAAGCAAGAAACTGCCAAGGCTCCGCCGCCCAGGAAGATCGAGAAGCCGCCGGCGCAGCCGCCTGTGGTGGTGGCCAAAGAACCAAAACGATCTCGCAATGGTCTGGTGCCACCACCACCACCAATGATGCCGCCATTTCCGGGCATGTTTCCACCGCCTCCTCCCATGGGTTTCAACCCTGGCGCTCCCATGTTGCAGACTCACGCAGCCATAAAGAAGCCGAAGTCAGAACCTAAGGAATCTACAAAAGAAGCCAAAGAACCAACCAAGGATTCGGCCAAAAATAACGATGCCAGCGTGGATGAAGAAGGCGAAGGCGACTTCCTCATTGACTGGGCAGCGACAAGCAAAAAGAAAAAGAAAGCGCAGTAGTTCTATTGATTGGCAGGAACTGGTTCACTACCAGGTGGTGGGGATGGCGTATTGCCGGGACCGCTTCCACCGACCATGGCCGCACGAGGTCCGCCCGGTTTCACATTCGGCAAAAGTTTGCGCTGATCGGCAGTCAAAACACCACGAATGGACAGGAAGTCATTAAGTTTCATGTCTTCCGCCTGCTCATGCAGTTTTCGCAATTCGCGGCCTTTGGCCCGAATAGTGTCGTCAGACACGGAGGGATCAAACATCATGTCTTTGAGCTCCTGACCGCCGCTCTGCATTTTCCTTCTTACTTCTCGCACGCGGTTGGCGGTCTCAGCCCGCATTTGTTGAATTTTGCCCTTTTGCTCTTCGGTCAAGTTGAGGGGCGTAAGATCAAGGGCGGCCTTGCCGCCGCCAAATCCACCGCGCCCCATTCCGCCGCGACCAAATTCGGCGCGCCCGGCAAAACCTCTTCTGCCTCCCCCGGCACCAGGCCCGAATCCCGCACCGGCACCGGTACCGGAACTGGTTCCTAAGCCACCATCGGGCATGAATTGTCCACGCCCTTTTCGCCCCAGGCCTGGACCGGATCCATCATTAGGAGTGAGTTGTCCTCGATTGAAGGGTTCGGAAACTTGATCTGAATCGGCTCCTTCCATCTGGCGTGCGCGCATGATCGCTTTGCGCATTCTCTGGCGTCTTATCATATCTGGGCTCATATCACCGCTGTCTGCGCCTTGCATATCGCCTTGCATGAATTTGTTTCTGCGCTTGAATGTATTGACACTATCGCCAGGCGCCGCACCGGGGGCGGTATCAGGTTGGTTCGAGTTCTGGGCCAGGGAAAACGGTGCCGCAACAATAATCGAAAGAGTGATTGCCAGCCAGCCTGCTGTCAGCGTTCGCTCGAATGAATGGCGCCCTTGCCGGCGTTTCAATCTATTAGAGTTTAATCGCATACAGGCCATCCTCATCTGTCGTCATGCCAACATCAGTACCTTCGTCTTCTTCGTAGAGCGCCAGCAACTCCGATGATGCCGGACGTTCTTTCATTATGCTTGTTTTCGAGATGCCATCGCTGGCAGCAATGGTTGTTTTGGAAGGCTGAGCCTGGGCAATATCCACGGATTTTTGCGCAGCCGTAGTCTTCGTCATGCCGATTTCAGACGTGCCTAAGGCACTGTCATGGTGCGCGGTCGAGGCAATTTTTTCGATCGCATGAGAATCAGAGCTGTGAGTAGTTTTGATCTCAGTCAGGGCGGGATTATTACCGGACCTCTGGCGGCCTTCTGCTGCCTCTGGCCGAACTTCGCTTGCGCTGCTGTTTTGGGCGATTTCAGTGGCACCCTTCGTGGCCGCTGAATCAGGCGACTGTGATTGTTTTTCCGGCGGCAGGTTGGCCACTTCCTGGTGAGCGTTTTTGAAAACCATCGAGCCGGCCAGAGCAATGACCACTACCGCTGCCGCTGAGGCCAGCGCCATTATCCAACCACGCCTGGCTTTGATAGAGACAACATTGTCTTTGGGTGCAGTGACGGCTGCCTCCTTATTGCCGAGAATGGCATCCAGATTGTCGGCCAGATCGCGGCTCATTTTTCGACGCGGCAAACTGGACAGTGAAGACTTGAGCGCTTCAATTTCTTTTGCCTGGCGCTGGCAATCATCACAAGACTGAACGTGGCTTGCCACCTCATTCGTCTCAGAGCCGTCCAGCTCGTTGTCTACAAATGCATCAAGCATCGGTACGTATGTTTCACATTGGGAATTCTTACTAGACATAGAAATCACCTTGAAGCGGCTTGGACACCTTGATTGTCGAAATAGGGAGCCAGTATCTCTCTCAGTTTGATGCGTCCGTAGTGCAATCGTGATCGCACTGTACCGACGCTGGTGCCGACGATGTCGGCTATTTCTTGATACTGGAAGCCCTCAATGTCATGCAAAACAACGACTGTTCTCTGACTTTCAGGTAACTCCATCAAAGATTTTTCGATGAAGACCTGCTGCTCTTCAAGATCAACTTTCTGAGCCGGCGAAGGCAAAGGATCGGCAATCTGGGAAAGAGCACTATTCTGGTCCTGCGGATCATCTTCATTTTGTGTAGATTGAGGATCAAAGGACACAACTTTTACTCCGGTACGTCGCTGTTTTGTTCTGACAATATCGACACACAAGTTATGAGCGATACGAAAGATCCACGAGGCAAAGGAGGCTTCCTTTCTAAATCCAGACAATCCTTGATGCACTTTCAAAAAAGTGTCCTGGGTCACTTCCTCTGCTTCGTCCGGACTTCCCAAGATACGAAAGGCCGCGTTGTAAATGCGGTTTTGGTATCGGCGAACCAGAGACTTGAACTTTGCCGAGTCTCCTGTCTGTCTAAATTCTTCAACGATGGCCTCGTCCGAAAGGTCCACTGTTTATCTCCGAGAAGCCAGACGATAGGGTCCGCTATTATTGAATACGTAATTTCGAGCGCAGGAGTTCAATTTGTGAGCCCTTTATTAACAACAGTTAACCTTAATCGGGCCCGGACCCTGTTTCTCTGGGCAACCTGTCTCTTAAGTATAGGAGCAGCCACCGCCCAATCACCGCTTCCTTTGAGCGCCAAGCCCGGACAGTCGGCGGCCTCGACCACCAAAGCCGTAAAGGCAAAAGAAGACCTGCCCAACTTTCATGAGGTTCATCCTTTCCTTTATAGAGGGGGTGAACCATCCCGGGAAGGCATGAAGAAGATCAAAGAGATGGGCATTACTACCATCTTCGATTTGAGAAACCCTGGCGAGAAGTCTTACGACGAAAAGGAAGAGGCCAGGCAATTAGGCATTCGCTATATCAGCATGCCGATGAATTCCAAGGCACCTACACAAAAACAAATAAAGCGACTGCTCGAGGAAATTGATCGAGCGAAAGAGAAAACTCCCTCAACCGATTCTGAAAAATCAGCCAAAAATGCGGTCCTGGTACACTGCGCCCACGGCTCCGACCGCACCGGTTGCATGATCGGCATCTGGCGCGTGATGCGAGACGGCTACAACTATGACAGCGCCTATCAAGAGATGCGGAAATACTGGTTCACACCCAAATTCACCAATCTCTCTGGCGCAGTCAAATCCGCCGCCGGCAACATAAAAGCCCAGTAATTCAGCTTTATCGCACTTTCTCTTTGGAGTTGGTCGGCACAATCATCGGCACCTGCTTGCCACCACCGGCCGGACCGGGTCCAACCGAACGGTTCATCGGTGTAATCATCGGCACCGAAGGCTGAGAGCGACTGCCCTGTCCCCATGGACTAATAGTCGGTACGTCCTTGCCTGCCGGAGTAGGAGTGACAGATGGAACGCGCGGCATCCATGGATTGCCTGGCTGAGCAGTGCCTGGCTGAGCCGGCTGCACGGTTTGCGGAGCATCGCTTTGCGCCGGCGTCACAGTCGGCAGGTTCATACTGGCTTTGACTGAGGCCATCTTTTCTTGAGCGACTTTCGACCATGGGTAGAAGCGCAAAATCTCTTTCAATGTTGCCACCACGCGCGGTAGGTCCTGGAAATTCTCGCTCAATTTCACCTGGTACCACAATGCAGACCAGTTGGAAGGCTCCAGGAAAAGCGCCTTTTCTACATAACGCTGCATTTCAGGAAAGAGCTTGGACCGGTATAAATGTACGGCGCAGTCGACATTGACATTGGCGTCTTGAGGAGCCAAGACAAGGGCCCGATCGATCGCTTGTTTGGCGATCGCCTTTTGTCCGTTGTCACTGTAAAGAAGACTCCAATCAGCCAGAATACGCCCTTCCACATCGCGGGCGCCGACTTTCTTGGCCAATTCCTGGGCGCGCACGAAATATTGATAGGCAGCCTTTGCGTGCTCCGGACGATTCAAGTCTTTGGCCATAATGCGCCGCAAATTGCCCAGGCGACCCAATAAGCGCGCCTGCATTTTGATATCGCGAGCTCCATCGGCAAGCATCAAAGCTTTTTGATAACAGACTTCGGACTGACGATAATCTCGATGGGCCACCAATTTGGTATCACCGAGGCTGAGCGCATCGTCCATATCGCTTCTGAGCTTGTAGACGGGGTTTACCTGCAAAAGCAAGCGCTGGAATCGATAGTCGACAGTGACTATGAAATTCTCCCAGAATGGATTTCCTAAAATGCCGAAATTGGAATCCTGGAAAAACCCTGCTCTTTCCTTGCTTTCCGGCGTCGGCTTTTTCGGCTGCGCCGCTCTTTTGTCTTGCTGAATCGGATAGGTGAAAGGCACTGCTCTGCGCGTCAATCCGCCCAGACTGACGGCATCCAGGACCAGACGCCCCAATTGCACCGGTCTGCCGTCCAATCCTGTTGCCTCAGTGACATGGCGCACATTGGCCGGGTCGCCCTGCACATGCCGCTGCGCAATTGTAGTCGGCAAATGATTGAATGCGGCCCCGGTATCGACAAGCAAAAGCTGCTCATCGCGTCCGTTCAACGATACTTTGATATAAGGCAATTGCCGAAAGGAAAAAGGCACATTGGCAGCCTTAACTGGTCTTACCGCCGATTCTATGTCGTCAAAGGCAAGATTCGGTTTGCTGTAGTCGATGGTGACCAGGAACTGGCTGATGATGTTGGTGCCGATGATACCGGCAATCTGGCGGCCCATTTGCCTAGACTGGGCGCTCATATCCAACACGCGCACCGGCACATCGTTTAAAACCAGTGAGCCGATTTCAAATCGTTTCAAATCAGAGCGATTGGCTTGCACCATTCCGCTATATCCGGCAATATCAAATTTGTCTTGCTTGGCCAGGAAATTTTGGGCGGCTATGCGCCTGTCGATAATCGTGTCGGAAGCACCGGTGTCGAAAAGAAAGTCGACATCCTCACTGTTATTGACGCGGCACTTTACGACAATTTCGTTGTCTGCATACTCAAAAGGCACAGTGAGAGGACGAGCCAGACGAAAACGTCCGGTTTGCTTGGGGCGGTCGAACAGCGAATCTTCAATGGGTTGGCCGACCGACGCGCTGGTGACGACCAATTCCGAGTCTTTAGCAGAATCTTTGAATTGCGTCTGCTTAAACGGGAAAAGGGTACCTCCGGTCGGCCTGTACTGTGAATATTCGACTGCATAATGAACGCTTTTTGCGCCCTCAGCCGGCATGTCGTAAGCAAGTGCGACAACAAGAAAGTTTTTTTCGTCTACATAAAAGGTGGTGGGCGAGCGCCCTTTTGCCGTCAAAAGCAGCGTGTAAACAGGCAATTGCTTATATAAGGTACGACCGACGAGCTTCAAGTCGGTGTCCGGCTCCTGCCAGTAAGTGAGCAGCCCGGGATGACGGCAGACCTTCTCTGTAAGTGCGTCCAGCTCATCTCCCGACAAAGAAGATGCTTCCCTGCCGTAGAGCCGCCAGCCGTTTTGCCCATCAAATCCCAACACTTCCGACTGCGGTGACGGTTTGACATCAGTCTGGCTCTCTAACGGTTTGGCCGCAGCGGACTTTTGGTCTGCGGTCGGCGCTCCTGCAGTTTGGCTTGGCTGAGACTTCTCAGACTCGTCGCCGGCAGCGCTTTGGCTCGATTGAGCGGGCGGCTTTTCTGTATTTTCGGTTTTCTCTGCTTTTTCTGCTTTCTCTGTATTTTCTGAATTTTGTGCCTTTTCCGGCAAACGCTCCAAATCTATTCGCCACTTGCCGTTTTTCCTGGCTAAGCGGTAGCCAAGTTCCGTGCGTCCGGCCGCTGTGGAAATTTGCCTGCCGTTTACCACCGACAAATAGTCAATTTGCTCAAGCGCTTCCTTGCCACCATATGCGGTGAAGGCTTTGTCGACTATATCAGACACCGACAATTCAGCCGTTTCCTCATCCTGAGCCAATGCGCAATGAAAAGGAAGGACCAGCGAAAGGGCCAGCGCCACCACAATACTTAACTTCGTAGCGACAAACAGTCTGAGCCTGCGCCCGAAAAAAAATATTTGAATGTCTGAATTTTCTGGCAACGTGATTTTAACGAGCGGCTGCACCGCAAGCTCCCGGAGCGGCATCCAGGCTTTCTGAAGACTTGAAATCGAAAGCAGTGCATTGACCTGCCTGAGGAAGTTCTAAATCAGGCAAGCTTTTGGCCAGTTTATGAACGGCCAGGAGTTGCTCGATAAGCAAGCGCACATGTGTGAGCGGCACTTGATTCGGTCCATCGCTTTTCGCTTCATCCGGATTGGGATGGCATTCCATGAAGACACCGTCGCAACCGGCAGCTACAGCCGCTCTGGCTAGAGTGGGGACATATTGACGCTGCCCGCTGGACACGGTTCCGCCGCCGCCGGGAAGTTGCACGCTGTGCGTGGCGTCAAAGACGACTGGAACACCAAAAGACTGCATGATCGGGATAGAACGCAGGTCGACGACCAGATTGTTGTAACCAAATGTGGTACCACGCTCGGTGAGCACAGCGTTTTTATTTCCGCATTCAATAATTTTGCTGACCACATTTTGCATGTCGGTGGGTGCTACGAATTGACCTTTTTTGACATTGACGACCTTGCCGGTTTCTGCAGCGGCGATCAGCAAATCGGTCTGGCGGCAAAGGAATGCCGGAATTTGCAAAACATCCAAAACCTGTCCGGCTTCCTTGCATTGCGAGCTTTCATGAATATCGCTGAGCACCGGCAAATTCAATTTCGCCTTGATGTCGGCAAGCATGGCCAGACCTTGGGTCAATCCAGGTCCCCGGAATGAATGAATGGAAGTGCGATTGGCTTTGTCGAATGAGGCTTTGAAAATGAGAGAAAAGCCCAGCTTCGCCGACAGCTCCTTTAGATAGGTAGCAGTGTTGAAAATGGTCTCCCATGACTCGATGACGCAAGGACCGGCAATTACGACCAGCTCTTTGCCGCCGCCCAGCTCGATTTCTCCAATTTTTACCGACACGCTCTATCCTCCAGTCAATTGGCTAATTCTACCAAGATGAGCCAGAAAGGCAGTCTATCTGAAGGGGTTTGAATGGGAGTTTGATTTAAGATAGTCGTAATTGAAAGGACGAAAACTGTGCAATCAAAGGACAGGACAGTTTGCAGACATGCTCAAATTGGCAACCAGAGAAGGTAAGAAGGGTATAACACTGGATTTGAAAGTGACGCCCGCTGCAAAGGTCGACTCTTTTGCAGGAATCCAGGGCGACCGCTTCAGAGTAAAGGTAGCGGACAAAGCAGTGGAAGGCGCTGCCAATGCGGCACTGCTCAAATTGGTTGCCTTGACCTTCCAGGTGCCCAACTCTTCGGTGACCTTGCTTTCAGGCAAAACAGGGCGATTGAAAACTGTCTTTATCGCCGCCCCGGCAGGCCCGCAAAATGATGAGCAGACAGCCCAGAGGCAGCTTTTCTCTATTGCTGAAAAACTTGCTAACGGGGACCCAGGTTCTTGACCAATCGATAAACGGTATGACCGGCCCGCTGGCTTATCGGCATTACCAGTCCGGTTCTGATCGCTTCAGCCAGCATGGGGCGCAGAGTCCGGATCTTCTTCAGTTGCCGAGTGCCGCCCGCCATCTCAGGAAGCGTCATGCCGAGCGGGTTTCTCTCCAGTAACTTGACGACCTTATTGTCTTCTTTCTTTTCTTTGTCGACAACCGGCTTGGGCTTCGGTGCCACAACTCGGCGGGGGGTGACCGGGGTGGCCGGATTCTCGACAGGCGGCGTCGGATTTTCTTCTTCTGACATCAAGAATCAAAGCTCCCACTATGTTTCTTCTGGCGCTCCAGCACTCGATTGAGGCTGGGCGAAAAGATTCCGAAAGATGCCAGCCCATCCGCTTGAGCACTTAAATACAAGGATACCTCGTCCTTTTCAAGAATAGTTACGGATTGGCAGTTTTTTGATGACACATCAACGCACTTATTGATATATTTCGGCCTGTTCCTATATTGCAACAACCAGCCTGTCCCTGTGTTGCAACTCGTTTGCTATTGGATGTCTGAGGCGGGCTACCGCCATGGCCAGTCGCCAGACTAAAGGAGTATTTGAGTGAGTGTTGGTTCATTTGTCTTCATGCTGCACAGCCATCTTCCGTATTACAGGAAAGCAGGAATGTGGCCGTTTGGTGAAGAAAGTGTCTACGAGTGCATCGCGGAGAGCTATATTCCGCTTTTAAATGCAATTGGCGACCTTTATGACGAAGGCATTTTGGCCAAGCTGACCATTGGCATCACTCCGGTTCTGGCAGAACAACTGGCCGACGATCATCTGAAAGCCGGTTTTGACAAATTCATCAAAGACAAAATAGAAGCAGCGCAAAAAGACGAAAAACTTTACAGCGTTCGCGGTGAGAATTCGAATCCCAACAAGCTTCTTCTGGCCCGTTTTTACGTCAATCTCTTTCAACACATCCAAAAAGACTGGCACGAGCGCTGGCAAAGAGACTTGATCGGAGCATTCAAGCGTTTTCAAGACGCCGGTGCCATCGAAGTGGCTACATCGGCCGCCACCCACTGTTTTTCACCTCTTATGGAAACCGATTCAGCTGTCTTTGCGCAGTACAAAGTCGGGGTAGAAACTTATAAGCGACATTTCGGACGCGACCCCAAAGGCTTCTGGCTACCGGAATGCGCATACAGACCGCAACAAGGAAAACGTCCGCCCCTGGAAAAATGGCTGCACGAGCTGGGTTTGCAATACTTTTTTACGGAATCTTTTGTAATCAAGGGCGGTCAAAGCGCCGAGATGCGCAGAATAATCGGTCCCTACGGTTCGATTGAATACATTCCGGCTGCGCCCAGACCGGAAACCGGGCTCGACACTTTCGAAGCTTTCTGGCTCAAGGAATATCCGGTCGCCGTCATGGGACGCCACGAAGAAGCCGGTTATCTGGTCTGGTCCGCCGACCAGGGTTATCCCGGCGACGGCAATTACCGCGAATTCCACAAGAAAGACGACAAATCCGGACTGCACTACTGGAAGCTCACCTCCAAGACCACCGACCTCGGGGCCAAGCAGCTCTACAACCCGGAAGCAGCCATGACCAGGCTGAATGAAAATTCCGACCACTATGTAGGTTTTCTGCAACAGTGCTTGACCGAACATTTGAAGAGAACCGGCGAACCGGGTCTGGTGATGGTCAGTTTCGACACCGAACTTTTCGGTCACTGGTGGTTTGAAGGCGTCACCTGGATCAAAGAAGTAATCAAGAAACTTCGCCAGTACACTGCCGTAACAATGCGCACTGCCTCCGAATATTTGGAAGCGACGCCGCCATCCAAGGCCATCGAATTGCCCGAGTCTTCCTGGGGTTCCGGCGGGCACTGGCAGGTCTGGCTCAACAACGAAACCGAGTGGATGTGGCCGATCATTTCAGAATGCGAGCACACTACAGAAACGCTGTGCGCGATGTTTGAAAACACGACAAACGACATGGCCAAACGAGCCATCAGGCAGCTTTGCCGCGAAAATCTCTTGATTCAGTCGAGCGACTGGCCGTTCCTGGTCACCACCGGACAGGCGAAAGTCTACGCCAAAGAACGCTTCGAAGGGCACTACGAGCGCTTCAAAGAGCTGGCAAAAATGCTGCGCGAAAACAATTTTGACGGCAATCGGCTGGCGGAAATAGAGTCTATAGACAATCTCTTCCCCGATGTATCACCCAGCTATTTCCTGTCGCAACAAGTCTCGACACCGGCATAGCATGCGCATCCTATGCGATTGAGCCAGGTTTTTTGACTGGCAAGATTTGAGCAACTTATAGAAGAGAGTAACCAATTCGATGACCCGAACAAAAATTATTGCCACCATCGGTCCGGCTTGCCGCTCCAAAGAAATGCTCGAAGAGCTGATTCGCTCCGGCATGGATGTGGCGCGCATCAATTGCTCTCATGCTTCTCATGAAGATATCGCAGGTATAGTTACCGATCTCAGAGAAATTGCCAAACAGCTGGATACATCAGTAGGCATCCTGCATGATTTATCCGGTCCGAAAATCCGAACCGGCAGAATCGCTGGCGGCAAGGGCGTGCAACTCAAGGTCGGTCAAAAATTTGTTCTGACCAGCCGCAAAGTGGACGGCTCTGAGGAAATCGTCACTGCCAATTATCCGCGCCTTTCCAAAGAAGTGAAAGCGGGCGACACCATCCTTCTGGATGACGGCATTATCGAGCTGAGAGTGAGAAAGTCCAACGAAACAGACGCCGAATGCGAAGTTCTCACGGCGGCCCATTTGAAAGACCACCAGGGCATAAACATTCCCGGCGTGCGCCTTTCTATTCCCGCTCTTACCGAGAAAGACAGAACCGATCTGGTGGTCGGATTGAAGTACGAAGTAGACTTCGTGGCCATGTCATTTGTACGGGACGCCAAAGATATTACCGATCTAAGAGAAGCAATCGGCGATCACTGGCCGCCGCCCATGATCATCGCCAAGCTCGAAAAACCGGAAGCGATCGATCAGCTGGAAGCGATTATGGACGCCGCCGATGGTGTCATGGTGGCACGCGGCGATCTGGGTGTGGAATTGCCTCCGGAGAAAGTTCCTCCCATCCAGAAGATGATCATCAAAATGGCCAACAAGAAGGCCAAACCGGTAATCACAGCCACTCAGATGCTGGACTCGATGGCCAATAACCCCAGACCGACAAGAGCGGAAGCATCGGATGTCGCCAATGCCATTTTCGACGGCACTGATGCCGTCATGCTCTCCGAAGAAACAGCGATGGGCAGCTATCCGCTGGAAGCCGTGCGCATGATGGATAGAATCGCTTATCAGGCGGAAGCGACCATGAGCTCCAGAATCGTCGAGCACCCATTGCACACCGCATCACAGGCGGTGGCACACGCGGCTGTGGCCATGGCTCTGGACATGGATGCCCGAGTAGTGGCCACCTTCACAAAAACAGGCTCCACAGCGCGCCTTGTCTCACAATTCAGACCACCGGTATCAATCGTCGCCCTCACCCAGCATGAATATGTCTACCGTCAGCTTTCCATTCTCTGGGGCACCACACCGCTGATGCTTACTGAAGTAAGCGACTCGGAGTCGACGCTTGCTCTTGTGGAAGAGATTCTTCTCAAACGCGGTCTGGTTTCACCCAAAGACAATATCGTCATTACAGGCGGTCTGCCGATTGCTGCTCGTGGTGCGGCAAACTTCGTCAAGCTCTCTACCATCAACCCGAAGAAGCAAACTCGCAACTTCGAATTCAAAGGCATCTAGAGCCTATTGTCCGGGCTTTTTGATTTGACCTTGCTTGCCAAGCTTTTCATTTATTGCCGCAATGGCAGCCTGAAACTGCTTATCGCTGGCGCCTTCCGGTTCAAAATACTTGCCGTTTTCCACAACCTGATTTGGTTTTATGCCAATACGATGACCGGCAGCATCGCCTATCCACTCGCCATTCGGTGTAAAAAAGCGGAAATTCGTCACTTGCAGGCGGCTTCCGGCCGGCTGATCGAAATAGA
>CAZHEZ010000054.1:0-39817 GCA_964531315.1 uncultured Candidatus Obscuribacterales bacterium | reverse complement strand
AATTGCAGATGATATATCTCAACAGAGTGGGTGGAAACGATCAATTGATCTTTGACGGCCGCTCTTTTGTCATGAACGAGAAGGGAGAACTCGTGGCCATGGCCAAGGCATTTGAAGAGGACCTCATCTTTGTGGAGGTCGAATCAGTCGAGACCCCCTCTGAAAAATCCGCCCGGGCAAAAGAAACAGCCGCTAAAATCGCCCCCGGAAAAACTGAAAAGGAAACTGCCCTCAAGTTGAAGGGAACGATTACGGAATTTTCGTCGGACAGAACAGTCAACACGCTTGCCGCGCTTGTTCTTGGCACTCGCGATTATATGGGCAAGTGCGGCTTTAAACGGGCCGTGATCGGACTGTCAGGCGGCATCGACTCGGCAGTGACAGCCGCCATTGCCGTTAAAGCGGTGGGAAAAGAAAACGTCATGGGCATTGCCATGCCGTCGCCATATTCCTCCAAGCATTCAATTGATGACGCCAGAGAGCTGGCTGAAAACCTGGGCATCGAGTTTCACATTGTTGCCATCGAGCCGGCCATGAAAGCCTATGACGGCATGCTGGCGCCGCTTTTTGCCGGGCGGCAGCAGGACGTCACCGAAGAGAACATCCAGGCCCGCATCCGCGGCGGCATCTTGATGGCTGCCTCCAATAAGATGGGGCACCTGGTGCTTGCTACCGGCAACAAGTCGGAACTCGCAGTTGGCTATTGCACCTTATATGGTGACATGTGCGGCGGGTTGGCTGTTATCTCAGACCTGCCCAAAATGCTGGTCTATGATCTGGCCAGATACATTAATGAAGAAGCCGGAAAGCCGGTCATTCCTGTCAGCACCATAGACAAACCGCCTTCAGCCGAGCTGCGCCCCGATCAACTCGACCAGGACAGCCTGCCACCATATGTGATATTGGACGGCATTATCCATGCTTATGTGGAACAGCGCCGCCGCCCCGATGAAATTATCCGTCTGGGTTATCGGCCGGAAGTGGTGCAAGACGTCATCAATCGCATCGACCGCAACGAATACAAGCGCAAACAGTCCGCCCCCGGATTGAAAGTTTCCTCTCGAGCCTTCGGTATGGGCTGGCGCATGCCGATCGCGCACCGTTTCCAGGAAAAGGCGACAGCGCCCGCCGGGCCGCCCCGCCCCTAAAATGAATGCTATGCTGAGTAGCGACCTTGGTTTGATTGTTATTTAATTTGTCGCTTTTTGTTCACTGCTGCATCCCATCCAAATAATTGAATAAGTAGCTTGCAGCCACCGTTTTTCTGGACTGCCTGGAGGTCCAATGAACCGTAAGGAAGAAGAGATCAAGAAAAAGCTCCTGGAGCTTGAAACTACAGTCCTCAAAGAGTCACCGTCCTCGGGTCAACTGGCGTCCGAACACAAATCAACGACGCTCCAGACCACGGAAAAAAGCACCCCCTCCACGACAGTCAAGTCGGACCTCTGCTATTTCGGCGGTTTGGGTCTGATCGGCTGCGGAATTCTGATGCTCTTCCAACACGTAAGCGTCGGCTCCGGCTTCATGGGCATGCTGGGCATGGGCTCGGGCGGCTTTGGTCTTTTGCTCATTCCCTTGATGGTCGGTATCGGCTGGATGTTTTACGATTCCAAAGCCCGGGCCGGCTGGATGATTACGGCCGGTTCTTGCGCCCTGATTTTCTTTGCCGTGCTTTCGTCATTGAGAATGAATTTTCCCAACCTCTCTTTGCTGAGCATGGTTTTGATGCTATTGCCTTTCGCCTTTGGTGGTGCGCTTCTCCTTAAAGGCATGGGCGGACCCAAAGGTGTTGAAGAGACCCTGAAGGGCGAAATCAAGCAAATCAAGAAAGAAAAAGATAGTTAAGTCATTGCTGGAATTTGTGCATCTTTTCAACGCCCGCTAGTAGACTAGGGCGTTTGAAAACTCGGCAAAATCCGGACTGGAAAAATGACTCAAGCACAAATTGATACCGAAAGACGGCTGATTCTTCTGGAAAAACGCCCGAGCGGCATGGCCCTCATGACTTTCGACTCGGCGCAGAAAGAAAACTTTCTATCCACATCTTTTTTGGCTCAGCTCGAGGCAGTGCTGGCTGAGATCGAAAAAGACGCCAGTATTAAGGGTGTAGGCATGGTTTCCGGCAAGGAAGTCAACTTCATTTCCGGCGCCGACCTCCATGAAGTCCTGCAAATGGACATCGAAGAAGCTCACCAGATGTCGAGCCGCGGTCAAGACTTATTGACACGCTTCACAAAATTATCCATCCCCACGGTTTGCGGCATCCACGGCTCTTGCCTGGGCGGAGGTCTGGAACTGGCACTGAGCGCGGCGCGGCGGGTAGCAACCGACTCGCCCGAAACAGTGATCGGACTTCCGGAAGTCAAACTCGGACTGATTCCCGGACTGGGCGGAACCCAGCGTCTGCCGCGCCTGATTGACTTGAAGGCCGCTTGCGAGTTTATTCTCTTTGCTCAAACTGTCGATGCAAAAAAAGCACACGAGCTTGGTATCGTCGACGATCTGGTACAGAAAGAAGATCTGCTCGCCCGGGTGGAAAGCCTTTGCCTGGAATTGGCTGGCGATCCCGACTGGAAATCCCGCCCGCACGGAGCGGTTGCCGAGGCGCCGGAAAAACAAGAAAAATATTTCAAGATGATGGAGCGCACACTGCGCATTAAGACCAAAGGCAATTATCCGGCTCCCGTCAAAGCCCTCGAATCAATTCGCTTAGGGCTGACCGAGGGCATGGACAGGGGGCATGAATACGAAGCCCGCGCCTTTGCCGATCTGGCTTTTAGCGAATGCGCGCGCAACTTGATCTTTTTCTTTTTCACAAGCGAATTCTACAAAATGTCTGCTGCTGCAAAAGTAGCAAAGCAAGGCACCACGCCAATTCAATCGGTTGGCATTATAGGTGGTGGCATCATGGGCACCAATATTGCCAGCTGGGCCGCCATCAGAGGTTTTGACGTCACTGTAAAAGCAGCCAGTGATGCCCGTCAAGACTTGATGTTCGAAACAGTGATGAACAATATCAAACGGGCAGAGAGAATTGCCGACACCGCCGGTACTACAATAACTGCCTCGATAAAATCGGCAAAAGACTTTCAGGATCTGGCCGATGTTGATCTCCTCATCGAGGCGTGCAGCGAAGATTTCGATACTAAGGTGGCGATTCTTGCCAAAGTGCTTCCAGTTTTAAAACCAAATGCGATTGTCGCTACAAACACATCGTCTCTTTCGGTCAATGCGCTGGTCGAGAAAACGGCCGCCAAAAATGAATTCTTTGGTGTTCATTTCTTCCATCCGGTCGAAAGAATGCCGCTTGTAGAAGTAATACCAGCAAGAAATGCAGGCAAAGATAAGCAGTCGAAAGTGCTGGCGTTTCTTTCCCGCCTCGACAAAATTCCACTGCCGGTCAAAGACAGCAATTGTTTTCTGGTCAACCGGATTTTGTGCTGTTATATAAATGCAGCCGCCCGGCTGGTCGATCAAGGCGCTGCCGTCAACTGGGTTGAAGATGCGGCCATCGATTTCGGTATGCCCATGGGACCCTGGGGCGTCACCGATGAAGTAGGAATGGATGTGGCGCTTCTGGTCGCCGATGCTCTTGAAGCCAATATCGGCGAGCGCTTCACAAAACCAGCAGTGCTCAAAGGTGTCAAAGACATTGGCATTGTCGGAAAACGGCAGGGCAATGGCATCTACAACTGGGATGAAGCAGGCAGAAACCTCGGACTTAATCCGGATTTGACCAATGTTTTGAAATTGAACGTGGCGGCCGAAAAGGCGCCTCCCGAAGAGTTGAAGCGACTGGCAGAGCATATGATCTTGCCGATGATTGACGAAGCGGCGCGCTGCCTGGATGAAAAGGTCGTCCGCCGCCCGCGCGAAATCGATCTGGCTACCATTCTGGGCATGGGCTTCCCTCCCTTCCGCGGCGGGTTATTGCGTTATGGCGACAGCCTGGGAGTGCCATTTATTATTGAAAAGCTGGAAGAAATTTACCGGCTGCCTGGACCAAAGCGCGAAGTCAGCACCTACCTCAGGCAGATGGGCGAGAGCGGCAGAAGCTTCTACAGCAGCGGCAAGGATGCCGGCGACGCTTAGTTGAGCGGCAGAGAAATCGGCAGGCGGAGAAACCAAAATGGAAAAGTCGAGACTTTTTGTCGGCACTTTTTTGGATGATGACGCGGCTTTTGTTGTTTCCAATTTGACGAAGATAAACCCGGAACTATCCCAAAGATGGCAGTTAAAGGCACGTTTTGTGCCGCTTGCGAAGTTGCATCTGACCTGGCTTTTCCTTGGAGATGTAGACAAAGAATTGATTGAAAATGTGAAGAGCGATTTGAAAGAAACGATCGAAAGCTGGAAGGGGGAAGCACAAAATGGTGCCTTTGCAATCAAATACGAGTGCATTGAAGTCTGGCCGTCTCTTAAGTCTCCGCGTGTTCTTGTTTTGGAAAGCACAAGCGCCAGTCCTCAAGCCGAAAGCCTGAATCAGGCTATATCTAAAGGCATGGCAGGGTATTGTGAGAAAAGCGATAAGGTGCAAAGATTCAAACGCTTTCGCCCGCACCTCACTGTTTGTCGTTTTTCACCCGACTCAAAAAGCCAAGTAAAACGCTCTCTGGATGCTTTTGAAAGCCCAGCAGATCTCTTCCCTCTCACGCACGAAATCGAGACGGTTTCACTTATTGAAAGCGATCTCAATGCTGGCCCAAATGGCTATGCGAGCATTGAAGATATTTCTCTTATCTGATCTGATTTATTGGAAGTTTTCTTTTAAATAAGCACGCATGCGCTGGAAAACGCTCTTCTTCTGAACGGGCTTGTTTTCCTTCTCGGGTGTTTCGACAACACGCTGGGCCACGGCTCTGGGAGCCGGACTGTGCTGCGCGGCAGTGCTGCGGGGGTGAGAGACCTTATCTCCTGGAACATACTGGGTTAGTGATGTATCTTCCACATTCTTGCCAGAGGTTGAAACAACCTCCTTGCGTACCGTCACAACCGGCGTCTTTTGCACCGATTGAGTTTTTCCTCGCTCTGTATTCTGGTTGATCAGATGAGCCGGGGTGAATTTCGTTTGGACATGGACGGGCGAGTCAGGACTGCTAAGTTTTGAGTCCGGTTGAGTGTCGGGGCCCGGAGTGAATTTCTTTACTGGCGGCTGGGCAGGCTCACCATCCTTGGTGGCGCCTGGTCCGTCCGCGTCAAAGTTTTCCTTTTGATTCAAATCAGTAGCAGATGAAGGGTCAACTTCAATCGGTCCCTTCAATTCCAGTCCATTGACTGGGGCAGGTTGCACTGTGCGCACCGGTTCTTCGCTATTAGGGGCGGTTTTGACCTTCTCTGCCTCACCCAGTTTTTTATCTGTTCTTTCAGTCACTTCCACCTTCTGGGCCGGATGCGGCTGCAAAATAGTCGAGGCGGCTGCGGGCTCGGCGGCATGCCAGGTCTTAACTTCCTGTTCCAGCCCCTTCACTTTATAGGCAAGTGCTCGTCTCTGGAATTGATTTTTGTAGGCGATAAAACCATCCAGGTCGAAATTGACAGGATCAGTATGATCGCCTTGTTGAGCGTATCTGTGGGTGACGACATTGGCGTTTTCCACCTGGTAGCGCTGCTGCAAATAAGCAAGCAGTTTGTTGACTGCTTCGCGCTGCGCCTCAGGGTAATTCTGCCTGCCCGTGTGGTTCATCTCGATGCCGATGCTGTTGTCGTTGTTGATGCCCGGCAGAGTCTTGAAGATGTTTACATGCACGGTAGCCAGATCGGGATCGACAGCCTGATATATCGTGCCGTCTCGATCGACTACATATTGAGCGCCCGGGTGCCTGCGGCCCATCGAGCTCCAGCCTTCGATTACATTGACGGCGCTGACTGGAACACCTGTTTCGGTCGAATGCAAAATGATGTATTTAACCGGCTCGCGCCTGTAATAGATGCCACCACGCAAGGGGTGATAGGACACCACTCCCGCTCTCACCAGTGCGCGCGCCGGGTAACTATCGGCGGTACCACGGTCCCAGGCTCTGGCGATGCGCTCACTCATTTGTTGATCAAGAGGATTCTTGTCAAAAGAAGGAGCATGCATGAGGAACTGGCTGAGCGGGTAAGCGTATTTAGGCTTGGGTTGGCGAACAATGCGAATTTTGCGTCCGCGTTTTGAGGACGAGATGCGGCTGCCTCTTGCTACACTGACTGTTTTGCGTTTTGATCCGGAGAATTGAACAACAGTGCGCGTGCGCGATCTGGAGACTTTCGTTGCCGATCCGCGAGAACGTGAGGAACCCCGACTTCTTGTCGCCGATGCCGCATGTGCTTTGACTGGCGCATGGGATTTGCCCGCTTGTCTGCGTGCTTCAGCGCTTTGATCGCAAACGCATATAGAAGATGCCACCATCACTGCTACAAGAATCAGCGATAGCGGTCGAAACCTAGTAAAGGCGCGGTTTTTCAGAAGCATGTAAAACAAAATCCCTGGGCTACCAAGTCCGTATTATAGGTTCTGCGCCGAGCGTTAGCAATAAAGAAGACGCCCCGGTACCGCCAAGGTTCCCAATTTCGGCAAACGAGAAACAGCATGACAACGGTCATTTAGGTGTTTTTTACAGCTGTGATTAAATTGCGCTCGCTCACGATCACAAAACAATTTCTGAAAAAATCAGGACTTTCAGTCTATCCAGCCGCCACCAATAATATATGCGTCAGACAGATCGTAAATGCCCAGCACTTGTCCCGGCGTGATTGCCGGCTGGGCATCATCGAATACCACCTCAACCTTGAGGTCAGGCAAAGGTGTAACCAGGGCTGGTGCGGTCGGGCTGTTGTATCTGATTTTCACTTGCGCTCTAAACGGCTCCACAGGTGGTGCCTCGAGCATCCAGTTCATGAAGGACGCGCTCAATTCACGGCGCAGCAATGCCTCCTTCGGTCCCACATAGACTATGCGCATGTCCGGATCGATGGATGTAACGTAGAGCGGCTCTTTGTAGGCGATATTGATGCCGCGTCTTTGACCGATGGTGAAATTGTGCGTGCCCTTATGCTCGCCCATCAGGTCGCCTGTCTGACAATGCAGAATCGGACCGGGCAATTCAGGAAGAAAACCTGAGAGATACTCTTGCGGAGTCTTACCCATGGGGATGAAACACAAATCCTGGCTGTCCGGGCGGTTGGCGGTGGTCAAATCCGCACGAGAGGCCATGGAGCGAATCTCGTCTTTGGTGTAATCACCTAAAGGCAAAAGGGTGTGCTTGAGTTGATCGAGAGTCAAGCCCCAGAGAACATATGATTGATCTTTCTTAGGATCCTTGGCACGCGCCAGTCTGATTTGCCCGTCAATCTCTTCGATGCGACCGTAATGGCCGGTGGCAATGTATTCGGCGCCCAGAATTTTACGCCCGTAATTCATCAAGGCGCCCCACTTAATCACCGTATTGCAAAGGCTGCATGGCAAAGGCGTACGCGCCCGCGCATATGATTGATGGAAATCATCGATAATTTGTGTCTTGAAGAGCTCTCTCAAGTCGACGGCATGATGGTCGACGCCCAGCTGCTCGCAGACTCTGGCTGCGTCAATCATGCCTGTGTCGCAGCAGCGGCTGCCTGACTTGATCAACCAACCGGTAACACCGATGACGTCATAACCTTGCTCTTTGAGCAAGTAAGCAGTAGCAGAGCTATCCACGCCGCCGCTCATCAGAACAGCCACGCGTGTTTTGCCTTCCGGCACAGCCGAGACCTCACGAGCGCGCGCGACAGAGCAAACGGCCTCGAGCATCTCTTCTGTATGAGAAGCCGAATTTTTGTTCTTGATGTCGTCTTCAATTACGCTCATATCTATTGTTTCCGGCTCAGTCGATCTAAATTATTGAATGCTGGTGATATCCCTTTCGGCAGCAAATTGCGGTGCTCTTTTAAAGCTGAGACCGCCGCCTTACCACTTTGACGGGATGCTTGATTGTACACCAGACTGAGCCGCTTGTCTTGACAGCCCTGCTGGGCGCGGCTGACAGACACTGATCGCTGGCTGCCTTGCCGAGCCCCTTATTTGGTATCGCCCGTCAGCCGCTTGAGCCGCTCTTTAGCCTGTTTGGCATTCTTGCCGGCTGGTGCCAGTTCCAGATATTTCTTATATTCGCGAACCGCATCGCGGCTTTTCTCTGTTTTTTCCAGAAGAATGGCAAGATTGTAATGAATTACAGGCATGCTGCTTCCGGCTTGGGCCAGGGCCATGTGATAGTTCTTACCGGCCTGAGTCAGGTCACCGCGCGACTTTTGCAGCATGGCCAGGGCATTGAAGGCAGCCGGAAAACGCTGCTTCAACTGTTGCGTTTCTTGTACGGCGATTTTGAATTCCTTTTCGGCATCTTTTGCTTCAGGAGTCAGGCGCAAGGCTTGACCGAGATTGTAGTGCGCCTGAGGGAAGCTTCCTCTTTTCAGTTCGATTGCCTTTCTATAAGCCTGGACCGCTTCCTCGAATTTGCCCTGGCGAGCCAGTACGTATCCATAATTGTTGTAATTGTTCGCTGTCTTGCCGGCGGCTGTGGAGACCAAACGCTCCAGATCGCTTTCGGCGCGTCCCCATTCTTGCGAGCGCACCAGATCGGCAATTTGAGAACCGCCGGCAGCAGTGGAAGCAGCGCTGCTGGCGGTGGACGGTCCGGCACTATCGGCCGGCGGCATGAATCCGGCTTTCAAGTCCATGATTTTCTGCCGCGTATCGGCGGCATATTTCGGATTGGGCTCATATTTTGCCGACGTTTCGTAAAACTGAATAGCCTCAGGAACGTGCTTGCGAGCCGTCTCAATCATGCCCAGATAAAAATAACCGAGTGAATAATCCGGTCTGAACTTGACTGCTTTCTGAGCCTCGTCATAAGCCTTGTCGTACTGTTTGAGCCGATAATAGAGCATGGACAGACCGTTGTAGGCCGGAGCATAGTCAGGCTGGATGCGCACTGCATCACCGTAGTGCTTGGCCGCTTCCTTGAAATCGCCCTTATCGCGCAAGACATCGGCGAGATTCTTGTGCAATTGCGCATCGCTGCCATGCGTCAATTCCAGAGCCTGGCGAAAACAAAGGGTGGCCTCATCGTAGTGAGCCTCACCTTGCTGATAAAGATTCAAGCCGAGATTGCAAAGCGCTTCTAAATAAAGCGGATCGATGGTCAGAGCCTTGCGGAAATTGGTCTCCGCATCCTTCAAGCGCCCTTCTTTGAAATAGGTGATCCCCAGGCTGTTGAGACATTCGCAGCAATTGCCATCCAGGCGCAGAGCCTCGCCCAGAACCCGTCTGGCCTCTTCAAAATTGCCGTCTTTGCTCAGCTTTCCGGCAGTGTCAATGCGCTGTTCTACCTCGGGCGCATATCTGTGCTTTTGCGCCTGAGCCGGCTCAGTGGCTGAGCAAAGCACAAGCAGACAGGCCAGTATGCAGGCATGACCCATAAGAAAAACTGCGGGTCGATGCCGGCGCTGGCGCCCCGGCGCCAAATAGCGAAAAGCCGCGCCCAGGCGCTTAAATAGCAGAAAGCCAGCCCTAGAGACTAATATCTCTAAGTTTTTCAGCGCCGACTTCATCAATACTTTCCTTAAACTATACAAAAGACATAATACCTGAACAATCATGAGCTTTCTGTTAACTAAGAACAGGCGGAGCCGGGCTCAAGCAATAGTCTGAATCAGACGTAATAATTACGGTGCGCGACACAAATAGGGTGCCCCATGGGCGCCGCGTGCTACGATAAAAAATTCGCCAAATTTAGCTGGGATCGAGCCAGCCAAACTTTTGAGCGCTTCTTGAAAGTCTAAGACGGAGTTTGGAGTTTGAACCAGGCGGCATCATCACGAAATATGGCAACTCAGTCACAAAATACCGGCGACCAAAATTCAAAACGTGAATTGCGTGAAAACGCTCTTGCCAGTGCTCTCCATCAAAGATTTCTCAATTCTCCGCAGTATGCAAAACTGCTCGCGCGGACTGCCCGTCACTCACAGTCCGAGCTCAACCTTGCCGGTCTTTCCGATTCAGCAAAATCGCTGGTCCTTTCTGTTCTCAACCATGAAGTAAAACGGCCGTTTTTTGTCATTGTTCAAGACAATCAAGTTGCTTCCCGCTTGAAGCATGAGCTTGCCAACCTGAGCCGCTACCCGGTCTATTTCTATCCGTCCTCTGAGGTTTCGCCTTACGAACAGGTGCTCAGCAGCCCCGATAATATTGCGCCGCAGCTGGAAGTTCTAAACAAAATCATTGCCGGCGGCGAAGAGCCATACATGGTTATTGTGCCGATTCGGGCTCTGGTGCAGCGAGTACTCGATGCAGAGACTTTGCAAGAGAAAAGCTTCTTGCTCACGCGCGGCGCCAAAGTCGATCGCGATCAATTGGCCAGACAGCTGGCTGGGCTTGGATATTCACGAGAAAGCCTGGTCACTTTGCGCGGCGAGTTCAGTATCAGGGGCGATATTATCGACATCTATCCGTCCAGCGGATATCCGATGCGCATCGAGCTATTTGATGATGAAATCGAATCGATTCGCCAGTTCAATATAGACAACCAGCGCTCAGTGGACGAGCTTACCGAGGCGATTATCCCGCCCAGATTCTGGATTGTTCTTGAGGATACAAAAGAGTTTAAAGACAACCTAATAGAAAAGCTCAGGCAATCTGCCGAAACTTTGGCGGAAAAGCTGGAAGAGGGTGCCCGCGAAACTCTCCTTTCCATTATTGAAAACGACCTGACCGGCTTTGCTTCCGGTCAATATCCTGAGTCTTGCGAATACTATTTCCCCTTTGTCAGCGATCGTTTTGCCACCCTGGCCGATTATCTTCCAGATAAATCGCTGGTCTTTTTCGATGAGTGGGATCTGCTTTCTTCATCGCTTTTGAGCTATGAGGAAAAACTCAACGATGCGCTCAAAGAAGGCATTTCCACCGGTCGCCTTTTGGCTTTGCCGCGGGCACTGCATTCCTCTTTTGACGAACTGAAGACCCAAATTGGCAAATTCCAAAAGGTCTATTTGTCCAGCTTGCCTGCCTTTCCTGATGAGGCAGAACATGCAGTTGTGCAATTCGATTGCCACCCGATTGAACGCTTCGGCAATCAAATGCAGGCGGTTATCGACAAAGTTCGCTCATATAGACGCAACGAATATCAAATCGTCATTTCCACTGAGCAGCCTCAGCGTATTCTGGGCCTTCTGCGCGAGTGGGACACGCCGGCTAGATACCTGGGTGCCGAGAGCGACATCAAGCATCACGAGCCGGGCTCGCCCGATGCGGCAGGCAATCTGAATGCGGGCAATAATGCCTCCTCTGAAGGGGCGGCTATTTCTTTTGCCGAGATGGTGGCGCGCGGAAAAACTCCCGGCGCAGGCAGTGAAGTTTGGGTGACCAGGCACGGTTTTGTGCAGGGTTTTCGCATGGACGACATTATGCTCGTGTCCATCACCGATGCCGAAATGTTTGGGCTAAAACGCCGTCCTACTGTCTATCGCCGCCAGGTAGCCGAAAAAACCTATGAGCGATTTACATCGGTTTCCGATCTAAAAGTCGGTGACTATGTCGTCCATATGAAACATGGCATCGGTCAATTCGTGGGTGTTCAGCGCATCGCCGTCGACAACCAGCAAAGAGAATATTTGACCGTTCAGTACACAGGCGAAGATCGTTTATATGTTCCTGTCGATCAAATTAACCTGCTCAGCCGTTATCGCGGAGCCGGTGACAGCGCGCCCCGCCTCTCGCGCCTGGGCGGCGCCGAATGGGAATCGACAAAGAAAAGAGTAAAGCGCTCGGTCAAACAAGTGGCCGAAGATCTGGTCAATCTTTATGCAATTCGGGCCAAACAAGAAGGCTTCATGTGCATTCCGGACACGCCCTGGCAGTACGAAATGGAAGAAGCTTTCCCCTATGAAGAAACGCCCGATCAGTGGCAGGCGATTGTCGATGTCAAAAGCGACCTGGAAGCAAATAAGCCCATGGACAGGCTGATTTGCGGCGATGTCGGATTCGGCAAAACGGAAGTGGCCATTCGCGGCATTTTCAAAACGGTGATGTCCGGAAAGCAAGTCGCCGTTCTTGTGCCGACCACAATTCTCGCTCAGCAACATTTCAACAACCTCTCAGACAGATTCAGCGCCTACCCGATTAGAGTCGGGCTTTTGAGCCGTTTTCGCACGGCCAAAGAACAGAGAGAAGTGGTGCAAAAACTGGCAGTGGGTGAATGCGACGTGGTCGTGGGCACACACAGAATGCTGCAAAAAGATATTACATTTAAGGATCTGGGCTTGCTGATTATCGACGAAGAACAAAGGTTCGGCGTCGGTCACAAAGAAAAACTGAAGCAGCTAAGAGTAATGGTGGACGTGCTCACCATGTCGGCGACTCCCATCCCGAGGACGCTGCACATGGCCCTTTCCGGCGCCCGCGACATGTCTTTGATCCACACGCCGCCTGTCAATCGACTGCCGTTCAAAACTTTTGTCGGTGAGTACAAATTGCCTCTGGTCAGAACCGCGATTTTGCACGAGATGGAGCGAGGCGGTCAGATTTACTTCGTCCACAATCGCATCGAGTCAATCGAACAAATTGCCTTTGAAGTGAAACAACTAGTGCCGGAAGCGCGCTTAGTTATTGGGCATGGTCAGATGTCCGAGCGCGATCTGGAAAACGTGATGCTGGATTTTGCAGCGCAGCAATTCGATGTTTTGGTTTGCACGACCATCATCGAGTCGGGACTGGACATTCCCAATGTCAACACGATCATCGTCAATGAAGCCGACAAATTCGGTCTGGCCCAGTTGTACCAGTTGCGCGGTCGGGTCGGGCGTTCGGATGTGCAGGCCTATGCATATTGTCTCTGCCGCCCGCAAAAGGTACTTACTGAAACCGCTCAAAGCCGGCTCAAAGCAATTCGCGAATTCACATCCCTGGGCTCGGGCTATCAGATCGCGCTTAGAGATATGGAAATTCGCGGAGTAGGAAACATACTCGGTGCCGAACAGCATGGTCACATGTTTTCAGTGGGCTTTGATCTGTATTGCAAACTTTTGGAAGAATCAGTGGCCGAACTGAAAGGACAGAGCGTCTCATCCGATGCCGATGCCACAATCGACATCAACGTCACCGCCTTTATTCCGGAAACATACATGCCTGATTCCGATCAAAGGCTGATTGAATACAAACGACTGGCCGACGTCAAAGCCGACCGCGATCTTACTGTTCTCAAAGAAGAATGGAAAGACCGTTTTGGCAAGCCGCCGGAGGAAGTGGACAATCTTGCCAAAGTAGTGAGATTGCGCTTGCTCTGCGCCAAAGCGCAAGTTTCAGCGATCAAACCTGATGCACAGAGTCTCAAACTCTCTGTCGCTTTCAGATTGAACGAATGGATGCCGATTCAAAGCCGGCTGCCTAAACATCTGGCCAGCCGCACTACTTACAAGCCGGGTCAAGCGGGCGGAATCGGTCCGTCTCCCTGCATCCTGGTGCGCTCGCAGGGGCTTTCTCCTGTAGAGCAACTGGATTTGCTTGAAGAGTTGCTTGGTGCTATGGTTCTAACTTCCGCAGCCAGAGCAAACTAGATTTTTAGACGAGGCTTTTGAAACGCAGCATGAAGAGAAAATTTGCATTATCACTAGCGCTTTTATCGGTTGTCTCGCTTACGGCTTGCTCGAAGACCGAACCGGACGCTGCCACTACCGGCGACACTGCAGTCAAAACTGAAAGTGCGGACAAAGAAAAAGAAAAAGACAAAAATAAAGATCAAAGCAAGACGGCAGCCGATGCACAACAAAAGCCAGTCATGGATTTGCCACAAGTAGCCGACGCTATGAAATTGATCAAGTCCAAGCAGCTCGGTGATGAAGTAGTGATCTGCTATGTCGAAGGTCAGCCCATAACCATGGCCACCTACAGACGGCAACTGAAAACCAATCTGCAAAAGTTTCAAGACACAATGGCCATGGATCCCGGCGTAGTCAAACCTTATATAGCGGAAGCTCACCGCCGCGGCTTAACTCTCACCGCCGACGAGAAAGCAAAACTTCTGGATGCGGCCAAAGTAGCCCGCGGCAATACTCCGGAAAAATTCACTGAATTTCTCAAAAGCGGCAATATGACCGTTGCCGATTTTGAAAGACTGATCCTCGAAGAGGCGCTTGCCAACAAGATGTTCCGTACCCTTCAAGAAGAAGGACTTCTAGATTCGCTGGTCGACCACGAATTATTTCTGGCTGAGGCACGGGCCCGCGGACTTTCAACCAAGGCTTTCAACAATTATATGGAATTGAAAAATTCCGAAGTTTACCCCAGAGCCCTAAAGCAGTCAGGCTTATCACCGGACCTCTACAGAGACGACATCGTCAACAATTTCATGGTGGTCATGGTCCAGGACAAAATCATCAACGAATCACCGGTCACAGATGCAGTCGCCAAGAAATTTTTCGACGACAACAAAGACAAATTCAAGCACGGCGAACGCATTCGCCTGAGCCAGATTGTCATCGCCGCCCCGGAAGAAAATGTCGGCAACCTGGAAGGTATCAAAAGCCAGATTGTTCGCATAAAACCCAATATCAGTCCGACTGAGCTGGAAGAAGCCATGAAGGCTAAGAAGAAAGAACTCGAGCAAAAAGCCGCAGACATTCTCAAGCGGGCACAACAAGGCGAAGACTTTGCGCTGCTCGCCAATCAAAACACAGACGACGTTCAAGCCCGTGCTGGTAAAACCGGAGGCGATGCCGGTTATGTCGAGACGGCAATGCTCACTCCGGCAGTCAAAGACGTCGTAGCCAATTTGAAAGCCGGAGAAGTGGCTCCCAAAGTAATTCCCATAGGAATCGGCTATGTGATTGCCAAAGTGACAGAAAAGCAGCCGCCCGGTCCATTTTCTTATGCCGACGTCAAAGACTTCATCAAACAAAAACTGCAAGAACCCAATGCCAAAGCAGCTCTTGAGCGCTGGGTAAACAATCGCAGAAAGACGGCCAGGATAGAACTCTCGCAAGCAATGAAAACTGCGACACCATAAAAATCGCCCCAGCCCCTCTGGTTATGACACTGTATTTGATACCAATACCGGCGGGCGGCAATGACAAAAGATATTGTCCGGGCGAGTTTTTCGCCATATTTCAAGCGAAAAATAGTTGTAAGATCTTAGGCAGGAAATTTTTAGCTCTTGGAAATTTAGTCGGCTATGGTTAACGAGAATTGGGAGAATTTAAAACGGCAAGGCCAAAAGGCTTTCAAGGCACAGGACTACGATGAGTGCCTGAAATGCTGGACTTCCGCGCTGGAAGAAGCCATGAAGTCCGGGCCGGACAATCTGAGAATTGCCACCAGTTGCGTCGATCTCGCCCAGCTCTACATTCATACCAACAGACACGAAGAAGCCGAGTCGCTTTTGACGCGGGCTCTCCACATCCGCGAGGCGCAACAGGGAAAGGATCACCTGCATGTGGCCGAATGCCTGTCGCTTTTAGCCCGCACCCACCTGGCCCAGGGAAAAGTAGACAACGCTGAAGACCTTCTCAAGCGCACCCTCGATATTCGCGAAAAGGCCCTGGGTGTAGACCACCCTAAAGCCGGCGAAAGCCGCCGCGCGTTGGGCAATTACTATTCACTGATTGGAAGATTCCCGGAAGCAGAGCCGATTCTTCGCGCCTCGTTGACTCTCAAAGAAAGCCCGCTTGCGCCTGACAACCTGGAAGTAGCAGACAGCTTGAAGACCTTCGCACGGGTATTGAGAAAACTCGGAGAGTACGAGGAAGCAACTCAATATTACGAGCGCGCGCTCAACATTAAAGAGAAGGTACTGGGCGCCGACCACCTGGATGTTGCCGAAGGTCTGCGCAGTCTGGCCAACAATTATTCGTACATGGGTGACTATGAGCGCGCCGAGCCATTGCACAGGCGCTCACTGGAAATATTCGAAAAAAACCTGGGCTCCGATCATCCCGAAGTGGCCACCGGTTTGCACAATCTGGCCGTGCTCTACCATCGCACCAGTAAGTTTTCTGAAGCCGAGCCGCTCTTCATTCGCGCCCTGCAATTGTTCTCGTCTGTACTCGGGACAGAGCACCCGGAAGTGGCAACAACGCTTGTATCGATGTCGCTTTTCTACGAATCGAAAGGTCGCATGGAAAAAGCAGAATCGCTCTCCAGGCAGGCGCTCGGCATCTACGAGAAGAATTTCGGCAGCGACCATGTCAATGTCGGCATGAGTCTGCGCAATTTAGCCAACATTTGCAAAAATCAGGGTCGCACGAAAGAAGCAGAGGATCTGCAAGCCCGCGCCGATCAAATTCTGGGCGCCGCCCGCCATTAGGAGCATTACTCTTTGTGGGTTAAGCAAATTGTTCTGTATTTGATGTCAGGCTTGGTTATGAGCACACTTGCAACGGCAAACGTCCTCGGCAAGGAAGACATCAGTTACGCTCGAAGACTTGCTGATTCGTTGCAGGAAGCCTACCTTCCAGCCAAGGGATATGAGAACTGTTCTGCTCGTGCAACCTTCAGGCTCCAGGCCGAAGGCTCCAAGAAACGGATCAAGGTTGTCCAACGACCGTGCAGTAATGTGACTTTTAGACCATCGACAAATGGTGATTCAGCTGTCACAGCTGCGATCAAAAACGCAAGAATTCCCCCACCAACGAAAGTCTTTGATTACCCAGCCAAAGTTGAGGTGAAATGGTTTGGGCTGTGCGACGAGCAGTTCATTCCTTGCAGTTTAAGGATCGATGGTCAGAGCGACTGTGATTCGAAATCCGCTCAAGCTGGTTTCTCCGGAAAAATCTACTGAACGAAAGGATTTTCGCGCTTCTCCGACCAGATGTCGGTGTTGGGGCCGTGCCCGGGAATCACTTTGGTCGAGTCATCGAGAGTAAAGAGGCGCTCAGAGATTGATTTGATGATTTCATCGAAAGAGCCGCCCCAGAGGTCTGTTCTGCCGATGGAACGCTGGAAGAGCGTGTCGCCGGATAGAAGTGTGCTCTCTTTCTCCTGCACTGAGAAACAGAGGCTGCCCGGTGTGTGCCCGGGAGTATGGATGACCTTAGCCATCAGGTTTCCAACTTTGACCTCTTCTTCATCCTTCAGATAGTGGTCTACAGGCAGAGTGTCCGTGGCTTTGAATCCGAACAATCCGCACTGCTTCTGCAAATTGTCGTACAGCCACTGATCGCCTTCGTGCAAGCAAATCTTGGCGCCCGTTTTCTCTTTCAGTTCTCTGGAGCCGAGAATATGATCGAAGTGAGCATGTGTATGGAGCAAGTATTTTACGGTCAAGCCTTGCTTTTCCAATTTATCGATGATCTTTTGAACATCGCCGCCCGGATCGACAACGATTGCTTCCTTCGTTTCCGGGCAGGCAATTATCGAACAGTTGCACTGCAGCGGGCCGGCTGGAAAAGTTTCAATGATCATTTTTATTTTGGTCTTCTACTTTGATTTCTATTCGAACAATTCGCTTACGGACGAATCGTCGTGGATGCGTGCGATCGCTTCACCGAGCAGTTTGGCGACGCTCACCTGGATGATTTTCTTGGAAATCTTGGCTGGATCGTGCGGGATGGAATTGGTGACGATCAGTTTCTCGATGCAAGAATCTTCCAGGCGTTTGTTGGCAGGACCAGACAAGACCGCGTGTGTCGAGCAGGCGATGATGGACTTGGCGCCTTCTCTTCTCAAAAGCTCAGCACCTTTGACCAGCGTGCCGGCTGTGTCGACCATGTCATCGACCATGATCGCTACTTTGCCTTTGACGTCGCCGACCAGGCTCAAAGACTCGGCTTCATTATGTTTGGTGCGACGTTTGTCGATAATGGCCAGCGGTGAGTCATTCAATTTCTTAGCAAAAGCGCGGGCCCTTGCCACACCGCCGACGTCTGGGCTGACCAAAACAACATCTTTGAGATTGAGAGAGTTCATATAGTCGATCAAGACCGGACTGCCGTAAAGGTGATCGACCAGGATATTGAAAAAGCCCATGATTTGAGGGGCGTGCAAATCGAGCGCGACAACGCGGTCGGCACCGGCGGTGGTCAGCAAATCGGCCACCAGCTTGGCTGTAATCGCTTCACGTCCAGCCGCCTTTCTATCCTGGCGTGCATAACCGAAATATGGCATTACTACCGTGATTCTGCCTGCCGATGCCCGTTTAAGCGCATCGAGCATGATCAAAAGCTCCATCAGATTTTCATTGACCGGCGAGCAGGTCGATTGCACTACGAAGCAGTCGACGCCACGCACGCTCTCCTGAAGCTGCACATAAATCTCACCGTCTGAAAACGGTTGAATCTTTACAGGTGAGACAGAAAGCTCGAGATATTCAGCGACTTCTCTGGCCAAATCGGGGTTGGCAGTGCCTGACAGGATCTTCAGGTCAAAGTGTCCGCTTGTCTCCTGGGCTCTGCTCACTCCCACCGAAAGACTGGCTCTATTTCGTATTTGAGCAACCAAGAGTGACCCCTCCAAACTGAATCTTTCATAGTTCAAAAATTCATTCTAATTTTAAAGAAGAAAAGGGGATTAGGAAAGGCTATAAGCAAATGTTTAGCCGTGAGCCCAGGTGTCAAATAAACTGCAATTCGCCGCTCTGGCTGCGGGTTATAGCTCCTTCAAGCATGCACTTAATATGGAGATATGTAAGGCCGCCCTGTAAAAAGGCAGCATAAGGCTCCCGTAAAGGACCGTCTGCCGAAAGCTCGATCGTGGATCCCTCTACAAATGTGCCACCGGCCATCACCACCTGGTCTTCATAGCCCGGCATCCCGGCGGGCTCAGGCTGAACGTGCGCGTTGACCGGCGAAAAGTGCTGAATGGCCCGGCAGAAATTGACCAGCTTTTGCCTTTCACCAAACTTTATCGCCTGAATGATGTCAAAACGCCTGTCTTGGGGGGCTGGTTTTACCTCAAGCCCGAGATCGGCAAAGACAATTGCTGAAAGCATGGCCCCCTTAACCGCCGAGGCAACAACCGAGGGAGCCAGAAAAAGTCCCTGGAATAAAAGGCGATTTTGATTGAAACTGACACCCTGGTGTCCGCCGATTCCAGGAGCAGTCAGCCGGCAGAGGGCTGACTCAATCAGGTCTTCACGCCCGGCGATATAACCTCCGGAGATGGCCAAGCCGCCTCCCGGGTTTTTGATAAGCGAGCCGGCGATGATGTCGGCGCCATGGCCGGTTGGCTCTGTAGCTTCGACAAATTCGCCATAACAGTTGTCGACCATAACCAGGCACTGAGGATTGATTGCTTTTACAGCAGCGATCATCTTGCCGATCTCGGCATTGGAAAGTGTGCGGCGATCGAATGAATATCCGCATGATTTCTGAATAGTTACCAGTTTGGTCGGTGGCTGGAGCAGGTTCTTTAATTGTTCGAGCAATTGGGAATCAGCGCTGTAAGTGGTCGGGTCGATGTCGATTTGATCGTATAGAACCCCCAACTCCTTGAGCGAACCGCGGCCATTACCGGCGATGCCAATCACTTGCTGGAGCGTGTCATAAGGTGCCCCTGTCATGCTGATCAGCCTGTCGCCCGGCTTCAGCGAGCCGAAAAGACAGAGAGCCAGGGCGTGGGTTCCTGAAACGACCTGCATGCGAACGGCGGCGGCAGGCGCGCCGAAGATTTGAGCGAAGATGGCATCCAGAGTCTCTCTGCCGGCATCGTCAATGCCGTAGCCGGTGTGCTCGGCGAAATGCTCTTCAGTCAGTTTGTGGTCTCGAAAAGCATCGAGAACTTTCCTTTGATTGTGCAAAGCCGTCTCGTCGACAAAATCAAATTGGTCTCTAAGCGATCGCTCCGCCTGACGAATCAAGTCTCGAGTTTTTTGGTCGGCTATGGAAGTTGGCATTTTGCCTCCGCTCTGGAGTGCGCGATCCGGAATGCGAACCTTTGGTTTGCAGACTGGTTATCTTAGCTTCTCTCTCACCAGGCGCCCGATTTTCTTGATTTTGAATAAACAAGTGTGAATCGTTTGGGGAATTGAACTTTTTTTCTCTTGCCTTCGTCTACTAATTTATCCCGCTTATTTAAGCTCCCAGGGATTCCAATACAGATCACATGACCGTCTTTCACAAGGGGGTGATTGCGTGCAAGTAATTTTGGATATGGTCGCCCTGGCCCTGTGCCAGGAAAAATGCCGAGCCTGCAAAGACGAACTGAAAGTCGATCTGGTCGACTTTCTTTCTGGTCCCAGAAAGTGGAAAGAAACCAACCACAAGACTTTGTGCGACAGTTGTTTCTTCAAATTCGAACTGGAGCCGTCCCTTTTAAGGATCGTCAATATGGAAGGTATGGCACCGCTTCTGGTGGCGTCGCGCTTGCCTTACGAAGGTCCGCTCAAGAAGATTCTCTATCATCTGAAATACGATGACGACCGGCTGGTGGTTGAAGATCTGGCCTTGCTGCTCAGCCAGGCACTGGATGACCTGGCCAAAATGGTGAGCATAAAAAATTGCGTTCTGGTGCCGGTGCCACTGCACTGGAAACGCATGCTCAAGCGCGGCTTCAATCAGGCTGAGTTATTGGCAAATCGTATCGCCTACAAGCACGACGTACCAATAGATCAACGTTTGCTTTCAAGAACCCGAGGCACTGCCACTCAACACCAACTAGGCAGGCAGGAAAGAAAACTCAACGTTGAAGGTGCTTTTCAAGCCAACAGAAAGTATGCCGAAGGAGCCCACATTATTCTTGTCGACGATTTGCTTACATCGGGAGCTACTCTGTCTTCATGTGCCAGCGCACTTACGGACGCGGGCGCCTTAAGCGTCAACGCAATTACGCTGGCGTATGCAACCGGCCGGAAAGAATAAAATCAAAAGCTTGAATTGGCTAAATAGACTCTTCAAACGCTTTGATCGTTTCTTCTATGTCTTTGCTCGAATGGACTGTCGAAACGAAGGCGGCTTCAAACTGCGAAGGCGGCCAGTAAATCCCCTTATCTGCCAGCTTGCGCCATACTTTTGCGAACTTTTCGGTGTCGCATTTTTTGGCCCCTTCAAAATCAACAACTTCCTTGTCCGTGAAAAAAACAGTCACCATCCCGGTTATATGCGCCACGGTCAGGCCGCCTTTCTTTTTGGCCAGATCGCTCAAACCTTTGGCAAGCAGCTCGGTTTTGCTGTTCAGGCGTTCATAGGTGCCTGGTGTCTGCAGCATCTTGAGCTGGGCAATTCCTGCCGCCATAGCCAGAGGATTGCCGGATAATGTTCCAGCCTGGTAGACGGATCCTTTAGGAGCAATCATTTCCATGATCTCCTTGCGTCCGCCATAGGCTCCCACAGGCAGCCCGCCGCCAATAATTTTGCCCAGTGTGGTCAGGTCCGGTTTTATGTCAAAACGGCCTTGAGCGCCATTCAGCGCCACTCTAAAGCCGGTCATCACTTCATCAAAAATCAAAAGCGCGCCCTGGTCGGCGGTAATTTCTCTTAGACCTTTGAGGTATCCATCCTTTGGAAGAATGAGACCGGAATTGCCGACCACCGGCTCCAAAATAACGGCGGCAATTTCCTTGGCATGCTCTTTGAAGACTTTCTTGACCGCATCGAGATCGTTGAAGGGCACAGTAATGGTGAGCTTGGTTGCCTCTTCAGGAACACCGGGGCAACTGCTTATTCCGAAAGTGGCCAGTCCGGACCCGGCTTTGGCCAGGAATGAATCAGCATGCCCGTGATAGCAGCCTTCGAATTTCACAATGATGTCGCGCTTTGTAAAAGCTCTAGCCAGGCGGATTGCCGACATGGTGGCTTCGGTTCCGGAGTTGACCATGCGCACCATTTCGATGGAAGGAACAAGCTGGCAGATCAATTCGGCCATCTCAACTTCCTGACGGCAGGGTGCCCCAAAGCTGGTGCCATGGGCAAGCGCTTGTTCAATGGCCTCTAGTACGCGCGGATGACAGTGTCCGAGAATCATTGGTCCCCAGGAACCGACGTAGTCGAGAAAGCGATTGCCGTCTACATCAAAAAGATATGGACCGTCAGCACGCTCAAAATAAATCGGATCGGCTCCGACTGCTTTCAAGGCCCGGACCGGCGAGTTGACACCACCGGGAATAACAGCTTCGGCTCGTGCCGCCAGCTGCTTTGACCGGTTTACCAGAGATATTGTGGACATGATCGCGCCTCAATGGATTGAGAGTAAATGGACCGCCTAGGCTTTGGCTCCCTGTTTTTCCGTGTATGCGTTGAGGACTCTATCAATTGCCGATTCGACTAGTTTTGCTGCTTTTTCTCCGGCGTTGAACTGACGCATTTTTCCTTCTTCATCGAAGAGGTAAAAAGCCGGGACGTACTTATTTTCAAAACCATCTGTAATTTCGTGCCAATTGTCTACAACGCACGGTTGCTTCACTTCGTATTCTTTGATTGCTTCTTTGACCGCATCAATATTGGTATCCGATTCCTGCCTGGGCATGTGCACGGATACTATCTTCAAACCTTTGCTGCCGTATTTATCGAGCCAGCTCGAGATTTCCGGCAACGAATCTTTGCAAATCCCACAGCTGATCGCCCAAAAATGGATGAGAACCGGGGTTCCTTTCAATTGTTCGTTTTTGATAGGTTGACTGTTAAACCACTCGGTACCTCCTTCAATAGAAGGCAGGGCGGCATCCATACGAAGTGGCATCAGAACCTCCTTTTAGCTATTAGCTCTTGATCGCCTTCATGCGCAAGTGACAACCTTGACGCAAAACCCGTAATCGATCCGGCGATAGCGCTTATTGTATCGCCCCCCTTCTTTTTAAATGGACTTATTTAACTGTTCTGAAGCCGCTTTCCGCAAATTGGTCTGCTGCTTTGCGCAGGATAACCATTTGAAAAAAGCAACAGACCGTCCCCTGAGGAACGGTCTGCAAAATTTCAACTTGCCGTAATTAAACGGTAAGAGGCTTTTGGCCCGGCTTCCAGTCAGCGCCGCAAAGTCCGCCGGTCTTCAGTGCTTCGAGAACTCTCAAAGTTTCATCAACCGAACGTCCGATGTTGAGGCTATGGACGACTTGATATTGGAGGTTGCCTTCAGTATCGATGATGAACAAGCCGCGCAATGCGATGCCTTTGTCTTCCATCAATACGCCGTAGTCGCGGCTAACATCTTTGGTGATGTCGGAAGCAAGTACGAACTTGACCGGTCCCAGTCCGCCCTTATCTTCAGGGGTTTGGATCCAGGCGCGGTGGCTGTATACGCTGTCGGTCGAGATAGCCAGGATTTCAGCACCGGCTTTCTTAAACTCGTCGTATCTCTTATCGAACGCTGTGATTTCAGTCGGGCAAACGAACGTGAAATCCAGGGGGTAGAAGAACACAACCAACCATTTGCCTTTGTAATCGGCCAGGCGTACGTTCTCTTTCAGACCTTTCATGTCCTTGGTCGAGGGCATGTCAAAGTCAGGAGCTCTTTTTCCAACTTGCAACATAGACGCAATCACTCCAAAAAATTTTGGGAATCAGTTGCACGATCTTATTAGCCGCAAGCCGGATCCTTAAAATGTTTAATGGAAATTGCACAATTATTGACGCAAGTTAAAGCTGCAAGTAGTCAATTGCCAGTTTTGACTTTATTTCTTGGCTGGAGTTCTGCGGGCAGCCGCCTCTATTTCCAGTTCTTGCCATTGGGAGAGCTCACGCTGCAGGCGGTTTTCGGCAACATACTTAAGTATGAGCGGACTTTTCGGGCTCCAGCCGATCGTCAAAAGATGACGCAGGTGCTCCTGGGGAGTAGACCCGTACTTGCTTCTGCCCAGTTCGGCTTCGTTTCCTTCGCTCATCAAATCTTCCCTGCTGGTGAAATGCCTTTCATGATCCGCGCCCGGATCACATAAAGCTTAAGACAATTTACGTAAGTTTGGACGCCACAATTTATATTTGGTACTATTGCCAGTCGCCTGAGTTCCCAAAGGGCATCGGGCGTGACGCCCAGCTGAAATGCTGGGGCGACATTTGATTTAGCAAATTAGCAGGTCAAAGAACTGCTCGATAACAAGATTTGGAGACGACAATGTTTGCCATCGTAGAAGCCTCTGGAAGGCAATTTCAACTGGAAGCGGGCCGCTTTGTAGACGTCGACCTGACGGAAGGCAATGTCGGCGACAAGTTTGTATTCGAGCGCGTCTTGATGCTCGTTGATGGCGACAAGTCCACGGTCGGCAAGCCATTTATCGACGGCGCTAAAGTGGAAGGCAAAATTCTTGGTCACGACAAGAACAAGAAAATCATCGTCTATCACATGAAGCCAAAGAAAGGCACCCGCAAAAAACAAGGGCATCGCCAACACTACACACGCATTCTTATTGAATCAATCAAACTGAACGACAAGGAGCTCGCCAAAGCTGACGAGCAAGCTAAGCAGAAAGCCAAAGCTGAACCGAAGGCCAAAGCTGAGCCCAAAGCCAAAGCGGCAGCCAAGCCGAAAGCTGCTGCAAAACCCGCAGCAAAGAAAAAATCGGCGGAGTAAACTTCGAATAACCGAGGCTTACTCAATAGGTCACACATGGAGTTGATTTGTCATGGCACATAAAAAAGGGGCAGGTTCGACAAGAAACGGGCGCGACAGCCAGCCCAAGCGCCTTGGTGTTAAGAAGTACGGCGGCGAGCACGTCACTGCCGGCAACATTCTGGTCAGACAGCGCGGCACTCGCTTTCATCCAGGCGCCAACGTAAGAGTGGCTGGTGATGATTCACTTTATGCAGTCGCCACTGGCGTTGTTAAATTCGAAGAACAGCGCGGTCGGCAGCTCATCTCCGTTTACCCTGTCTGATAGCCTGTCCCACAGATTGATCTGACTCAATGCGGGCAAGACCTTGTTGACGCGACAGACCGAGCCAGCAGTCAAGCCGCTGGATGATTTTCTTTCACAATTGAAGACGTCCTTTGCGGGCGAGGTTTCGGTGTTGACTGCCGAAAAGCCCCAGGCCTCTCAAGTCAAGGGAGTCCGTTATGACTCGCGCCTGGTTGAGCCCGGCGACGCCTTCTTCTGCATCGAAGGGCAAAAACAAGACGGCAATACATTCATTGCCGATGCGCTCAAGAAGGGTGCCGCCCTTGTAGTTTCCGAAAAGCGTCCGGCCGACGAAAGTTCTGCCACCGCAAATGCACCCTTTGTAATCGTCCCGGATGTGCGTATGGCCTTAGCCAGGGCCTCGGACTATTTCTTCGATCGTCCCTCCACCAAGCTTCGCCTGATTGGCGTCACCGGAACAAATGGCAAAACCACAACCACTCACATGGTTGAACACCTGCTTGAAAAAGCAGGCAAGCAGGTCGGCCTGATCGGCACCCTGGGAGCGCGCTGGACTCGAGAGGGCGGCGACAAACAATATGAGGATCTGAAGTTCACCACACCACAGGCGTCCGACCTGCAAGAGCTTCTCGCCTCAATGGTTTCGCGCCAACTGAGCCACGTAGCGATGGAAGTTTCCAGCCACGCGCTGGCTCTCAAAAGAGTGGACGGCTGCCAATTCGCCTCCGCCTGCCTGACCAATATCACCCAGGACCACCTGGACTTCCACAAGACAATGGATCACTACTGGAAATCGAAGCGGCTTCTCTTCAGCCAGTTGTCCGAGAGTGTGCAAGGTACAAAAGCCGCCGTCATCAATCTAGATGATGCTCTGGCGCCCGATTTCATCAAGTCGGTGGACAGGTCGGTGCGGGTTCTCACCTATGGCTGGAACGAAACAGCCGATGTGCGCGCCGTCAAGGCTGATTTCGACTTTGCCGGAACCAGGCTGGAACTGGCTACGCCGGACGGTCCAATGGAAGTGCACCTGCGCTTGAATGGAGTCTTCAACGTCTACAATGCCATGGCCGCCCTGGCCCTTTGCTTGAACGAGGGCATCGACCGTTCTCAACTGCAGGCGGCTATTGAAACATTCGAAGGGGTGGCCGGTCGTTTCGAATTGGTCAGAGTCTCCGGGCGGAAAAACGAAAGCCTGGCTCAACCATTGTGCCTGGTCGACTATGCCCATACCCCGGACGGGCTTGACAATGTCCTAAAGGCCGCCCGCAAACTGGTTCCTCCCGGCGGCAAACTGTTTGTGGTCTTTGGCTGCGGCGGAGACAGAGATAATTCCAAACGACCGCAAATGGGCGAAATCGCTGAAAACCTGGCCGACCAGGTAGTCGTCACTTCTGACAATCCGCGCACAGAGGATCCCCAGCAGATCATCGCCGACATATTGGCCGGCATTAAAAGGATGAAGAGCGTAAAGGTAGAGCCGGATCGGACCCAGGCCATACACATGGCAATTGAAGATGCCGGCGAAAAAGACGTCATCTTGATTGCCGGAAAAGGACACGAGACCTATCAAATCCTGGCCGATAAAACTATTCACTTTGACGACCGCGAAGTAGTTCGCAAAGCGCTTTCAGTCAAGCTCAATTTGGAAGCTGCCAATTAGATTTGGGGAGGCATATAATCTAGGAAGCGGTTCCTGACGGCTGCCAAATCCGTGGCGGTGGAACTGGGCTCCGTTTTCCCTGCCGGTAGATTCGCATCCTTGGCCATCAATTTTCACATCACTTCAGTTCGAGAAGGCACCATCTTCAATGTGATGCAGTTTTTGAGCCTGGAGAAGGTGACCGGCATTTTGCATGTCTCTCTGGGCAGAAACATCCCCAAAGTGATGATCTATTTCGTGACCGGCAATGTCACTTCAGCCGAATTTGGAGCGATAGTCGGGGACGCCGTCCTGGATGTTTTGCTATGCCAGGAATACTCGATCAAAGAAGTGGAATTCGCGCCCGGGCGTATAGGAGAGATCAATGAGTCGGCGCTGCTCGTCAAAGCATCTTCCTTATCCGGAGTGATGTTGAATGTTTCCAAAGATGTTGACAAGTGCGACGCCCGTCCGCTCATCTACGGACTCCTACCAGTGGTTGGTCAGGACAGCAAAAAATCCGGATCACTTTTCGATCTGTTGCATGACTTTGGTTTATGGGCAGATCAATTGGTTAAAATTCAAGAGAGTGACAACGACAAGCAGGCCCCATTGCCCCAGTGTGTTCTCATCCATCGGGCTCTTTCCAAAAATGTGATTTCCTATTCCACACCACTTATTTCTTTGCGATCGCTTGGACCTTTGCTGTCCCTTATTCAGCCGCTCAGCGACAAGGAGAGCAATAATCTGCGCGGCTACCTGAGAAGTCTTTTGCCCCATCCGAAAGCTACCCACCTGCCCATCGAGCGCTTTTATGCATTTGGCAGCGCGATTGAATCGATTGCTCAGAGGCGATCGCAAGAAGTGGGAGACAAAGCCAGGCGGGCAATCCATCTGCTCATCCAGAACACGGCAAAGTCGGGCGAAACAGCCAATGTCTAAATCTAAATCCCATGCCATTTCTCAAGCCAATCACCTGGCCAAAGCCTCTCAGGCAAAGCCTGCCAATGCTCTTGCCGATCACCTGGCCGGCTTGCATATGGAAAGTCTGACCGGGCTGGCCAAGCTGTTTTTGCCCAGAGGTATTTGGAAAGGCACCTCGGCGGAAAATCCTATTTCAGCCAATGCCTCCATATTTGGTGGCAGCTCAGAAATTCACCTCACCTTCGATGATGGTCCAAATCCGGCAACGACGCCACATTTATTGGAACTTTTCGAAGCCGAAGGAGTGAAGGCGACATTTTTTGTAATCGGCAATCAAGTGGAAAAACACGAAGAATTGCTGCTGAAGATAAGCAAAGGCGGGCACACCATAGGCAATCACACTTACAGTCATTCCTTCTTGCCGATGCTTTCTCAAAAGAATATGGAAAAGGAAATCCTTACGACCAACCAGCGCATCAAGGAAATCACAGGCTCAGAGCCAAAGTTGTTCAGGCCGCCTTTCGGCATCATCGATCAAAAGGTGCACAGACTTCTCGAAGAAAAGGAGATGCATACTGTTTATTGGAGCGCATTTTCAGAAGACTGGCGGCACATTGGTGAGCATTCTGTGGTGGAGCGTCTGTTCAAATATGCCGCTCCAGGAGGAATCATGATTATGCACGAACTTGAACCAACAGGGCATCAAACCATAGCCGCCACTCGCACATTAATCCGCAAACTGAAGGAGCGAGATTTCAGTTTTAGCGCGATTACACAGTGAAAACACCCACCCGCCTTATGCTTACAGGCGATCGCGAAGCAAAGCGGTAGAGCATCCGATTCATTGTTATACTGAGTCCTGCCATTCTTTTTTCAGTTGCTAATAATTCGCGAGATCTAGACCGGTGCTTGACTTTCGCCCTCCAAAAGATTCGCCTCTGCTGATTACCTTTATCAAGTTGTGCGCGCCCCTTTACAAAAAGTACGCGATGCACGACACGCAGATCAAAATAAAAGCAGGAGCTCTGGAACGTTTTTCCCAACTGCGCGGGAAACGGGCCATGGTCTGCCCAAACCACTCGAACCGGCACGATCCGCAGTCCATGTTTTTCTTCGGGCAGGCGGCCAAAGAAAGCTTCAACTATGTAGCAGCCCGTGAAGTATTCGACTGGGACAGAGGCATGAACGGCTGGTGGCTGCAGCACATAGGCGCTTACTCGGTAGTGCGCGGTGCGCCGGATCGCGAATCGTTCAAAATGACCAAGAAGATTCTTACCAACGGAAAGCAGAAGCTTGTGCTTTTTCCGGAAGGCGAAATCTCCAGGCAAAATGACACCCTTCTGCCGCTTGAAACCGGTGCTGCCCAGCTTTCATTCTGGGCATTAGACGAACTGGACAAGCAAAATATCTCCGAACACCTCTACATTGTGCCTATCGCCCTCAAATACACCTATACGGGTGATATTAAGCCGGCCTTGATAGACACTCTGGCAAAATTGGAAGCCAAATTATCCGTGCCGCGCCCGTCGGGATCCAAACTGTACCCGCGCTTGATGGCTGTGGCCGAAAAGCTGATTTCCTCTCTGGAAGGCGAATACGACCGCAAACCTACTAAAGATGCCACTCTCAACGATCGAATTACGGCACTGAGAATGGCCATACTGCAGCGCATGTCCGCTTTTTTGAATGTCGATTTGCCGAAAAGCGATCGCCCACTGGATGCAGTGCGCATGATGAGAAACAAGATTGACGATTTCGTATACGAAGACGAAAAAGGGCTGTCCGAATACGAGAAAGAGCGGCACGACGAGAAAGCGGCCGCCATCAAAACCTTTTACAAAGATCTCGATCGAGTGGTCAACTTTGTCTCCATATATGATGGCTACATCAAAGAGCATATGACCCAGGAGCGATTCGCCGATGTATTGGAGCGCATAGAACATGAGGTTTTTGGTGAGACCAGTGTCAAAGGTCCACGCAGCGTCATGATTGATGTCGGCAATCCCATCGACTTGCGCAGTTATCAAAACGAGTACAAGACAGCCAAGAAAGTGGCTCTGCAGAAAGTTACCGATGAGTTGTCCACGCAAATGTCCAGCATGTTGGAAACTCTCGAACACGAGCGCATGAAAAAATTCGTAGAGTAACTCCGCACCAATTAGTTGATTTTGCCTTAAGGAAGTCAAGAATTCGGTGTTTAACCCCGGCTGGAGTGGTAAAATTGGCTGTTGGTCAAGCCAGGCAGGCGGTCTGACGTCCCGAATACGGGTTAAATTGCTGGCGCTTGCAGGATTCCAGAGATAACATCGAAGAAGGTAAATGCAAAAGCTTGCTTTAGTAGGATTGGGCGCCTCCGGGCTATTTGCTCTCAAGGAGCTTGCCGGTGCAGACGTCGAAGTACATGTTTTTGATGTCGGTCCTGTTTACGAGAAGCGTTATGCCTGCCCAATCGACCAGGGCGTGCTCACGGTTTGCCCTCCGAAAGCTTGCAGTTATTGCGCTCCGGGCCAGTCAGCCGGCAGCTGGAATGACTTCAAGGTCATTCTTTCCGCCTCGCCTGTAATTGGCGGCCGGCTCTATGACCTGGTCGGCGGCGACGAACTTCAGAAAAAACTGGATATAGTCAGACACACCATCCTCACGCATGCCCCCTGCGAAATACCGGTTGTTAAACCGAACGCAGATGATCTCGAATGGATTAAGAAGAAAGCGACTCTGGCAGGCATGACCTATCACTACCAGGAATTGCTGCATTGCGGCTCGGACAATGCGCCGGCAATTAACACCAGCATTCTGGATGAGATCAAGGCCAATGGACCGAATATCGTTTTTCACTGGGACATGAAAGTAATGAACGTGTCCAGGCGCGGCGAAAAATTCTGTGTCCAATACGATGGTTATAGAAAACAGGGCAACGAGCAGGAAGATTTGTTCGACATGTGCGTGCTTTCAGTCGGACGGGGCGGGGCACACTGGTTGACCCAGCAAGAATTCTACAAATCACTGGATATCTATCCGGGGCAAGTCGATGTCGGCATTCGCGTAGAGACCAGCTGTTTTTTCACTGAAGAAGTTGACCGCCGCTTTTACGAGCCCAAGCTGTACTACAGGAGCAGACATTCAAACGATGTCGTGCGCAATTTCTGCTCCAATCCAAAAGGCTTCGTCACCCCGGAAAACCATCGTGATTATGTGCTCGTCAACGGACATTCAAAAATGTACGAGAAGAGCGAAAACAACAATTTCGCCGTACTGGTTTCAAAAACCTTCACGCGCCCATTCAAAGATCCGCAGCTTTACTCCCAGACCATCGCCAAAATCGTCAACATGCTGGCCGGCGGAGGCCCGCTCGTGCAAAGACTTGGCGATCTGCGCGCCGGACGCCGCACCAAGTCGCTCACCAACAATCTGGTCAAACCGACTCTAGAAGCCGAATGCGGAGACGTTTCCCTGGCCTATCCGCACAGAATTCTGGAAGGAATCGTCGAGTATCTTGATGCGCTCGACAAGATTTGCCCCGGTGTTGCCGATGATTCAACGTTGCTTTTCGCGCCCGAATGCAAGAGCTATCCGGATTCGATAACGCTTTCCAAAAACATGGAAACGAATATTCCCAATCTGTTCATCATCGGCGATTCGTCGAGCTGGACGCGCGGAGTCGGACAAGCGGCATCGTCAGGGCTTCTTGCCGGTGAAGGCGTGAAGAGGAAACTCGGGCAGTCTAAAGAAAAGACTACTGTACCGGTAGCGTAGTAGCGCTACAGTCCTTAGCCGACGGACGTACCCTTATCCTGCGCGCCACAGGTTTCCTGCATCAGAAAAGATGCGTGGCAGGTCTTTGCTACGGACAAGGATACGTCCGATGCACTAATCTTGCCAGCTCGTGGATGGAGTGTCGTCGTCGCTGTCGAGCATGCGTTTTTGTAATGAAGCGTAGCGGGCCATAAGCTCGGCCACTTCGGGGTGCTCGCTGCCTAAAGCCTTTTCTCCGACGCCTAAGCCCCAGCGAAATAGTCGATCGGCTTCGTCGTAATTCTCCTGCTCCTCGTAAAGCTCGGCTAAATTTCTCAGCGCTTTGGCGACGCTGGGATGTTCCGGTCCTTGCGATTCTTGAGTAATCGAAAGGGCCCTCCAGAAGAGCGGTTCGGCTTCGCTGTATTTGCCCTGGTCTTGATAGACTTCGGCAAGATTGTTGAGCATTTCGGCGACATGAGGATGTTTTGGTCCCCAATCTTTGGTGCGCAAATCGACAAGCGTTTTATATAGAGGTTCGGCCTGATCGTATTTGCATTGCAAGTGAAACAAAAGTGCCAGACTGGCCAGGCTTTGAGCGGTGCTGGGATGTTCTACACCGAGCGCGGACTGTCTGATCCTGAGGGCCCGCCAGTGGGTTTTCTCGGCATTGGGGAAATCGCCTTTCATGCGCAACAGCTCGCCTTGATGATTGAGAATTGTGGCGCAAGATGGGTGCTCCGCTCCCCAGGTCGCCTCGGAGATTTTCAAGGCACGCTCGTATAGCGGCTCGGCAAACTCATATTTGCCGGTTGCATGATTCAATAACGCCAGATTTTGCAAACTCGGACCAATAGAAGGATGATCGGCGCCTAAAACCGACTCCCGCATAGATAAAGCCTTTTGAAAGAGCGGCTCGGCCAATTCATACTTTCCGTGAGCTCGATAGAAATCGGCCAATGTCTCTAAAACCGTTGCCACGTCCAGTTTATTGGCTGCCGGATCCTTTTCATATGTGGTCAGTGCCCGCCTGAGAATCGGCTCGACATCCTGGAATTTTCCCTGGGCGCGATAGATGATTCCCAGCTTGGTAAGCACTTCGGCTACCGAGAGACTATTAGGTCCGGAGATTTTTTCCTTGAGAGACATTGCCTTCTTGTAGGCTTTCTCGGCTTCTGCATGCCAGCCCTGGACAAGATAAAGTTCTCCCAGACTGCTTAAAATCTTTGCTTGCGCAACTACGCGCTCGGCGGTCGTGGCGTTGGAAAGCGAATCTTCTTCGTCAGGCGTGCGTTTGGAATCGACCGATTCCGGTGACTTTACGTCTGCAAGCGCCTTCTGGAAGAGTTTTTCGGCATCGGCATAACGACCAAGCTGAAATGCTTTTCCGCCTGCTTCCCAAAAGGTTTCCCAACCCACATCGACGCTTTCTTCTACCTGGTCCATAAAAAACCTTGAGTTTCCAAACCATCACTTCGTCAGGCGCAAACGCCTCAACCTAACAATTCCCATACTGGGTCCGAAAATCAACAATTTCGTCCCAATCTGCCGGTTTTTACACAAAATTCTCAGGTTCAGCCAACAGTATATTAACTGAGCGTTGTTTCCAGCCGCGTGCAGCGGGCGGCTGTAGGCTGAAGACTATGCAGATTTGCAGATATGCAGCTGCCCCTCCCCGTGCCGAAACAAAGGGATTTAAAAGTGAGTTTAGAAACGAATTTAGACGTCAGCCAACCCGCAAAGACCGACCGCGACTTAGAATTCAGAGAATTAGCCGCTGAAAATGCCCTTCCATCTGCCGGTAAAACCGCACCAGGACTGAATGACAAACTTGATAGCTGGAAATTGCAGCCACATGAAAAGCCGTCTTTCAAAAGAAAAGCCATGATTGAAGCTGTAAAACTATCCATACTTTTTTTCCTTCTATCGCCTGTCTGCCTCTTTCAGCTCACCCGCATTTTGCTTTTTTTTCCCGACCAGACCGTTTACGACATGAAGGAGCCGCTTAAGGTAATTGCAGACAAGCTAAAGACCAAAGTCGAAACAGTCAATTTTAAGTCAGCCAACGGCAAAAACCTGAACGGACTATATTTTAAGCGCGAGGGCGCCAAGCGGGTTTTCCTCATCAGTCATGGAAACGCCGGCAATATCGCGCACCGGTTGCCGCACGTCATTCACATGCTGCAAATGGGACAGTCAGTTTTTCTCTATGACTATCAGGGATATGGCAAGAGCGAAGGTGATCCGTCTGTTTCCGGAATTGTTGAAGACGGTCTGGCCGCCTACGATTATTTGACCAAGCACGAGGGCTGGAAGGCCAACCAGGTAATCGCCTACGGAGAATCGCTCGGTTGTGCGGTCACCTGTCAAATAGCCAAGCAACGCAACGTGGCAGCCGTTGTGCTGCAATCCGGATTTGCTTCATTGCCTGGCGCTGCCCGCGATCGTTTCATCTGGCTCTATCTCTTTCCTGATTTCACTTTCCCTCAGCCGCAGCTGAATAATTGCCAGATCCTCGCGCAACTGCACACACCCCTTTTGATCATTCATGGCGAAAAGGACAACATTTTGCCGATTAAGTACGCAGACCAGATGTTTGCCGCTGCTAATCAACCCAAAAGCTTCGTTCGCCTGAAAAACTCCGGACACAATGATGTTTTGAATGTCGACCTGGATGAATATCGCGCGGCCCTGACGGCATTATTGAAGAATCTGGATGGCGGCGCTTAGTCCAGGCGCTGATTCAAAAATTCACCAACTGCTGTGGGTCTTGAGGTTTTGCCCTGGTCCTGTCCGTGATACACTAAATATAGTTAATGTCCCTTCGACCTCCGGCTGTATTTCCTGCAATCACATCAAGTGCTTGTGTTCACTTGTACACACTCCATTGAGGGAAGATTTCCCGATATGCGGGTGTTAAAAATAGGCAGATTACACTTGTAGGCGATCAAACTTTTGATGGAGGCTCTCGCACTTTGTAGTGATTTTTTCCGCTCTACCTTGCGGGATTGTGAAAGGGTCTGATTGGATGGAAGTAGAAACGCCCTTCCATCCGAGGCTTCAGACAATTGCTGGAACATATAAGAATTAGATCGGAGGCCTTGAGAATGTTTGGTGCATCGAAGCACACGGAAGTTTTGCTGGAACTCGTACGCAGCGCCAACGTAGTAGACGATCAAACTCTGGAGAATGCGATTTCCATATCGCAGAGACTGAATCTGCCCCTGGAAAGAGCGCTTATGCAGTCGGGCAGCTTCTCAGAAGAAAGCATGCGCCCGCTTTTGGCCGCCAAACAGATGGTAGAAAACAATACCATTCGTCTGGACACGGCCATCAACGCCATCAGATTGGCACAGCACGATGGCATTGATTTCCACCAGGCCTTGAAAAAATTGATGGCCGTTCACCAGAAGACTCTGGTCACGCCTTCGATGAACAACGACCTGACCGAAATACTGTTGCAGTCACAAGTGATCAATCAAGATCAATTCGGGCGCGCCATGCAGAAGTCTCTGCAAACCAAAATTTTGATTGGCCGTGTGCTTGTGATCACCGGCGATATCTCCAGCTCGCTTTTCATTTCGGCTCTACAGGCGGTGCTCTTGGTCAGAGAAAAAGCAATCGCCCGAGGAGAAGCGATTGACGGCATCAGGTTGGCTCATCAAAAAAACATTTGCTTAGAACAAGCCCTTTTCGAGATGGGCAGTTTCAAGACGCCGGCAGTCGGTTCGCTCAAACTCTCAGAGCTGATGCGTATGTCAGGCTTGATCTCCGAAAGTGAATTGGCAGAATGCATGGAGATTGAACTTTTCAAAAATAAAACTTTCGGGCAGGTTTTGCTAGAACAAGGTCTGGCCACAGATGAACTCCTGGACAACGCGATGATGCTGCAAGGATCGGTAGCCGGGGGCGAACTAAAGGCATACCAGGCCGCCGAGGCGATGCGTCTGATCGCCAAGGAAAATATGCTCTTGCAAAATGCCATCAACAGTGTCACGCAAAGATCGCGCGCTCACGACGAAGTGCGCCTGGGAGAGCTGCTCATAGAAGCCTGCGTGCTGAACCGCGATGCGGTTGAAAACACGGTGTCGAATGCAGTGACAAGCAACGTCAAAATCGGAAAGATGCTCCTTGATCAAGGGCTGATCACAAAGAGCATGCTGCATCGCGCCCTTAGATGCCAGTCTTTACTTAAATACGGTGTGGTTTCCAAAGAGCAGGCGGTGAAGATCCTGACCAGCTGCAAGCAAAAGGAGCAAACACTGGATCAAGCCATAATTGGGCTCGGTTTGAGCGCCCCGACGCGCATGCAATGGTCATGGGTATGATATGTTAGCCGGCATTGCCGACTGTCCGTGACTTAAGTCTGCTCGATACGCAACAATGTGGAAAATTCTTATCGTCTTCCTTCTGGTATTCGTAAATTTCGGATACTGGTATTGGACGACCACACCTTTTTATTCCATTCTCGAAATCAGAGAGTCGATTGTTCATCACGATTTGAAGACATTCGAACAATACGTTGATGTAGAGCGCGTTTCTTCAAACATGATCGATGGCTTTTTGACCCCTCAAGTGCGCTCTCGCCTGAGCAAAGGGGTGCTTGGCGATCTGCTTGGATCGAGTTTGATCAGTCTGGTCAAGCCCACTCTAATGGACATGATCAAAAACGAGGTTTCTCATTTCGTAGAAAACAACCAACTCTCCCAAATGGCAGTCAATCAGGGCATCCAGCGCATCGCAAGAGGGCGTAAGAGAGCCGAAAATGCAACGGCGCCGGCGATTGGCAGAGTGCTCAAGGTAACAAAAACCAGGGACAACAAAATTGTCGTCACCGAAGTGCCGCCTGATTCCGTCCCCCAGGCCAACCCGGGCAATACTAAAGAAGGTCCGGCAGAAACGGAGATGAATGAGTCCCAAAAAACAGATCTGGACGATATGAAAGACGAGAGTGCGGCGAACCAAAAGTCAAAAGAGCATTCAAGATCGTTTGCCGGATTTGGATTGGGCGATCTCTCCGCCAAGGGCGTGACGGGCAAGCTAGGCTTTGGAAAGCAAGCTTTCAAAAAGATTTCCTTTATCCGGGTGCGCAAAAATGATGCCACAATCGGTGTAACGCTGCACAACAAGCGCTACGACACGGACATGCTTTTGGAATTGAAAATGGAAAGAGAGAGCGATCACTGGCGGCTTGTCGAAGTATCTAATTTTGCCAGCTTCGTCTATCTGATCATTGCCTACGAACAATCACGCCGCGATCGTCTGGGATGAGTCGGCATGGCAGGGAGATAGAATTGGGCAGCATAGTATAATGCCCGTTGCCTTGCTTGCCGAAATGGCAAATTGTTTTGACGGGTCACTGAGTCTGGGGGAGATGACCAATGTTGAAAGGGCTTTATGCCTTGGCAATCGCTTTGCTTTTTGTCTTAAGCAGTCCGATTTCAGCATCTGCTGCACCGAACCAAACACCGGTTGCCATCAACACGCCCATTAAGGACAAATGGGCGCTGGTCGTCGGCATCAGTCAATTCGCCAATCCGCAATTGAACTTGAAGTATGCAGCCAAAGACGCTCAGGACTTTCGCGATTTTTTAATTGGCAAATGCAATTTTGCCCCCGATCATGTGAAACTCCTGCAAAACCAGCAAGCCACCAAGGATCGCATTCTTGATGTGCTGGGCGACAGCTGGCTGCCCAGAGTCAGCCTTCCTGATGATCTGGTTGTGATTTTCATCTCCAGTCATGGCAGTGCTTCCGATCTCGATGTGGCCGGCGTCAATTATGTAGTCGCCCACGACACCAACCCGGACAAATTGTTCACCACCGGCATCCCCATTCAACACCTGGCGGCAACAATTCGAGAAAGAGTGCACAGCAATCGGGTGCTGGTCATTCTCGATGCCTGCCATTCAGGCGGAGCCGGTGAAAGCAAAGGACTGGTGCGCAGCGCCAATGTCGACGCTTCCGCCATTGCCCAGGGCACCGGCCACATGGTCATTTGCTCGAGCGCCAAAAGCGAGGCTTCCTGGGAATCGAAGAAGTATCCCAACGGCGTCTTCACCCACACCTTAATGGAAGCACTGCAAACAAAAGGCGCCGCCACCAAATTGACCGAAGCCTTTGGAGTTTTAAAAACAGGCGTGCAACAAGAGGTCGCAGCAGAACGCGGCGTCATGCAGACTCCAGTTTTGGAAATGAGCAAATGGAAAGGCGAAGATCTTCTGCTTGCCGTCAAGCCCACTGAGCCCAGAAAACCGCCTCTTGTCGAAATAGATGACGCCAAACCGGAAGCACTGCCCGTTTCAACCTCGCCCGTGCAAACTTTTCAATCACCACCAGCGGTTCAGGTAGCGTCCGCAATACCTTCATTCTCAGCATCTAAAATTCCCGATCTCTCAGGCGCCTGGGTAGGCTCCAATGGCGTCAGCTATGTCTACTGGCAAAACGGTCGTGCCATCGGCTGGGACATGTGGGGCGTGTCGCTTCGGGGCACAATCAGCGAGGACGGGAAAACACAAGCCTCTTCATGGACAGGAGCCAAGGTAGGCTCATGCACCGCCTTGCTTGAAACTGATGCCAACGGCAAAGTAACTAAGATGGTGGCCAGTGATGGAGTGGTTTTGATCAGGCCAGAAGCGCTGGCCATGGCAAATTCAATGCTGCAACAAGCACAGAAAAGCATGTCTGCTTCAGTGCCGACTGTAGAAGGATTATGGCTGGGCGCCAATGGAGTGCGATACCAGATCTGGCAGAGCGGCAAGAATTTCGGCTGGAAACTCGCCCAGGTTGGAGAGGTTGGCATAGGCATAATCAATCCTGACGGCAGAGGCGGAAACTGCAGCTGGACCGGACCTTATGCCAACAGTTGCAGCTTCACATTTGAAATCGACAGCCGGGGCCGGGCGATCAAAATGCACACAAACACAGGCGCTTCGATGACCCGACTAGATTAGTGATTTCAGCGAGATCGATGAGAGCTATAAAAGCCGAGGACAGTTTGGCTCTGTTGCAAATTTCGCCCGGAAAAATTGAGACGAGTTATGAGACGCGTTTCCCCGTGCCGATTCTATGATTACGCGGCGTTCAATTCATCCATGAGCGATTTCCAAAACTCGCCGTAGGCATTTTGGCTATCTAGCCCGAACTGTTTTTCGACTAGATACACTTCGCCCTTGACGCCTGGAAACAACTGCCAGGCACGCATTTGCCTCTTACGAAACATGCGCATGACCTCAAAGCCTTTAATGGTGGCATAGGCAGTCTTCATTGACTTAAAGCCTCGGACTGGCTTTATAAGCCGCTTTAGCTTGCCGTGATCTGCTTCCAGTCGATTATTCAGATACTTGACCTGTCGGTGCTTAAGGTCAACGTCACACTTTCCTTCGTCTTTCATCTCTTTGAGAGCCGCGCCGTATGCGGGATTCTTATCTGTGTTGATCGTATCCGGTCTGTCGTAGGACTTTTGCTTTTTCAAAGCCTTGCAGAGAAAACGCTTTGCCATAGCAGTGCTTCGAGTGTGTGACAAGAAGAAGTCCAACGTCCGGCCGTCTTTGTCTATTGCTCTGTAAAGGTATTTCCACACTCCTTTTACCTTGACGTAGGTCTCATCAATTTGCCAGGAAGTGGAGTAGGACGGACGATAGTGCCAGCGCAGGCGCTTTTCCATCTCCGGAGCGTAGTGCTGAACCCAGCGATAGATAGTGGTGTGGTCGACGTCGACGCCACGCTCTTCCATCATCTCTTCAAGATCCCGATAGCTGATGCCATACTTGCAATACCAACGGACACACTGGAGGATTATCTCGCCTTGAAAGTGCCGCCATTTGAAGTCGCTCACAGCTTGATCCTCTATCCTGGATTAAATTCCAAGACGCCCAATCTATATATTTCGTCGAATAACAGATATGCGTACCATCTGTGCCAAAAGAGAGTGCCAATGACCAAGCCTGCCCCTAAAAAGCCCACCAGTTTCGCTGCGTCAAAACAGATTACGAAGTCCGAGACCGTAAAAAAAATAGTCCGGATAGTACGGCAGCACAGGCTTTCATATGATGCCTTTATTGCCGTCTGTCAACAGGTCCGTCTCAAGTTAAAGATGGAAAAGCCGAAGAAAGAGCGGCGGCTGCCGGAGTTATTGTCTCTGGCTGAGCTCAAGAAGTTCTTCAAGACAGTGCAAAAATGTGGCGATACTCAGCATGAGCTGATGCTCAAGCTTATGCTATACACGGCAGTCCGGGTCAGTGAGCTGGTCAACGTTCAAGTCAAAGACATCAACTTGGGCGGCTGCAAGATTTTTATCGATAACGGCAAAGGGAGCAAGGACCGGTATATTCTGTTCCCAACGGACTTTCGTCTTGCCTTGCAAACCTATATCGATGCACATCCAGGAAACCTCTATCTGTTTGAGTCCCGGCTGAACCAGCCATTCACTCCCAGGCGTGTCCAGCAGATCATTTGCAAGTATGCCGACCTGGCCGGCATCAACCGGAGTGTGCACCCACACCTGCTGCGACACCAAATGCTCACCTTCCTGACCGCGCAAGGGCTCACCGATGCCAAAATACAGCTCATCTCTGGTCACGGAAACAGAAAGAGTCTTGAACTCTATCAGCACCTTTCACTTGCTGCCATTGAAGGTGATTACCAAAAAGTTGTCCGCAATTTAGAAATTTAGACAATTTTTGCAATAGAGCCCCATTGCTGAATAGGAGTTGAAAATGGATAGCATTCAAAAATCAAAAGCCAGCGCAGTAATGGTTGAAGAGTTTGACAAGGCCCTTTTTGGACTTGCAATCCA
>CAZHEZ010000053.1:27779-40031 GCA_964531315.1 uncultured Candidatus Obscuribacterales bacterium | reverse complement strand
CGGAGGAAATGAAAGCACAACTCGCCGAAAAGTTAGCCGACCTGATCATCATGAATGGAGAGTCGAGCGAGGCAAAGCATGAGCAGACATGGAACCGATCAGAAAAACTGCTCCTGGTTCCGCTGATACTGCATGCGGCGGCAGGACCCAAAGAGTATGGACACTTCGGCGCTCTGCGCTGGCTCCTTCTAACAGGACCAGACCGGTTAGCCAAGGTTCTAAGAAACAGCCAATCTCAAGTAGCGAAAATGGAATTCGAAGGATGGTTGAGACTCAGCGGGGAAACCGACTTCCGATACGGAGTGTTCTCCGGTCTCATCACCAAGCTAAATCCGTGGATGACCGATCAAATGGTGACGCTCACTGAGACCACAGACATCGATCTGGATGCGCTCAAAGACCAGCTCTTCACCTTCTATCTAGCGGTTCCGAGCCGCAGTCGGGACAGCAAGCTAATTGGCTCGCTGATGGTGAACTTCCTCTTGGACCACATCCTTGAGACCAGAGAGCAGATGAAATACCCAATCACCATGCTGCTCGATGAATTCACCAACTTCGGCAAGATATCCGGCATCGGAGACACGCTCTCGATCATCCGAAAGAACAAAATCGGACTAATCCTCGGCTTCCAGAACTACTTCCAACTAGAGCAGGTGTACAGCAGAAGGGAGGCGCAAATAATCATCGACATGCCTGCAACGCAAGTGTACTTCAAACAAAAGACCTTCACAGAAGCAAGGGAGTTGAGCGAAGCAATAGGTCGAACGACGGTTGAGGAGGCAACCGTAAACGACAACGGCAGAGTGCACGAAATGATTCAGGGGCGCGCTCTGATTACACCGGATGAGCTAATCGGACTGAAAAACGAAGTCATCATCTTCGCTCCTGACACGAACCCACTCAAGCTACCTCTCACTTCTCCAACCGCCTACGACCAGGCACTGAGGTACGAACCGCCACATCGAGACAAGCACAAAGTAAGTGAATTCGTTCGAAAGCGCGGTCGCACGCAAAACGGAGTCGAAGAAGAGGAGCCGGAAGAAGATCGGCAGCCACGCAAAAAGCCCTGGAAAAATGACAAGACACAGAAACAGAGGCGCTTTGACCAAAACAAACAAAGAACAACCTCCAGCGAAAGAGAGAATCGCAACACTGAACCAAAACCAAGTCGGCAAGACAAAAACCCATCTGACGGAATTCCACCGGATTATGCCGACTAACCACCAAACACAATCAACCTCAAAAGAAGGAGAACAATAAATATGCAACCTGAGACATACACATTGATGCACAGAATGTATTGCGTAGCATCAAGCAAAAATGAAATCGAGATAGTGCTCCGCCGATTCAAGGAAATATTCGATGCCACCAAGAACAGTGGCAAGCGAGATGACCAATTCGACGCCGCATGGGCACTGTCCTCCTCGGCTGGTCTGTATGCGAGGCTCTGCGAGCCATACCTGGCAGAGCAAGCGTACCGAGAAGCAATAAAGCTCTTCGACAAAAGCGGAATGTCATTGAACGCTGCCACTCTGTGCGTAGCCCTCGCGACATTCTTGTGGGAGCAAGGACGAATCGACGAAGCTGAGGTAATGCTCAAACAAAACATCGTGTACCTGATACGACACTGGGGAACCGGCAACAAACATGTGCTCGCAGCAGAGGAGGAGCTGATGCACTTTCAACTAACCGAACAAATAATCGAAGCCAACCTGCACCACTGGTGCAAGCCCTGCAATGTCGACGACTTCGGTATCGGCTTTGACTTCGAAGATACAGACAAGGCAGAAAGATAATGGGATTCGGACTAACACTCGGCATATTCGTTTTCCTGCTCACGGGAGCCTTCCTTGGGCAGTCGGTGCTTCACAATAACGAAGCAGGTTTTTTCCCCGGTCTGGTAGCAGGGGTATGGGCAGCATGGCCGTTCCTCCACCAGGCTCGCGTCCAAAGATACAACTTCTTACATCCGGTGCCACGAGAATACAAAGTACCGGTCAAACAAGCTTTCGCAAAAGTCAGAGATTTGCTGGCAGACACCTCATATAACTTCGGTGATAAATGGCACATCGGCAGCGCCGATACAACAAGCGGACGAATCACCGCCGACCTCAGATTCACCGACGAACAGATTCACCACGATATGGACTCCAGAGGACAGATACACACTCGGAAAGAGCGTCTTCAAAGATACCTGGCTCTGGAAATCACAGTTCGTGATACCGGCAGAGATACCGCTCTGGTCCACATGGACTTCGCTCCAAAAGTGGAAGGTGCTCAATTCCAAGCCTGCGACTCAATAGTGACAGGCTTAATCGACTCAATCGAAAACCGCATCGGACCCGGCGTCCAAGTTGGCGACCCAGCCGATACAAGAGTCCCAGCCCCACCATGGTGGCTAATCTCCCTAAGCGCACTGGCATTATTCGCTCTACTGGGCGACATTCAAAAGGCAATATTCCAATGAACGAACTACACAAGGCATATCAGGCACTCGGGCTGGAGCCCGGTGCCTTGTTCGAAACAATCAAACGTCGTTATCGCAGACTTGCTCTCGTATGGCACCCCGACCGCATGACCAGTGCCGATGCAAAACTAGAAGCCGAGGAAGAACTAAAGAAAATCAATAACATGTTCGAGAAACTCAAAAAGCACTTTGAGAACGAACACACATCTGGACCGGGCTGCCGCTGCAAACCAGCGGCAGCCGGCCCACCGCCGAACAACTCTCACAACTCGGCCGGCAATCAAAAAACCGGTCCCAAACCATCATCTGGACCAACAGAGGCGGAAAAAAAACGCCAGGAGGAAGCCGCAACCCGAAAACGAACCGAAGAACGACAACGACAAGCAGCGGAAACAGAGGCGGCTCAAAGAGCCGCCGAAGCCGCACAAAGAGCGCAGCAGAAACAACAGGCAGCAGACGATGCGATCAAAAGCGAGGCTGAGAGAAAGGAGGAAGTGCTCCGATGGAAATGCACTCTCGCTGTCGGAGTGACATTCATCGCACTAATCGGATACTGCTGGGTGGGCTGCGCAGCACGAGACTTAGTTCACTGGACCGGCAAGCAATGGGATGAGTTGCAATCGCAGTTTAAGCCAAAACAAGAAGCTCCTTCGGCTCCGCCCTCATACGCACCGCAGGACCCCAGCCAACTGACCGAGCCATATATCCCGCCATACGAGCGATTCCCTGGAGGCAATCCGACCTCTTGGAGGCAATTTCATGACGAGCTGGAGCAGCGCTGAAAGGCTGAAGGAGAGAAGCAACGACAACAGGATATCTGTTTCGCCGAACTACAAAATTGAACGAGCACAAAAGGCAATTCGACATACTGTAGCCACGACATTGCACAGATGGAGCAACTTCCAACAACATAACCTCCAAGTTGCCCCAACCTGAATTACAAGATGCGCAAGAAGCCGACCCGGCCCTTTGAACCTCAACAGGAACCACCAAAGAGCTAATCTGGCGGAATCTCCAGATCGTCCACCGCTTGGCAAGACTATTGAAAAGAGACCACCAACGGTACAATAAGTGAGCAAATTCCAAGCCTAGTCGGCGTTCGCCTGCAGCCTAAAACTTACTGTCCGGCGTTTCCTTTGATTTGCCAACAACGTTCCTAGGAGCTCAGATTGTAAATGGGAATCAAAGACTCGCTCGAACACATTTTTGAGCTATATCCCGGCTATGCGACCGGCCAGGGGATCGGCAAAGATGATCAGCTGTGGACGACATTCGAAGCGCTCAGAGAGTCAATCGCAAAAACGCTGCCTGTAAGAGAGCGACCGACACTGAAGGTAGAGTTCAGTGTCGGAAAGGGCAGATTGACTAGACTTCCTTGGGTGGCCATTATGGACAGGAGGGAAACGACGTCCACGCAAAGCGGTGTTTACGTGGTACTCCTGTTTCGCGAGGACATGACGGGAGCATACCTCTGTTTTTCTCAAGGCGTGACCGAGCATGAGAAAACTAACGACGGAGATGCGGTTGCAGCTTTAGAGAGAAGGCGCGATCAAGTATTGATGCCGGTCTGCACATCCCTTCTCAATCTTGGCTTTGTGAAGGATCTTATGGAGTTGCGATCTGACAATGCTCGCGGAAAGCTTTATGAAACAGGAACGGCTGTACATAAGTTCTACTCGAAGGACAACATTCCTCCAGACCAAGTCATAGAGAGTGACTTGACGGATCTTCTAACGTCTTATGATTCATATTTGGCGACTAAATCTGTAGATCTCACTGACGATCAGAAGCTCGATATTGCTGAAGGACAGCGAGTGTGGATCTTCCAGGCGAATTCCAAGAAGTACGAGTACAAGATTCCACGAGCATTGAACCCGTCAAACAGCACTATTGACTGGAAAGTAACTCGTTACCGAAACGAAATCAAAAAAGGAGATATTGCTCTCTTCTGGGAAAGTGGGGCAGGTGCAGGAATTTATGCGGTTGGACAAGTAGATTCGTTGCCTGTATTTCACGAAGACGATAATGACTGGAAGGTGACGCTCAGATACCAATCTGTTCTAAGTCCACCGTTGCTAAAGGCTCATCTCAAGAAACATCATTTGCTAAAAGATCTTCGAATTATCCACGTACCAAATGGAACCAACTTCGCTGTCTCCCCAGAAGAATGGCGTGAGATCTGCGGAATGTTGCCGGTCGATGTCGGAATATCAGTTGATGATGATGATTCTCACGATGATTACTACACGCCGCCGGGATTCACCGAACTGATTTCCTCGGTGCAAAACGCCGGCCTGATTTTCACGGTTGATTTGCTAAAGCGATATCATCTAGCACTAAAGACTAGGAATTTTGTAATCGTAAGTGGCATCAGCGGAGTCGGTAAGACATCTCTCGCTGAGTGTTACGCCAAAGCAATTGGAGCGCAAGTTCGCATTGTACCGGTAGCACCAAACTGGTCTTGCAATGAAGACTTGCTTGGTTATTACAATCCACTCACGGAGCGTTATCAGCATACGGAATTCAGCCGTTTTGTGGAAGCAGCGGCGACAGCCTACTTTAGTGCCATCAATAGAAATCAAATACCACGCCCTTTCCACCTTATTTTGGATGAGATGAATCTCGCCAGAGTTGAATACTATTTCGCGAAATTTCTGTCGGCCATGGAATTAAGGCACCGACATGGGACAGCAGTTATTGAATTGCAAGATGGAAGTGCATTGACTCTTACGCCTAACCTCTACTTCGTTGGAACTGTAAATATTGACGAAACAACTCACGGATTCTCTGACAAAGTATTTGACCGTGCTCAGCTGGTCGAGATTACTCATGATCGAAGTGAAATAGAAATGGGCATCAAATCCAGCCAGCTTCGAGAACCCATTTTGGCAATCTGGGACATATTGGAGGCAGTGAAGCCTTTTTCCTTTAGGGTGATTACAGAAATTGAGGCCTATGTTGGGCATGCGAAAGAACTGGACATTACTTGGGAAGAGGCTTTGGATCATCAGATTTACCACAAAATTTTGCCAAAACTGGCAGGGATTGATCCGGAGATTGGCAGTGCTGTGCAAAAGCTGCATGAACTGAGCTACAGCATGTATCCAATAACACATCAGAAGTTATCCTCGATGTTAAAGAGGCAGGAGGCGAATGCAATCACGTCCTTCTTCTAAAATTACGTTTTGTTCTGACGAAGCAATACAGCTTGAAGGACCTAACGAATGGGATGAATGCGACTTGGAAATTGGGTTGCCTTGTGAACAATGGGAATCAATTAGACTTTTTCTGCAAGGTAAGCCTTTGCAGTCATACTTGGTGCTGATCGGCGGGAAACGCGTCATTCGAGCACGATGGCCAAAAGCAGGCCCTGGACATTACAAGCTACGGCTCGAAGCAGCTCAGCATGAAGAAGAGCGATTCATTACAATACTTCCTGCCAAGCTTGGAAAAGAAGATTACTTACAGCTTCTTGAGGAACTTGAATACAAGTTGCCATGCGCAATTGCGCTGAATCTCAAACGTTGTCGAGCATTTTCATCAATGATATTTGAGCCGCCGAGATCCTCGACCTTAGAACAGGAGCACTTGCGTATTCGTCGCGTATTGTTGGGAACATCGGAACGACTCGGAATATTGAAGTTACTCCAATTGCTGGAGTCCGACTGCCACGTAACACTGTCGCGAGAGAAATTATTCTTGCCGAGTTGGTCTGCCGCTTCGATTGATCAGACCAGATTGCACGAGGCACTCTTTCGCTCGGGAAACGTTCTTCCAGATGGGAGATTGGTCGGGGTTCCATCATCTCGCTGCCAGGAATCAAGAGATACGTACGAAAATCGATTTGTGGCTTCGTTTGTCGAATTGGTTGCAAGCCGCCTTGCTCGCCTAATCGCGGCACTCTCTATTGTGAGTTCGACCGAAGTGCCAGAATTGAAAACACTGTTGCGTTTGCTTCAGCAACGAAGCAAGTTTCTTCGGAATGTATCATCATTAACAGGAGAACCAAAATTTATTTCAATGGTTCTATTGAATAAACCAAACTATCGAGCCACTCTCGAAAGTTACCTGGAGTTCGCAAAACATTCGACTGTCATTTTGGACGAGCCCGCTTTAGATGCGCCTTTAAATGCATTTCCAGATTTATATCAGTTGTGGGGCACACTAAAGGTTTTAGAGTCACTATCAGATCATTGTGCGAACCGCAAACTACAATGTCTCAGCCAAACGCTTCTAGTTCGAGTTGGTGGCACTTTTCTGCTGCGTTTATCTCCCAAGGGAAGCCGAATTGCGGCCTTTACAGACTCCAAGTCGAACACCCAAGTATCAGTTTTTAGAGAACCGACTTATTCAAAGAAATCGCCTGATATTCGCTCCCTCAGTCATAGCCAGATTCCAGACATTGTCGTTGAAGTTCGGCGCGAAGGAGAGGCTCCGCAGTTGGTGCTCTTTGATCCCAAGTACAAGTTGGCTAGTGCAGATCGCACTCCTATGAAAGAAGACATAGATAAGATGCACGTATACCGTGACTCGCTCATAACCGCATCAACGGGTGAACACGTAGTACAGTACGCCGCGATAATGTACCCTGGAATCCATATGCAGTATTCGGATTCACTTGCTGCATTACCCGCTCTGCCTCAAGCAGAGAGTCAATTAAAAGCGGCACTCAAAGACGTGTTCGAGAAGTTTATTCCTTAATGCGTTTTGCGTTTCAAATCAGCGACAAAAGCAGTTGCAAAAGTCCGTCGCGATTTCTAGTTTGGCATTCCCAAACGACTGCTGCTCGCCAGTCAATCTCAGCCAAAGAGTTAATGCGAACTTTATCGCGTATCTTCGTTTCTGCGATTTTGTTGTTCCAAAATTCAAAATTCTTTTGGGGAAGCTTCAATCCCTTGGGGCAGTCGTGTCCGTGCCAAAAACAACCGTGCACAAAAATGACTAATCTTTTGGCTGAAATAACAATATCCGGTCTTCCGGGAAGGTCTTTGCGATTTACTCGATAATTAACACGCAACATGCGAAGAGCTGCTCGGACCGCAAGCTCCGGGGCTGTCCCTTTGCTTCTAACCTTCGACATAATCAGGCTTCGCTTTGCTGGCGAGTAGATGTCTGTTTCACTCGGTACAAGCTTCTTTTTTGTGTTTTTCGCAGACATAAATGTTGAGTCGACCACAGACAAACAGAGATAGTGAAGTGTTTTGTTAGGAATTTCGCTTCTCTCGCAACCATTCAGATTCATCTAGTCCGACGCGACCTATCCTGGCGGCAAAGTCAAAGATTACGCGCTGAGCCTGCGCAAATTTCAACTCCCCAATCCAAGTAAAGACTGTGCCGTCTTCCGCAGTGAACTGATAAGTTTCCCCTGTCAGGAATGCTTTAATGACTTTATCATTTGCAGTTGGTTTAAAGCTCTTCATTACAATCTCGAAAGGCGCATCATTTAGGCGCAGATTGAGAAAAGCATCGTTGTGTCGTGCAACAAAAAAGACTTTCGATGCATCTATCGTTAGGGGCAAGAACGGAAAGGAACGAGCCTCCTTTAAACGCACGCTGTCACAAACTGGAAGGATGCAAACAAGAAATTTTTTGTCTTGCCCTTCTCCAAAAGAAACTATCGTTCCTAACGTCAGCATTGGGATAGGCTGTTCTAGCTTATATCGGCTCTTGCACGAAGTTAACATGGCAAAATGATTGTCGAGGTTTTGTGCATCGTCTTCTGTCTCCAGAAAAAGTCTTGTGAGACTGTTTTTCGCACTGTTGGCCAATTGAAGCGAGCCTTTTTCCGCCCCAAAACCATTTTCCAGTAGTTTGTATGCCTGCTCAATTGTGAACGTTTGAGTTTTAGTTCCGCTTCCTGCAGGCAGTGTTATGGTTAACCCATTCGGATGTTTTTCGCTCAGCCAAGATTCGATGGCTTCTTTGCTCATTGACTCAAGAACTCCATACTCGTCCATAATTGCTCTGAACTCGTCTGCAACAAGTTCAAGAGCCAGATGCCGAGCATCTTCCGGTTGTGCTAACAGACACTGATGGGATAGAAAAGCTGCATCGAGATCCTTGTTTAGCTGATGCAATAACATATGAGTAGATTGTCGCAATGCCGACAAGGCTGAAAGCAATAGATTCGGAATCAGTCCGCAGGTGGCTTTTGCAAACTCCTGAATGAGTTTTGACGGCAATTTCTCGAACGGAATCACTCGTCCCTTTAAGTCAGTGGCGACCTCTACATCCGGTTTTGCGAAAACGCAAATGGTTGTGGCGGGCGCATTTACCGTACAATCCTGATCGCTCAAAGATGCATTGATACCGCCTTCACCGAGAGAGTCCCGGATGCGTTTTGCAATTTCACGAAGGTCATTTTGACCTGTGTAGACCGCAATTAATCGCAAAGTTCTTCGCTCGGAATTCCCATTGCCTTGAGTTAATTTCTTGATGGCGGACAAGGCGGTTTTTCCATCGTCCTTATGGATAATCCAATCCAAAACCACTAAATCTGCTCGTCGAAGGGCTGGCAGAAAATCGTCAGTTGCGTTCTCCTCCTGCTCAGGTCTGAAAACAGAGCAAATGAGACCCTTCTTTCCAAAGGAATCTATAACAACCTTAGCGTAAAGATCATGGGACTCACTGACAGCATCTGGTTCACTCGAAGGGTCAGCTGACTTTTCCGAGGGGACTATTTCTTCTGCGCCGCCTTCACTTTGGCTTGTCACAGCGTCGCTCTTAGCTTGAACAGCTTGATTTGTCGACTCCGCCATCCTCAACGGCGGTTCCTTTAATTCACTAACTTTCTCTGGACGGGGTTGGAAAAATGCTTGGTCATCCAGAACAACCACCGTCTGGAGAAAATCTCCTGCGATAACTTCGGAGCGTTGGGAAAATGTTTGTACTGTCACTTTTGCTCATCCTGTTGCTTAGTTATGCGAAACTGAGTTCCACCAGTTACGTTGCGTTCTATGGTGAGACGATAGCCAGCCCGTTCCAGTACCTCTCTGGAGATGTATAAACCCATACCTCGGCCTCCAGGTTTTCTCGTGAAACCCATCTCGAAAATTCGCTCCCAGTCTCGCTTGCCAACGCCAGGACCATTGTCTCTAACGATCAGTCCCTGATCGTCTGCGTCGAGATTTATGCAACGCTTGCCGCTCTTGTCCTTAATCCAGAAAATTGCGTTATCGATCAGGTTGAGAAAAACAGGATAAATTGAAGCCGGGAAAAGAGTCATCTTGTAGTTGTCGAATTCCTCGGACGTTTCCAAAGTTATCTTGAAATTCTTCAATTGCTCCGCAAAAACGTCCTTCACAAAGCGCTGAATTTCGGAACCTTGTATTTCAATCGGACTTCCATACAATCGCTTGTGGAGCGGGGTAAATAACGCCAAGTATCCATCCAGGTGATCAAAACTCGCTCGGAGCTCGCGATAAATGTCAGCAATCTTGGGATTCGCCGATGCCCAGGCGCTAAGCCGCTTTAGATTATTTCTAATTGATCGCACACTCTGGTTGAATTCATGATTAATGATTTCTATCGCCATTCCTATCTGAACGAGTTGCAATTCTTGTTCGGATTTTTCACGCAGCTCCAACAACTCTGATTCCATTGATTCAGCAACATCCAAGCTATCGAATTTTTCGATCTCATCTCCCAGGCGAAGCAATTCAAACTGCTGCTGCAAACTGGTAATCACTCTGACCGTATCTTCAGTTAACAGGGTCAGATCTTTCTCCAGCCCATCGATCAAGGTCGCGAGATCTTTATCTGATATCTCGGAATAGTTACTTGTTGCAGCACGTTCTAGAAGGTTCTTTAGTTCGGATTCAAAGTTTTGTTGTGACTGTTTGATTCGGGTCAACGCTTGCTCCCTGAATCCATCAACTGTCGAACTTACCTCTCTATTTGCCTGGTTTACACGTTGTCGGCTTTCTGACGTTCTTGTCTTAAGTAACTCGTCCACTCGACGTCGATTGTTTAGCGCGATCTTCGCCTCAGCAGCCACAGAAGTCACAAGTTGATGCACCTCCGATTCTGCTTTTGCCAATATCGTATCTTGTAATCGCTCTGCTTCAATCTGGTATGCTTCCCAGTCTCGCGAGAGTTGTTTATTCAAACCGATTCCTCGTGGCTTTGAAACACGAAGAGCTTGTGATACCCCTCGGAACCGCTCGCCTGCTTGGATTTCAGTCTTTAATAATTGTTGTACGGCAATTTCTGGATCGGATTCAGTAGAAACTGCCTGCAATTTTTCCTTTGTCGTATCAACAATTTCGGAAACTTCTCGTTCAATTTGACCGCTATCAAACTTCTTGAATGCTGTCTCCAACTGCGCGCTAAATAGTGCTCTTCTTGCGGTTGTCTGTTTTTCTCTTTCCTTGCGCGCTTGCTGAAGCCGATCAAATTCTTCTTTTTGCTGTGAAAAGAAATCAGAGTACGCACCACCTTCACGAAAGAAATCAGTGGCGAGCTGCAGAAAGAAATTCTTGAGGATCTCCTTAAACTGTCTGTATGCTTTGTTGTCTCTAAACCCTTCGCGTCCAGACTTCTCGCTCAACGCTGCGTTAGATCCTTGACTAATTTCTATAGCACCGAACATTCGGCGATATGAAAAGTAGTAATATGAGGCGCTCTTTGTTCGATTTTTCTCTATATCCAGAAAGTCAAAATCGGTGTCCCCGTAGGGTAAAATGCGGATGCCATCCCGATATAAGTATAGTCCGCCGATTCTATTCAGCTTTTGAATAATGGTTGCATGCTTGTCGTACGGTATTCGGCTTTCGGCAGCCCGCCCTTGTACATAAGCGAATCTGATCGAAAAGGGACCACAGTCCGTGGGACCACCACCACTATCCAGCCAGTTCACCTTATGCTTAATGCTTTCTTGACCGTAAATATTTACGGTGCCGCGCCACTGACCGTATTCATCAAACTTGCCCGCGATTTTATGATCGGCCATTTCGAATTCTTCCGGCGTCCAGAATTCGAGCTCCGAAATCAAATCCTGTCGCGTCTCTGGAGTCGAGAAGAAAACAAACTTGGTATTAATTACTGGCTGCTGATGACGAGGAAGCATAGTGTTTGAGAATCCAATTAACGCCTTTGTGAGAGGCGATGCTGTCTCGACTTCTTGTCCCGAGTTTTCCGCGTCTCTTATTAACAATTCGTCAACAGGCATTACAAAGAATTGAGTCCCAGCTTCCTTGTTCGTAAGTTTGGGACCGTCTAGTTCATCATTGAAAAAGCGTGGATCAAAGGAAAATCGTTCCACTTCCGACTGAATGATTTTTAGCTCCGACGCTCCGATTTCCTTTGTCCAAGTTTTAGTAGACTGCAAAAATTCCGCCACCATCTCGTCGATATCGCTTTGATTTGGAAATTTCACTCCGCTGTAGTGTCGGATTGGAATTTCAATGTCTGAGAGATTTATTCCGGGATACGAAAAAACTCGCCAGTTGACATACGCAGCAACCAGATCCGATTTCTGGTTTTCCCTCACCGCTCTCGTCAAGACTAAGACTTGCGGTCCTATTACTCCTATCGCCAGCCGTCCGATACCTTTCTCACCCATGATTGGCCGATCTGGCTTTCCATGCGGTTTTGGTGGAAGAGCGATAGGCCCGTCTTTGACCTTGCTCTCGGTCCCTAGCGTGAGCCACCTGTCCTCGAACTCTTCAGGCGTCATTCCGATCCCGTCATCACGGATGATGAGCAACCGTTCCTTCCGAAATAAGTCAGCACGAACGTTGTCAGCATAAGCGTCCTGCGCGTTCTTAAACAGCTCACTAATCGCT